>JAKFYF010000192.1 GCA_021731005.1 Hyphomonadaceae bacterium
GGGGGTGAGGGGCGTGCAAACGCTCAGGCGCCGACTTATCGGCCCGCCCCTCATCCGGCCGCTCCGCGGCCGCCTTCTCCGCAAGGGAGAAGGTTCGCGGAGGCGCGCGCAGCGCCTCGCGCTCGCTCGCAATGCTCAAATCCCGCCCCGTCGAATTGCGCCTGCTCGCGCCATAAAGTTGCGCCGGCGGCGGCAAGCGCGGATGCCGGCGCGGGCGCGCTTCCAAAGTCGCGATCGGGTCGGCGGCGACGATCTCGGGCGACACATCGTCATCCAGGAACGAGTGCACGAAGCTGGTGTTGGCGCCATTTTCGAGCAGACGCCGCACCAGATAAGGCAGCAAATCCTCGTGCCCGCCAACCGGCGCGTACACACGCACCGGCAGTAGCGGTTCGCGCGCCGCGTAGAGCGCCTCGCCCATGCCGTGCAGACGCTGAAATTCGTAGGTCCCCTCGCGCCCCGCGCTTTGCGCCAGGCGCCGAACGGCGGCGACCGTGTGAGCATTGTGCGTGGCGAATTGCGGAAAAATACTATCGCCGGCGGTGATCAAATCACGCGCGCACGCGAGATAGTGCACGTCGGTTGCGGCTTTCGTGGTCCACACCGGAAAATCCGGACGACCCATGATTTGCGCGCGTTTGATCTCGCCGTCCCAGTACGCGCCTTTGACCAGCCGCACCTGGATTGGCGCGCCGCGTCTGCGCGCGAGCAGCGCCAGTCGTTCGATCAAAGCGCGCGTTCGCTTCTGATAGGCCTGAACCGCAAGCCCCAAGCCCTCCCAGCCCTGGAGCGATGGCTCGCTCGCCAGCCGCTCGAACAATTTCAGCGAGAGCACCAAGCGGTCGGCCTCTTCTGCGTCGAGCGTCAAACCAATGTTCCATTTCTTGGCCGCTTCCGCGAGTTGCAGCACGCGCGGATAAAGCTCAGCCATGACGCTCGGCTCCTGGCGCGCTTCGTAACGGGGATGCAGCGCCGAGAGCTTGACCGATATCCCGTTCTTGGACCGCGGGCCCTCAGCCCCGCTTGGCTGCGCGTCTGAAGACGCGCGGTCCGCCGCCCCCCCAACAACATCGATCGCATTGGCGTAGCTTGCGAGATAGCGCTCTGCATCGGCATTGGTGCGTGCGCCCTCGCCCAGCATGTCGAAGGAATAACGCGCAGCCAGACCCTGACGCATCATCCCGCCGCCGCGCCTGAGCGCTTCGCCGATCGTGCGCCCAAGCACGAATTGCTCGCCCAGGATGCGCATCGCCTGCATGGCGCCCGCGCGCACAACAGGCTCGCCGGCGCGCTGCACCAGGCGCGCGACCACTTCGCCGGCCTCGCCTTTCATTTCCTGCGGCAGGTTTACGATGCGCCCGGTCAGCATCAGCCCCCAGGTTCCGGCATTGACCAGCCAGTGATCGGACTTGCCGAGATGTTCGCCCCACTTTCCAGTCTTGATCTTCTCGGCGATCAGCTTGTCGGCGGTTTCCGCGTCGGGCACGCGCAAGAGCGCCTCGGCCAAGCACATCAGCGCCAGGCCCTCGGCGTTGGAGAGCCCGAATTCCTCGAGGAAACTCTCCATCACGCCCTTGCGCCGCTTCAAGCTGCGTGCGCGCACCACCAGCGCACGCGCCTCGGCATTGACGCTGGCGCGGGCGGCGGCATCGAGGGGAGGTTCGGCCAGCAGCGCGGCAACGGCTGCGTCCTCGTCCTGATATTTCAGCGCATCGAGCGCATCCCAGTCGATGGCGGCGGCAGCGTGTGGAAGCGGCGATGATTGCATGGACATTCCACTTATTCAGAGAATGTGAGCCGTAGCGCCAGGGCGCTGAATTCGAGCAGATCGTCGAGACTCTTCTCGATGACAGCTTGCACGATGGCGATGTCGAGCTTGTGATATTGATGCACGGCAAGATTACGAAACCCGATCATGCGCACGAGCCGAGCGGCGAGGTTTTCCTCAATCACGCCGCCGGCAACAAGAGCAGCGAAACCGTCGCGGCTCGACGCAGGCGCGCCTAGTCCGCGCAGGCGGATGATGCGGTTGGCGATGTCGATCGCAGCCTCGCAGGCGCGCTCAACATTGAGTATCGCCGCATCCTGGCGGGTATAATCGGCGCCAAAGTCAGAACTTGCGGCGAGTTCGTCCCTCGCTCGCCTGATGCAACGCTCGATAATCTCGGCTTTGCCGACAATGACGTTATCAACCATAGACCCGCCCGCGCTCGACAATATCCGCTTCGACCGCCGCCCGGCGCGCCTTTAAGTCTTGATACTCGCGCATGATCCGCAATTCGAACAGGGCCGCCGCGTCAGGGTCGGGCGCATCGATCAGGCGACCTTCGGCCAAGATCTGAAATTGCATGATCGTTGAGGCGCTCGCCATGTCGACCAAATCCACATCGCGCCGCAGCAGCGCGGCCAGTTCAAAGGTGAGGTCTACAACCTGCGTGCGCGGCAGCGGCCGACCGGCGAAAACCGCGAGGTCGATATCACTGTCGGCGCGCGCGCTGTCCCCAACCTGGCTGCCGAACAGATAAATGCTGGCCAGGCCAGGAACATGCTGACGCAGCAATGCGAGGGCGGGTGCCAAATCCAGGGACATGGCCCGCTACATGCGCGCCCGCCGGCTGCGGGGCAAGCCGCCCTCTTGCGCCGGCGCGCCCCGCGTGGTCAACCGGCCCGCCCATGAGCACGGAACCCGACCTTACCGATGTGGAGGCCGAGGAAGGCCCGCCCGAAACGCTGTCCGGGGGACCGCCCCTGGCCAAGAAAATCCTGCTCGTCACCGACGCCTGGGAGCCGCAGGTGAACGGGGTGGTGCGCACGCTCGCCAACACCATGCGCGAGTTGAAAGCCATGGGCTGCGAGATCGAGGTCATCTCCCCGGCCGATTATCCCAATTCCGTGCCGCTGATCACCTACTCGGAAATCAAACTGGCGCTGGGCGCGCGCGAGGACGTGGAGGATCGCTTCCTCGCGTTTGCCCCGGACGCCGTGCACATTGCCACCGAGGGCACGCTCGGGTGGGATGCGCGCGCGGTCTGCCTCAAGCATAAATTCCCGTTCACGACCAGCTACCACACCCAGTTTCCCGAATATGTGACCGCGCGTTTCAAGTGGATTCCGCTGTGGGCGGGCTATCGCTTCATGCACGCGTTCCACGACAGGTCCGGCCGCGTCATGGTGGCCACGCCCACGATGATGGAGCAATTGCGCCTGCAGGGTTTCCGCAACATCGCGCTATGGAGCCGCGGCGTCGATGTGGAATTGTTTCATACCAGCAAACGCGGAATCGACGGCGGCTTGTTTAGGGAATTGCCGAAGCCGCTCTTCATCTATGTCGGCCGCGTGTCGGTGGAGAAGAACATCGAGGCGTTCCTGAAACTCGACCTGCCGGGCTCGAAAGTCGTGGTCGGCGACGGGCCGGCGCGTGAGGAGCTCACGGCCAAATACCCCGGCGCGCACTTTGTCGGCTCCAAATTCGGCGAAGAGCTGGCGCGCCATTACGCTGACGCCGACGTATTCGTCTTCCCAAGCTTCACCGACACGTTCGGGCTGGTGATCCTGGAAGCGGCCGCGACCGGCACGCCGGTGGCGGCGTTTATCGCTCCGGGCCCGAAGGACATCCTGCCGGGCACCGGCGCCGGCGTGGTCGATACCGATTTGCGCAAGGCGTGCCTGGAGGCGCTCACGCTCAAGCGCGAGGACGCGCGCGCGTTGGCCGAGCGCTATTCCTGGCGCGCGTGCGCGGAAGACTTCCGCCGCAACCTCGAACCGCTGCCGAAGGAAGGCAAACGCCGCTTCTGGCACAAGCTGCGGGACCTGCGCGCGCGCGCGCGCGAGCGCCGACGGCTGAAGCGCGAAGCCAAGCAGGCGGGAAAGGCCGCGCGGGTTTAGCCCTCCCCCCCTGCGGGAGAGGTCGCGAGCGCGGCGAGCGGGAGGGGGCAAGTGCGGCCCCGTCCCCTCGGTCATCGCGCTATCGCGTGCCGACAGCTTCCCCGTAAACAGGGGAGCAAGTCACCACTTGATGCTTCTGCGCAGCCGGTAACGCAACCAGATCGCCATGCCGTTGAGCAGCAGCGTAATGGCCAGCAGCACAATTCCCGCGGCGGCGGCTATCTCCAGGAACTCCGCCTGCGGCCGCGAGGTCCAATTAAACATCTGGATCGGCATGACCGTGAATTCCGAGCCGAGCCAATGGGCAGGCAGCCAGCTCGCCACCGCGTCGCCCCAGCTCGCCGTGGTTTGCACCGTCGCGCCGTGCGGCAGATCGACTACCTGTCCCGCGTGCACGGGCATCTCGCTGAAATCCGGCAACACCACGACGCCATCCTGGGCGATGCGCACGCTCTCGCTCGCTTCTGGGGTAACCGGAGCGCCATACTCGTCGACAGCGCCAATCACTTCGAACTTGGCATCGCCCGGTCGCGTGATCGGCAGGAACGCCACGAAGGTCAAGCCGCCGATGAGAATGAGCGGCGCTGTTTCCCCGATCGCGCGCGATATGCCGATAATCACGCCGGTAACCACGCCCGGCAGCGCGTAAGGCAGCACGTGATGCTGCGTCGCCTGCCATTTGGTGGCGCCGACGGCGAGCGCGGCCTGGCGCATTTCCTGCGGCACGCCACGCACGGCTTCGCGCGTGGTCACGATCACCACCGGCAATATGAGCAGCGCCAGCGTCAATCCCGCCGTCAAGATGGTCTGGCCAAAGCCGAACGCCTGCACGAACAAGCCCACCGCCAGCAGACCGAAAATGATGGAAGGCACGCCCGCGAGATTGTTGACCGCGATCTCGATGGCGCTGGTGATGACATTCTTCGGCGCGTATTCCTCAAGATATATGCCCGCCAGCACGCCAATCGGAATGGCGATGAATGCAGTGGCGAGGATCACCAGTATCGAGCCCACCCAAGCCGAGAGAATGCCCGCTTCCCCCGGATCCGACGACGGAAAGCTCATCAGAAAGTCAAGCGTCAGGCGATACCCGCCATCATGGATGAGCTGGCCGACGAGGGCGGCGAGCGTGCCCAAGCCGATGAAGGTCGCGATGACGCCCCAGAAAATGAAGCTCGTGTCCTTGAAGCGCCGCAGCTTCAGGCCCTTGGGGTGCGCGGCGATATCGTGGATGATTTCGGCGCTCATCAATAGGCCTCCCGGAAGCGCCGCTGCAGCGCGAAGGCGATGAAGTTGAACACGAGCGTCAGCGCCAGGAGCGCCATGCCGGCGGCGAAAATGCTCGAATACTCAAGCGTGCCGAACGGGATGTCGCCAAGCGCCACCTGAGCAATGAAGGCGGTGACCGTGGCGCCTTGCTGTGTGGGCGATGACACCATGACCGGCTGCTGACCGGCTGCGATCGCCACGATCATGGTCTCGCCGACGGCGCGCGACATGCCTAGAATGATGGCGCCGGCAATCCCTGAAACCGCGGCGGGGAACACTACGCGGAGCGAAGTTTCGAGCCGAGTTGCGCCGAGTGCGAAAGAGCCGTCGCGCATGGTGCGCGGCACCGCGCGCATGGCGTCCTCGGAAAGCGAGGCGATGGTGGGGATGATCATCAGCCCCATGACGATGCCCGCCGACAGCAGATTGAACCCCGGCAGCACGATCCCGAACGGCGCCAGCGCACGCTGCAGCAGCGGCGTGATAAACAACAGAGCGAAATAACCGTAGACAACAGTCGGCACGCCAGCGAGCAATTCCAGCGTCGGCTTGATCAGTTCGCGCGCATGCGGGCTTGCGAACTCCGAGAGATAGACCGCCACCAAGAGACCCAGCGGCACGGCGACGGCGAGCGCCACCATGGTCGACATGAATGTGCCGGTCAGCAGCGGAGCGATGCCGTATTGGGGTTTGTCGAAGGTGGGCGTCCAGGTGGTTGAGGAGACGAACTCCAGGAACGACACCTGGCCGAAGAATTTCACCGCCTCCGACAGCACTACGTAGAGTATGCCGCCAATAATGGCCATCGCCGAGGCGGCGGCGGCGAACAGCACCAATTCAATGGCGCGTTCGCCGAGACGCGTGCGTTTGGTAGTGAAATCCCGGTCCACCGCCCCTGCTCCATCCGTTCCAAAGCGCCTTTAACACAACCCCGTCCTCAGAGTCGGTCATTCCGGGGCGGCGAAGCCGAACCTGGAACCCAGGGGCAAGCGTAGAATTGTCGCTCCTGGGTTCCGGATCGCGCGTCCGGAATGACGGGTTCAAGCCTTGCATGGGGCTTGAGTTTCCTTGGTCGTGAGTCGCACTTCGTATCGTTGGTGTCATATGCGAATCGCCGCCTGTCGAGAGGCGCCGGCGGGCAATCGTCCGCCCGCTGGCTCTCGCGGGCTAGTCGGACGACGTCGGCGTCATCACAAGGCGGCGAGCGAGCAATTGCTCGATCGTGATGCCGATCGCCTGACGGCCGCCGAACGCCGTGCCAACCTGGCGGCGTTGGGCGCGCTGCAGGTAGGTTGCGTAGGCGCTCGCCGGCAGCGGTACATAGCCGACGCGCGTGGCGGAAGCGCCGGCGTTGTTGACGTAGTGCTGCACGAACTGCGCGACTTGCGGACGACGCATGGCCGCTGCGTTGACGTAGATGAAGATCGGACGTGAGAGCGGAGCATAGGTTCCGTTCGTTACATTCGCGACTGACGGCTCCACCGGGCCGTTGCCGTTGTCGATCGCCAGCCCGCGAAGGCGCGAGCGGTTTTCTTCGTAGTACGCCAAGCCGAAATAACCCAGGCCACCGGCATTGCTGGAAACACCTTGAACGGTGACGTTGTCATCTTCGGTGGGGGTGTAGTCGGTGCGCGAAGCGCGCGCCGTGCCGTTCACCGCTTCGGTGAAGTAGTCGAACGTGCCCGATGCGCTGCCCGCTCCGTAGAGCTGCATCGCCATGTCGGGGAACGACGGGTTCACCTGGCGATAATTGGTCACGCGCCCCTGTGCGGCGGGTTCCCAAATGCGGCGCAGCTCGGCAACCGTCATCGAGCGGATCGGGTTGGACGGGTTCACCACGACGGTGAGACCGTCGAACGCAACGGGGATTTCGACGTACTGAATGCCGGCAGCCGCGCACGTCGCCATCTCGCTGGTGCGGATGGGCCGCGAGGCGCCGGAGATGTGGATCTCGCCACGGCAGAATTTGCGGAAGCCGCCGCCGGTGCCGGATTCACCGACGGTGACGCGCACGCGGCCTTGGGTCTGCTGCTGGAAGCCCTCCGCCACCGCTTCGGAAAGCGGGAACACCGTGGACGACCCGTCAATCTGGATGGTGAACGGTTGGGCGGTCGCCTGCGCGAACGCCGATCCGCTGCTCACTGCAAGGACGACAGCAGATAGCGCCGCCGCTCTTGTGATGAAATTGAGATTCATGTGGTAATTCTCCAATCGAAAAATCGGTGACAGACGATCAGAAATCAAACTGCGTGCGCAGGCTGATCACTTCGGCGTCGATGTCGGCCTGAGCTGGGTTGGCGCGATCCATTTCGCTCAAAGCGTAATTGAGCTTGAAGCGCACGTGATCCACCGGAATCCAGTCGAGGCCAATCGCATGAGCGCTTTGCTCACCCGCCGAAGTCGAGGAGCCGGCAGGATCGCTCAGATCGACGTAATCGTAACGCGCCGACAGCATCAGGTGGCCAAAGCCGCCCTCGTTCATCCCATGGCGCGGGACAATCGGCCCGAACGAGCCGGTGTTGCCGCGATACACGCGCGGCTCGCCGGTGAGCGACCAATAGGCATCCACGTAGTAGCCGTCAAAATCGAAATTGACGCCCGCGGCGGTGTCGCCCTCCAGCGTGTGATACTCGGCGGTGAAGCCGACCGAGTTCCACTGGCCGGCAAGCTCGACGCCATAGGTTGTGTCGCCTTGGCCGGCGAGGCCGCTGCCGGCGTCGATATAGCGGTTGCCGCGGCCGTTCTGCGGACGCGTCCGGTAACGTGTCGCCGAGTCGTCGCCGTTGTAGCGCTGACGAGCCGTGAGTCCAATATGCAGCAGCGTGTAGCTTTCCGGCGAATTTTCGAAGATCGGCGCCCAGGTGAAGCGCCCGCTCACTTGGCTGGCTTCGTCGTTGTTGAAGTTGTTGTCCTGGTTGTTCAGCGAGTCGCCGTAAACGCCGACCGCCGCCATCCAATTGGCGCCGTTGGTCAACAGCGCTGCGCCGGCGGCGCGGCCGTATCCGAACGTGTTGATCACGCTCGAACGCTCGATGAACGGAATGTCGAGCGAAGACGTGCGGTCCTCAAGCGGGGCGGTGACGTTGTTTTCACCGATGACGAACGAGAAGAAATCGCCCGCGTATTCGAGGTAGGCGTCATCAACCGCCACATCGTCGGCGCCGGCGGCGCCGCCGGCAACGGCGGTAACGATCGGACCGCGATCAGTCTCGCCCGCAATGCAAGCGGCGCGCTGGACGATCGCGGCGGTGAGGTTGTCTTGGCACAGGCGAAGCGTGGCGCCCGTCGCCGCGCCAGCTTCAGCGGCGCCAGGATTGAGCACAAAGTCAATTTTGTAGCGCCAATGGTCGGTGAAACGGCCCTGGGCGCCGATGAAGGCGCGGCGCACATAAGAGCGCGAGCCCTGCTCGGCGTTGTCATCCCAGTCGCTCGACGTCACGTCGTACTGAAAACGACCGCGCATCTTGAAGCGCTGCTGTCCGTCCCGGATTTCCGGTGCGCCGCTCATTGGCTGGGTCACCGGCGGTGGTGGCGTTTGCGCCTGCGCGGTGCTTACGGCAGCGGCCGCCGCTAACGCCGCTAACGCGGCAGTGGTAATTCCATTCCTCATGAAGGCCCCCTCTTTTTCGAGTTCCGCGCCCTGGCAGGACGCGGTTCGCCACTCGGGCGAGGCGGGGGTTAAGGCCCTTCTTTAAAGTACGCGCGACACTTAGGTTGCGGTTTTGTGACAGCGCCTGATCGTTGCGCATCCGCCACGCGAGTTAACCACGTTCCTCTCTTTACTTTGGCGAATAATCACCATATCTGGCAATGTTACCGGCGGACCTGGAAACAGCGTCCACTAACGCCCCCTCGGCCCAGGCCACCTGGGGGATCGCGAGCAACGGGAAGCAGGAAGCTTCCTGGCGATCCTCCGGCGCAAGCTCCCCGAATCTTTCGGGACCAAAGGGCGGACCTGACATTAATGCATGTCCGACTAACGCCGGCCTGGGTTTGAACACACCGCAAGAAGCGGTGGCAGTTTTGGGAGCAGCCGGATGGACCACGTCCTCTCGCCTCTTGATCTTTTGGCGCGCCAAGCGCCGGACGGTCCTGTCGCTATCGCCCGCCCGCACCGCGTCGCCGCGGCTGCGCGTTGGTTTACGACGCATTTTCCGGGCGAGGTGCTTTACGCGGTAAAGGCCAATCCCTCGCCTTGGGTGCTCGATGCGCTCTGGAAGAACGGCGTCAAGGGCTTCGATGTCGCCTCCGAGGCCGAGGTGGAGCTTGTCGCTTCGCGTTATCCCGATGCGCGCATCGCCTTCATGCACCCGGTCAAGAGCCGCCGCGCCATCGCCCGGGCCTTCCACGAGTTCGGGGTCAAGACCTTCGCCCTCGATAGCGAAGACGAACTCGAGAAAATCCTTGCCGAAACCGGCCACGCCAAGGACCTCACGCTGATGGTGCGCTTTGCGGTGTCCGGCGAGGGCTCGGCCTATCCGCTGGCGCGTAAGTTCGGCGCTTCCGAACAAGAGGCGCCGGCGCTGCTGCGCCGCGCGCGCCAGGTTAGCGAAGAGATGCTCGGCGTCTCCTTCCATGTCGGCAGCCAGTGCATGCGCCCGGAGGCGTATCGCGCCGCCATGGCGATGGTGAACCGCGCCATTGTTAAGGCCGGCGTGGTGGCCGACATCGTCGACATCGGCGGCGGCTTTCCAGCGATCTATCCCGGCATGAACCCGCCGCCGATGCTCGACTACATCAACGCGATCAAGGCGGGCTTTGAAGAGATGTTCGTTGCTCAGAATGCTCAGCTCTGGGCCGAACCCGGCCGCGCGCTAGTCGCTGAAGCGGGCTCCACGGTCGCGCGCGTCGAACTGCGCAAGGGCGATGCGCTTTATTTGAACGACGGCGCCTTCGGCACGCTGTTTGACGCCACGCATCTGAACTGGTCGTTCCCGGCGAAACTGTTGCGCACTGAACCGAGCCGCGCCCGTCTCGCGCCGTTCCGGCTCTACGGGCCGACCTGCGACAGCATGGACGCCGCCGCTGGCCCGTTCATGCTGCCCGCCGACATCCGAGAAGGCGACCTGATCGAGATCGGCTCGCTCGGCGCCTACGGCATGGCCATGGCCACCCGCTTCAACGGTTTTGGCGATGCGGTGACAATAATGTCGAAAGACGCGCCGTGGCCGAGCATGTTCGGGGACGTGGCGGCGGCCAAGCCGAAGCGGGCGCGGAAGCCGAAGCAGGCTTAGACGGTTGGACGTTGGAGCGCGCGGCCTCCGGCCGCGCTCCTTTCCGGTGGCCGGCAACGGCAATTTGACCCAAACCGCGTATTGGCATAATCTGCCATGATGCCAACACGCAACGTCGTCCTCACCGACCACCAGGAAGAACTGATCGAGACGCTGGTCGGCTCGGGCCGCTACCAGAATGCCAGCGAAGTGCTGCGCGAAGGCCTGCGCCTGATCGAGCGGCGTGAAGCGGAGGACGCTGCCAAGCTAGTAGCGCTGCGCGAGGCTGTGCGGCAAGGCGAAGCCAGCATCGCGGCGGGGCATTTTCGGGAGTTCGACTCCTTTGATGAACTTGACGCCCACTTGGACGACTTGGCGGCGAAGGCGCTACGCAAGTCCCAGCGCAGATGAAGGCCCCGCGCGGCAAAGCTTGGACCCCCAAGCTCAGCCATGAGGCCGAGCGAGACTACGCCAACATCATTGCCTGGACCGTCGAGACCTTCGGATCACGCCAGGCGCAGCGCTACCGTGCGCTCTTCAAGGAAGCGCATGCGCGCCTTGCGCAGGACCCGTTCGCCGCTCCAGCCCGCATGCGAGAGGACCTCGGCGCCGGGTATCGCGTCTTACATCTGTCACGGCCAGGGCGCCACTTCCCGGTCTATCGCGTCGAGGAGGCGCGCGTCGTCATCGTCCGCATCCTGCATGACAGCATGGATTTGTCGCGGCATTTGCCGGAGTAAACTGGACCGCCGGCGCCCTTGCCGGCATCGGTGTGTGCAAGGCCGTGACTTGCGTGCGTTGAAGCACCCATGCCGGCGAGGGCGCCGGCGGTCCATATTTCCTTGCAATCCCCGCGCTTTGCCCTATCTCACGCCCCGATCGCGCGTGGGCGGAGCGTCCGTGTGATCCATTAGTTTCGACGCCGCCGTAGGAGCACCTCCCATGGCCGACAAGATCGACTCCAACCGCAAAGCCGAACTCCTCTCCTCCCCCGTCGAGCATATCGATATCGCCAGCTTCGACGCGCGCCCGATCATCGACGCGTGGGGCAAGATGAGCTTCACTTCGCGCGACGCCGCGCGCGCCGCGCAAATCCTCAACATGGCGCTTGAGGACGAGAAATGCTCGACCTGGCTGATCATGGCTGGCTCCACCGGCGCGGGCGGCTGCTTGCACGTGTGGCGCGACATGGTCGAGTACAACATGGCCGACGCGATCGTCGCTACCGGCGCCTGCATCATCGACATGGATTTCCTCGAAGCGCTGGGCTTCAGGCATTACCAGGCCAAGGAAATCCCCAACGACAACACGCTGCGCTCGCTCTATATCGACCGCATCTACGACACCTATATCGACGAGGAAGAGCTCCAGCACGTCGATGGCACGATCTTTGAGATCTGCAACGCGCTGGAGCCGCGTCCCTACACGTCGCGCGAATTCATCTATGAGCTCGGCAAATGGCTCGCCGCCGGCAATGCCAAGAAGAAAGACTCGCTGATCCAGCGCGCCTACGAGAAAGGCGTGCCGATTTTCGTGCCGGCGTTCTCCGATTGCTCGGCCGGCTTCGGCATCGTCAAGCACCAGGTCGAGCGCCGCAAAGCCGGCAAGCCGTATCTGACGATCGATAGCGGCGGCGATTTCCGCGAACTGACCGAGATCAAGCTCGCCGCCGGCACCACCGCCCTCTTCATGGTAGGCGGCGGCGTGCCAAAGAATTTCGCGCAGGACACCGTCGTGTGCGCCGAAATCCTCGGCCACCACGATGTCGAAGTGCACAAATATGCCGTGCAGATCACGGTGGCCGACGTCCGCGACGGCGCCTGCTCCTCCTCAACGCTGCAAGAAGCCGCAAGCTGGGGCAAGGTTTCCACCGTGCACGAGCAGATGGTGTTCGCCGAAGCAACAAGCGTCGCGCCGATCATCGTCAGCGACGCGTATCATCGCGGCGGCTGGCGGAAGCGTGAGGCGCGGAACTGGGCGAAGTTGTTTGCTTAGGCGCAACTAGAAGCAAGTTGGAGCGCGTCGCCTCCGGCGACGCATGCGCGGCCGGAGGCCGCGCGCTCCCTCCTTCAACCACGGCGCCAAGTTGGAGCGCGCCGCCTCCGGCGGCGCTTACCGTCGAACCATCGAGCCACATGCGCGGCCGGAGGCCGCGCGCTCCAACCTCCAACCGCCCGACACCCCGCGCAGGAGAGGAGAGGGGGGGACGCGAAACACAAAACCACCGAAAGAGGGAGCGCGTCGCCTCCGGCGACGCATGCGCGGCCGGAGGCCGCGCGCTCCAACCTCCAAAATACCAGCGCCCGCGCTCGGCAATGAGAAAACACGACGGCCGACCCGAAGGGACCGACCTTCTTTCTTACATGAACTTCCTGCGTTTGAACGCCGCAACATCTTCGCGGCTCAGATCGAACCACTCGCCGTTCTTCCGTTTGTCGGCGAACCTCCGATGCCAGTAGGCTTCGATCCCAGCCGGATCGTCGGTGGGGATCACATGAGTCGTGGCGGCAGCTTCCGGGAGCTGAATTGCGAGTTGGCGTTCGCGAGCACCTGCGTGGACGCTGAAACCGATCTTGTAGAACTTGCCAGACTTAATGAGGTAGACGTGACCATCGGCTAATCTTTTTGCCTTGGTGTCTTGAGCTTTCGCGGGCTTTATCGGTGTTGCTTCGCACATCGCCCGCACGTCCAGGAGCCCATGTGCTTCGCAATAGGCCGCGACCTTCGCCACTGTCTCAGCTTTCTTGCCTAGCCTCGAAAACACCTTCGCACTTGGAAACTGCGGGTCACTCGTCCGTCGTACCAATAGGTCGCCTTCGGTGGGGAAGCCGCCTATGTCGCGAGCCACGGCCACAATGTGGAGGATCAGCGTTTCATCGCTATAGGGCTCGCTTAGCGAATTCGGCGAGAAACCCGCTTCCTTTACAGCGTCGCTGTAGCGCGCCCAGTGCCTTTTCCAATGGTACGGTTTGATTCCCGCCTCTGCTTCCAATCGAAGGCGGCCGGGCGCCTCCCCGTCCGCCGCGAGGCGTTTTATCTCGGCGACGATGAAACCTCGCTCCATGACCGCATCATAATGCTTCGCGCCAAATCCGCCAACTGCGCCACCACCGCCTGACCACGCATCGGCGCGGACGGGTTGCCCGCTAACCCGGCACATACCTAACCCGCACTGCATCCTCCCCAATCCGCTCACTCCCCAACAAGCTCAACTTCGGCCAAACACCAACGAAGAACGGCGCGCCGCTCCCCAGCACCACCGGCCGCAGATAAATCTGAACCTCATCCACCAGCCCAAGCTGCGCCAGGCTCGCCGCGAGCTTTGGTCCGCCGACATCGATGCGGCCATCGAGATCGGCTTTCAGCGTGCGGATCGCCGCTTCGAAATCCTCGCCAAGCAAAGTCGCGTTCGGACCGACTTCCTTCAGCGAGCGTGACACCACCCATTTCGGCTGGCGCCGCCACGCCTCCGCGAAGGCGCGCTCGGGCGCGTTCCATTCAGGATGATCCTCATCCCAATAGCGCATCAGCTCGTACAAGCCGCGCCCGTAAATGCTGCCGGTCAACCCACGCGTTTGCTCGATGAAGTGCTGAAACAGCTCAGGCCCAGGCGCGAACTTGTCGTGGTCGACATAGCCGTCCAGCGACATGTTCATTCCGAAGATGAGCTTGGCCATGTCGCAGATCTCCTATTCAAACGTCGGCCAGTTGGACCGCGTCGCTCCGGCGACGCATGCGCGGCCGGAGGCCGCGCGCTCCAACTTCCAACAACCGATCCCAAAAAAAAAGGCGGCGCTTTGACAGCGCCGCCCCGCCCGCAAAACATCGCGAGCCTTCAGGGATTACTTCTTCAGATCGAAGCGATCGGCGTTCATTACCTTCACCCACGCGGCGACGAAGTCGCGCACGAACTTTTCCTTCGCATCGTTTTGGGCATAGACTTCCGACAACGCGCGCAGCTGCGAGTTCGAGCCGAATACGAGATCGGCGCGCGTGGCCGTCCATTTCACTACGTTACTCTTGCGGTCGCGCAATTCGTAGACGCCATCGGCCGCCGGCTGCCACTTCATGCTCATGTCGAGCAGATTGACGAAGAAGTCGTTCGTCAGAGTTTCCGCCCGGCTGGTGAACACGCCATGCTTGGGCGCGCCGACATTGAGCACGCGCAGACCGCCGATGAGCACCGTCATTTCCGGCGCCGTGAGGCCCAGGAGCTGCGCCTTGTCGATCAGCATTTCTTCCGGCGAGAGCGTCACGCTCGCCTTGATGAAATTGCGGAAGCCGTCAGCCCTCGGCTCGAGGTAATTCACCGATTGCACATCGGTTTGTTCCTGGCTTGCGTCGGTGCGGCCCGGCGTGAACGGCACTTTCACCGTCACGCCCGCCTTCTTCGCCGCTTCCTCGATTGCCGCGGAACCGCCGAGCACGATCAGATCGGCGAGGGACACTTTCTTGCCGCCGGCATTGAATTCTCGCCGCACCGCCTCGAGCTTCTCCAGCACCGGCGCCAATTGCGCCGGCTGGTTGACTTCCCAGTCCTTCATCGGCGCCAAGCGAATGCGCGCGCCATTGGCGCCGCCGCGCTTGTCGGAACCGCGGAAGGTCGACGCCGAAGCCCACGCCGTGGTCGCCAATTGCGAAATCGTGAGACCGGAGGCCAACAGTTTCGCCTTCAGCGCGTCGGAATCGGCTTCCGTGATCAATGCGTGGTCGACCGGCGGAACAGGATCTTGCCAGATCAGCGTTTCCTTTGGCGCCAGCGTGCCGAGATAGCGCGACACCGGCCCCATATCGCGATGCGTGAGCTTGAACCACGCGCGCGCGAACGCGTCGGCGAACGCGGGGGTGTCCTTGTGGAAGCGCCGTGCAATCGGCTCGTAGATCGGATCGAAGCGCAGCGCGAGGTCCGCCGTCGTCATCATCGGCGCGTGCTTCTTATTGGGATCGTGCGGATCGGCCACCATGCCCGCGCCGGCGCCGCCTTGCGGCTTCCACTGATGCGCGCCCGCCGGGCTCTTGGTGAGCTCCCACTCGTACCCGAACAAGGTGTCGAAATAGCCATTGTCCCACGTGGTGGGATTGGGCTTCCACGCGCCTTCGATGCCGGACGTGATCGCATCGCCGGCCTTGCCGCTGCCGTGGGTGCTGAGCCAGCCAAAACCTTGCGCTTCGATCGGCGCGCCTTCCGGCTCGGGTCCGACCTTTGACTCTGGCCCCGCGCCGTGCGCCTTGCCGAAGGTATGGCCGCCGGCGACGAGCGCTACGGTCTCTTCGTCGTTCATCGCCATGCGCGCGAAGGTTTCGCGAATGTCGCGTCCCGAAGCGACCGGGTCAGGATTGCCGTTGGGGCCCTGCGGGTTGACGTAGATGAGGCCCATCTGCACGGCTGCGAGATTGCCTTCTAGCACGCGGTCGCCCGAATAGCGCTCATCGGCGAGCCACTTGCCTTCGGGGCCCCAATAGATGTCGTCCTCGGCCTCCCAGATATCGGCGCGGCCGCCCGCGAAACCGAAGGTCTTGAAGCCCATCGACTCCAGCGCGACGTTGCCAGCGAGCATCAACAGGTCCGCCCACGAGAGCTTGTTGCCGTACTTCTGCTTGATCGGCCAAAGCAGCCGGCGCGCCTTGTCGAGATTGCCATTGTCCGGCCAACTGTTCTCAGGCGCGAACCGCTGCGCGCCCGAGCCGCCGCCGCCGCGGCCGTCGCCGACGCGATAAGTGCCAGCGGCGTGCCAAGTCATGCGGATGAAAAGCGGTCCATAATGGCCATAATCCGCCGGCCACCATTCTTGGCTGTCGGTCATCAGCTCGGTGAGGTCCTTGATCACCGCATTGAGATCAAGGCTCTTGAATTCCTTGGCATAATCGAAACCCGCACCCATCGGGTCGGATTTCGGCGAATGCTGATGCAGGATCTTCAGATTGAGCTGATTTGGCCACCAATCGGCGTTGGTCTGATACGCG
>JAKFYF010000286.1 GCA_021731005.1 Hyphomonadaceae bacterium
CGGCCTCCGATCCGTGCGGGTGAGCAAGCTTGGGCAATTCCGCAGTTCTGACTCTCAGACGCGCCGCGTCCTTGCGCCCAGACACCGTCGCCTGCATGTCGCGGATGAGGCCATCCTTGATGGAATAAATCCAGCCGTGGATGACCAGCTTCTGCCCACGTGTCCAGGCATCCTGCGCAAACGGATTTGCGGCGACTGCCCGCACCTGCGCGAGCACGTTCGCCTCGCACACCGCGTTCAGCCGAGCTTCGAAGTCCAGAATGCGATCGAAATGCTCCGCGTCGTCTTCATAAAGGCAGCGGATCGGCGCCAGCCAATGATCGATGAGCCCAAGGCGCTTTCCCGACAATGCCGCGCGCACGCCCCCGCACCCATAATGTCCGCAGACGATGACGTGCTTGACTTTCAACACCTCGATCGCGAACTGCAGCACGGATAGGAAATTCGCGTCCTGCGGCGGCGCCAAATTGGCGACGTTGCGATGCACGAACAATTCGCCCGGATCGAGGCTGACGACTTCATTGGCTGGAACGCGCGCATCCGAGCACCCGATCCAGAGATAATCCGGAGCTTGTTGCGCCGAAAGGCGGCGGAAATATTCCGGGTCGATGCGCGCCTTCGTCGCCGCCCAATGTGCACTCCGTTTGAGCAGATCCTCGATCACATGAATGTCTCAGGCCATCATGACGCCGCGTCGCGCGGCCAGACGCATGCTCAGCGCTTCGAGGTCATCCGCGGTCAAGCGCCGCCGCGCCAGCGGCATGACCACTGCGTTCTCCAGCGCCATATGGCTCTTTTCCTGTTTCGCCAATTTCAAGAGCGCTTCCGCCCCTCCTGGCAAAGCCGACGGCGGCGCACGCTTTTCCATCGCGAGAGCGAAGATCGATCGCACGATATGAGCCAGTTGCTGATCCAGGGCGTGATCCGCCGACAGACGGCCCAGCACATCCTCGATATCGTCGTCAGGCTCGCAGCGCCTCCGCAGCAGGGGGAACAGGTCTTCCTCCTCGTCGATCACGTGCAGTGCGAGATCGTAGCGGATGAAATCGTCGGTCGCCGCGATGAGGCTTGCGTCGAAGGCCGGCTCCAGCGCGAGGTATTCGAGGATTTTGCACATTTGACGGTGCCGATAATGCTCTGCAAAGAGAAACTCCAACGGCTCCTTCAGCAAGGCCGGTGGTGAGCGCTCGATGACGCCCGGATGCTGTGGCGCTGCCCCACTGAGGTGATCCTCGATCATCATGGCACGGCCTCCTTCAGAACCTCCAGCCCTTCAATAGTGGCGGCCCGCATCAAGCGCGCCGCATAGGCAGCGGACGCCGCCATCCACGCACGCGCCATCAGGCGGTCGCGAATGATGGGTTCAGCGACCGCGAACTCCATCGGAAAGGAAGTGCGACGCGCTTCATAGACGCGGCGGCATTCCTCGCCAGTCGGCGGCATGGGCGGCGCTTCCGCTTCGAGCACTTTCCGGATCAGCGCTTCTTCATCGCTCTCCCAACGGCCAAGTGCGTCTGCCTCCGGCGCCGGGCGGAGCCCGAGTGCGCACGCGCGCTCCAAGAGCAGGTGACGGATGATCAGAGCGCGCGCGGCGGATGCGCGCGCTTCTTCAATCGATGCACCCTCGTGATATTGCAGCTCGCGCGCAATGTCCGTCTCGGCCAGCTCGACGCCGTTCACCTTGACCGACGGCGCGTCAAACGCAAGGCGCGCGGGCGCAGGCGAAGGCGTGGAACAAGAGCCACCGCACCCCGCCTCTTCGAGTATCGGATGTCGCTCGGCCCCACGTTCCGCCAGAGTGTTAATCAATGTGCGGCCCATGCGTCACTCCGCCGGCGTGCGACGCGGCGCGCTCACGCTTCGATGCGGCATCTCGGGCGCGCGCGTGCGGACCAATTGCCAGCCCCGACGCCCCAGAAACCACACCGGGACCGACAGCATGTGCACGAGGCGCGTGAACGGGAAGAGCAGAAAAATGGTGAGACCGAGCAGAAGGTGCGCCTGATACGGCCAATCAAGCCCGCGCACATACTCGGCCGCGCCCGGCTGGAATGTGAGGACGCCTTGCGCCCAGCTTGATAGCCGCAACATCACCGATGCATCGCCATGACCTAGCGAGAACGGCACGGTGAGAAGGCCGAGGCACAGCTGCACCCACAGGATGAGCAGCACGGCGTTGTCGCCAAACGTGCTCGTCCGGCGGATGCGCGCGTCGAAGAAGCGGCGGTGCATCAGCATCGTCAACCCGATAAAGCACACCGCTCCCGCCACGCTGCCAGCGATGATCGCCAGCAATTGCTTCTGCTCAGCGCTGATGAACTGCGAATAGATTGCGTGCGGCGTGAGCAAGCCCACGCTGTGGCCCAGCAAGAGGAACAATATTCCAAGATGAAACAGGTTTGAACCCCATGCCAGTTGCTTGCGCCGCAAGAGCTGGCTTGAGCCTGAACGCCACGTATATTGCTCGCGATCGAAACGCAGAATCGACCCAAACACGAGCACGGCAAGGCAAATATAGGGGTAGTAGCCAAACAACGCCTGGTTCAGCCATTCTCCAACAGCAAACGTGGGCAGATCAGGATGCATGCGAGGTGCTCCTTCAGAGGCTCAGCTCGACCGCAAGCCAAATCTTGTTGCGATCAGCAAAGCGTGGATCTTGACCGTCGAAGAACGCGGCCTTGGCTTCAACCGCCCAACGTTCATTGATGCGCCAATTCGCGACCGCATCGACTTCGCCGCCAAAGTCCGCGTCACCATCGTCGGATGAAAAGTCGTGATAACGTGTGGTGAAGGTCAGCGCGCGCCCATATGACGGCGTTTCATCTGTCCAGGATACAGAGCCGTTGAAGTCGCGGATGCCGTCCGCTGGCGTCGTCAAAAACACATCCGCCCAGCCTTGGAACACGTGCAGTGTCGCCAGCGGCGTCGCAAAACCACGCGCGCCGTCGCCCTCCAGCACTTCCCCGCCGAGTGCGAAACGCCATTGCCCGCGCTGTACGCCGGCATTGGCGGCGTAGTAGTTCAGATCGAAGGACGTAGGGCTGTTGCCATAGCCGCTCTGCGTCGCCACCTCGGCGCCGAGCGTGAACCGATAGGGGTCGGCTGCGATGGTTCTGGTCCAGCGCAAGCCATAAGTTTGAGTTGACTGCGCCGCTGCGTTGTCGAAATCAAGCAGCAGGCCATAGCCAGAGAGATCGCCGAATCCGGTCTTGAGGTCGATTTGCCCATTGTGGGAGTCGCTCCGCCACTCTCCGTTCGGACTATCGTCGCCCAGGATGCGGCGCACCCGGTCCACATAGATGTAGTTGAAGTTCAGGTTTTCGCTCGCGCGATAGGCCAGCCGCAGCGCGTCAAATGTCTGCTCGTTCTGGCGGAAGCCGACATTGCCGACAAAGCGGGCGTTGTTGAGAATGATGCGTTGACGGCCCAACGTCGCGGCGAAGCCGCCATGGGTCCATTGCGCTTGCAGCCGATTGACCTCAAGCGCTTCGGGATCGAGCACCACGGCTTGACCTGGGCGCGTGCGCACAGTGTCGGCAAAGTCGTCGCTGATCAGCGCGACGCCCTCGATTTCGCCCAGCACCTTGAGGTGCTCGAACAATTCCCGTTCATACCCAAGACGCAGACGCAGAGTTACCGCGTCGGCATCCGTCAGCCCGTCCTGCTCCACATGCTCATAACGCAGCCGCCCATCGACGATGAGGTCGCCGGCATTGGCTTGGGTTTGCGCCCAAGCCCCCGGCGCGCACAGAACTGCGCTCGCCACTGCAACCGCGCGAAAGCCAGCTTTGGAATAGGCCCTCATGCCGCATTTTCTCCCATTCTGGAAATCATCTCTGCCGTCTTTGGACAACCGGATTGTTGATCCGGTCCGAACGACACGGGCTCCTCCGCCCAGGCGCGATCAAGTGCGGCGAGATCGTCAGGATCGTCCTCGGGCTCCGCCATCAACGCACCAAGTGCTTGCGCATCGGCGGACGTGTCGGCGAGATCGACCAAGGCCGCGAACACCGCCGCGTAGGGCGATTTGCGCTTCTTCAACCGGTCGCGCAGCGCTGTCAGCACATGCGCCGCCTCGCCCAGCAGCGCCGCCGCCTCGTTAGGCTCAAGTAGCGAGAGAAACTCCAGGAACACCGGCAGGTGATCCGGCAGTTCCTGCGCGCTCAGCAGCATGCCGCGCGATGCATAGAGCTTGTTCAGCTCCACCATGGCTTGGCCGCGATCCCGGCTCTCACCGTGAACGTGCTCGTAGAGGTGGAGCGAGAGCGTGCGGCTACGATCGAACAGCTGGACGTAGCGCGACTGCAAGTCGAGCACATCCTCGCTTGCCAATTCACTCGCTAGCCGCACCAAGCCCTTGCGGTCGCCAAGCAATCCCTCTTCGCCAAGAACACTCGACACCGCGGGATAGAGATGGCGATAGGTTTCCTCTGGATAGGAAAGCAGCAACGCCAGCGCCTTATAGGTGCGAGACATCTTCAGCTCTCCATCTCTTGCTTGGCGCGGCGTTTGCGGGCGGCGCCGAACAGCCCTACCTCCGATCGTCCGCCGGACGCCTGGTTGCCGAACGAGAACCCGGTCGCGCCGCGCATGTGGTATGCGTCCTCCGCACCCTCGCGATGTGTCGATGGAATGACGAAGCGATCCTCGTAATTGGCGATCGCCATGATCTGGTACATGTCTTCAATAAGCGCCGGCGTGAGCCCTACGCGCTCGGCAATTCCGGCATCAATGACCCCATCCACGGTCTTCGCCCGCATATAGGCGCGCATCGCCAGCATGCGCTCAAGCGCTGAGATCACCGGCTTTTCGTCGCCCGCGGTAAGCAGGTTGGCGAGATACTTCACCGGGATGCGCAGCGATTTCACATCCGGCATCACGCCATCGTTCTCGATGGCGCCTGTCGCCGCCGCCGCCTGGATCGGCGAGAGCGGCGGGATGTACCATACCATCGGCAATGTTCGATATTCCGGGTGCAGTGGGAACGCCACCTTCCAGTCGATCGCCATCTTGTAGACCGGACTTTTCCTCGCCGACTCAAGCCAGCCTTCCGGCACGCCATCGGTGCGCGCCTGCGCGATGACCTTGGGATCGTGCGGATCGAGGAAGATGTCGAGTTGGCTCTGATAGAGGTCCTTGTCGTCGGCGCGCGCCGCTTCCTCGACGCGATCCGCATCGTACAGAATGACGCCCAGATAGCGGATACGACCCACGCACGTTTCGGAGCACACGGTTGGCTGGCCGTCCTCGATGCGGGGATAGCAAAAGATGCACTTCTCGGATTTGCCGCTCGACCAATTGTAGTAGATTTTCTTGTACGGACATCCGGTCACGCACATGCGCCAGCCTCGGCATTTGTCCTGATCGATCAGAACGATGCCGTCTTCCTCGCGCTTGTAGATTGCGCCCGAAGGACACGATGCGACGCAGGCCGGATTGAGGCAGTGCTCGCACAGGCGCGGCAGATACATCATGAAGGTGTTTTCGAACGCGCCGTACATCTCTTTCTGGATGCCATCGAAGTTCTGATCTTTCGAGCGCTTGGAAAACTCGCCGCCTAGGATTTCCTCCCAGTTCGGGCCGCCGACGATTTTTTCCATGCGTTCGCCGGTGATTTGAGACACCGGCCGCGCGGTGGGAAACGCCTGCAACTCGGGCGAGGTCTGCAGGCGCTGATAATCAAAATCGAACGGCTCGTAATAATCGTCGATCTCAGGCAAATCCGGGTTGGCGAATATCTTGGCCAGGATGCGCCATTTCGCGCCGATGCGCGGCTCGATGCGCCCATCGGGCTTCTTCACCCAGCCGCCTTTCCAGCGCTGTTGGTTTTCCCAATCGCGCGGATAGCCGATGCCCGGCTTGGTCTCGACGTTATTGAACCAAGCGTACTCAACGCCCTCGCGATTGGTCCAAACGTTCTTGCAGGTTACCGAGCAGGTATGGCAGCCGATGCATTTGTCGAGATTGAGCACCATGCCGATCTGAGCGCGAATCTTCATGGGCCCGCCTCCACGCAAATAGATGTGTGCAGCCCTCGCTCTTCATTCCGGGGCGGCCCGCAGGGCCGAACCCGGAACCCAGGGGATCGTCGAACTGCGCGCTCGCCCCTGGGGTCCGGATCGCGCTTCGCGCGTCCGGAATGACGAGCGTTGTTTTGAGCTGACGCTAGGCAACAAACGTCGATCATTGGCCGCCCTCCACCCGCGGACGTTCCAACCAATCCACCTTTTTCATCTTGCGCACGAGCACGAATTCGTCGCGATTGCAGCCGACCGTGCCGTAATAGTTGAAGCCGTAGGCCAACTGCGCGTAGCCGCCGATCATGTGCGTTGGCTTCAGCACCGTGCGCGTCACGGAATTGTGGATGCCGCCGCGTTGACCGGTCATCTCGGAGCCGGGAGTGTTCACGATTTTCTCCTGCGCGTGGTACATGAACACTGTGCCTTCACGCATGCGCTGCGAGACCACCGCGCGCGCCGTCAACGCACCGTTGGAATTGAACGCCTCCACCCAATCGTTATCGACGATGCCGGCTTTCTTGGCGTCCACCTCGGAGAGCCACACGACAGGGCCGCCGCGGTTCAAGGTCAGCATCATCAGATTGTCGGTGTAGGTGGAGTGGATACCCCATTTCTGGTGCGGCGTGATGAAATTGAGCACGATCTCCTTTTCGCCGTTGGGCTTGCGGCCGCGTACCGGCTCGATGGTCTTCAAATCCACCGGCGGCTTGTAGACGCAGAGCTGCTCACCGAACGCGCGCATCCAGGAATGGTCCTGGTAGAGCTGCTGGCGCCCCGTCAGCGTCCGCCACGGGATGAGTTCGTGCACGTTTGTGTAGCCGGCATTGTAGCAGACCTTTTCGCTCTCCAACCCCGACCAGATCGGCGAAGAGATAATCTTGCGGGGTTGCGCCACGACATCGCGGAAGCGGATTTTCTCATCCGCCTTCGGCAAGGCGAGATGTGTGTGCTCGCGCCCGGTCTGTTTGCCGAGCGCTTCCCATGAACGCACCGCAACCTCGCCATTGGTTTCCGGCGCCAGCATCAGCACCGCTTCACACGCGTCGATGTCTGTCTCGATGCGCGGCATCCCCAGGGTGGCGCCTTCTTCAGTGACGACGCCATTCAGTTTGCCCAGCGCCTCCACTTCATGCTCGGTGTTCCACGCCAAGCCCTTGCCGCCATTGCCCAGTTTGCTCATCAACGGCCCGAGCGCGGTGAACCGCTTGTACAAGTTTGGATAATCGCGTTCGACCACCACCATGTTCGGGCCGGTCTTGCCCGGAACGAGTTCGCACTCGCCTTTCCACCAATCCTTCGGGTCCGCGCTTTGCGCCATTTCTCCAGGGCTATCGTGCTGGATCGGCGCCAACACCAAATCCTGCTCCACGCCAAGCGCTTCCGGCGCGACTTCGGAGAACTTCCTTGCGATGCCTTTGAAGATGTCCCAATCCGAGCGGCACTCCCAGGCCGGGTCCACCGCCGCCGTCAGGGGATGGATGAAGGGATGCATATCGGAGGTGTTGAGATCGTTTTTCTCGTACCAAGTCGCGGTCGGCAGCACGATGTCGGAATAGACCGCCGTTGTGCTCATGCGAAAATCGATGGTGACGAGCAGATCGAGCTTTCCTTCCGGGCCTTGCTCGCGCCACTGCACTTCAGTGGGCTTCCGCCGCCCCGTGCCGCCTAGATCCTTGCCCATCACGCCATGCGACGTGCCCAGCAGATGCTTCAGGAAATACTCGTGACCCTTCCCTGACGACCCGAGCAGGTTCGAACGCCATACGAACATGTTGCGCGGGAAATTCTCCGGTGCATCCGGGTCCATGCAGCTCATCTCCAGACGCTTCGCGGATAGCTCGCGTACGGCGTAGGCCTTCGGGTCCATGCCTTCGGCTTTCGCGCGCTGGCACACCTCCAGCGGATTCACTTTCAGCGCCGGCGTGGACGGCAGCCAGCCCATGCGTTCGGCTTTTGCGTTGTAGTCAATGAAGGTCTTGCCCCAATCGCCATCCGGCGCTGTGGGTGACAGCAGTTCATCGACGTCGAGCGTTTCGTAACGCCATTGGTCTGTGTGCGCGTAGAAAAAGCTGGTCGAGTTTTGTTGCCGCGGCGGCCGCGTCCAATCGAGTGCGAACGCGATTGGGGCCCAACCAGACTGCGGGCGAAGCTTTTCTTGGCCGACATAATGCGACCAGCCGCCGCCAGATTGGCCGACGCACCCACACATAACCAGGAGATTGATCACCCCCCGGTAATTCATGTCCATGTGGTACCAATGGTTCATCGCCGCGCCGATGATGATCATCGAGCGGCCATTGGTTTTCTCCGCATTGACAGCGAACCCGCGCGCTGTGGCGATGATCTGTGCACGCGGGACGCTCGTCACTGCTTCGGCCCAAGCCGGCGTGTAGGGCTCAAGATCGTCGAAGCTCTTGGGTAGATGCTCTCCGCCCAGGCCTTGATCGACCCCATAATTAGCGAGGAACAGATCATAGACGCTGGCGACCAACGTTTCGCCGTCCTTCAGCGCCAGCTTCTTGACCGGAATGTTGCGCTTCAGCGTGCTCGGGTGATCGGTGGACGCAAAACCGTTCGACGCCGTGTTGGCGAAGTACGGGAACAGCACCTCCGCCACCTGATCATGTGCGCCCTTGAGGCCCAAGCGCAGCTTCACGTCACGGCCATTGGCGTCTTTCTCTTCAAGATTCCATTTGCCCTGCTCGCCCCAGCGAAAGCCGATGGCGCCTGAAGGGACAATCACTTGGCCCGTGGTCTCGTCGATCGACACCGTCTTCCAATCCGGATTGTTGGCTTGCCCAAGCGCATCGGCGAAATCAGACGCGCGCAGCAACCGCTCCGGCACATAGGCGCCGTCCTTGGCGACGAGGCGCACCAGGAGCGGCATGTCGGAATATTTCCGCACATAGTCGCGGAAATACGGAACCTCGCGGTCGCGGTGGAATTCCGTAAGCACGACATGGCCCATTGCCATGGCGAGCGCCGCATCCGTACCCTGCTTCACGCTGATCCAAAGGTCGGCGAATTTCGACGCCTCGGAATAGTCTGGGCTGATGACAACCGACTTCGTGCCCTTGTAGCGCACCTCGGTGTAGAAATGCGCATCTGGGGTCCGCGTCTGCGGGACGTTCGAACCCCAGACGATGATGAAGCCCGAATTGTACCAATCCGCGCTTTCGGGAACGTCAGTTTGCTCGCCCCAGGTTTGCGGTGAAGCCGGCGGCAGGTCGCAATACCAATCATAGAACGAGCCACAGGCGCCGCCGAGCAGTTGCAGATAGCGCGCGCCGGCTGCGTAGGAGATCATCGACATCGCCGGGATCGGCGAGAAACCGAATACCCGGTCTGGACCCCATTTCTTCACCGTGTAAGCGTTCGCCGCCGCAATGATTTCGGTGACCTCGTCCCATTTTGCGCGCACGAAACCGCCGCCGCCGCGGCGCGTCATGTAGGATTTGCGCTTGGCCTCATCCTCGACGATCGAAGCCCAAGCGGCGATCGGCGGCTTGTGGGCGCGCGCTTCACGCCAAAGCTTGACGAGCCGCGCGCGCACCAGTGGATATTTCACGCGGTTCGACGAATAAAGGTACCAGGAATAGGACGCCCCACGCGAGCAGCCGCGCGGCTCGTGGTTCGGCAAATCCGGCCGCGTGCGCGGATAGTCCGTCTGCTGCGTCTCCCAGGTAACGATGCCCCCCTTGACGTAAATCTTCCACGAGCAAGAGCCGGTGCAATTGGCGCCATGCGTGGAGCGGACGATCTTGTCGTGCTGCCAGCGATGGCGATAGGCCTCCTCCCAGGTTCGGTCTTCGTTGTTCATCACACCGTGGCCGTCGGAGAATGTTTCGGTCTTGCGGGTGAAGAACAGCAGGCGGTCGAGGACATGGCTCATCTGTCGGTTCCTCTATTGGGCAGCGGCGGGTTTGCTTGGCGCGCGGCGCTTGTTCTCGACATCGAACAGCAATCCGCCTGGCCGCGCGTACACCCACCACGTGAGCACGAGGCACGAGACGTAGAAGGCGAGGAAGCCGTAGAGCGCGGCCTCGGCGCTGCCCGTGGCGTTAATGGAGAAGCCAAAGCTCTTGGGGATGAAGAAGGCGCCGTAGGCCGCGATCGCGGAGGTAAAGCCCGTGATCGCCGCGCTTTCCTTCTCCGCCTGCTTGAATTGCTGCTCGGCGCCCATTTGCGGCTCAAGTCGCGCCACTTCCTTGCGCATGATCGCTGGGATCATCTGGAACGTGGAAGCGTTGCCGACGCCGCTCGCGAAGAAGAGCAGCATGAAGCTGGCGAAGAAACCTTGAAACGCGCCCGGCTGGTCTTTTGCCGCGAGGTAGTAAAGCACCCCGCCGGTTCCCAGCATCATCAGCAGGAAGACCACCAGGGTCACCCTCGCGCCGCCGAATTTGTCGGCAATCCAGCCGGTCAACGAGCGCGACAGCGCGCCAACCAGTGGCCCGAGGAACGCGATCTGCAGCACGTTCACGTCGGGAAACTGCGTCTTGGTCAGCAGTGGAAACGCCGCCGAATAGCCAATGAACGAACCGAACGTACCGGCGTAGAGCCAGCACATGATCCAATTCTGCGTGCGCTTGAAGATCACCGCCTGATCCGCGAACGAAGCCTTGGCGGTGGAGAGATCGTTCATTCCGAACCAGGCCGCGAACGCACTGGCGACGATGAATGGCGCCCAGATGAAGCCGGCGTTTTGCAGAAAGAGCTGTTCGCCCTCACTTGTCAGCTGCGGGGCGCCGCCCAGTGCGCCGAAAACGCCAACCGTGATGATAGTTGGTACGACGAACTGCATGACGCTGACGCCAAGATTGCCGAGACCGGCGTTGAGCGCGAGCGCATTGCCCTTCTCCTTCTTCGGGAAAAAGAAGCCGATGTTCGACATCGACGAGGCGAAGTTTCCGCCGCCGAAGCCGCAGAGCAACGCCAGCGCCAACATCACCCAATAGGGCGTTTCGGGATTCTGCACGGCAAAGCCAATGCCAAGCGCCGGGATAAGCAACGACCATGTTGTCAACGTCGTCCATAGTCTCGCGCCGAATACGGGAACCATGAAGCTGTAGAAGATGCGCAGCGTGGCGCCGGAAAGCCCGGGCAACGCCGCAAGCCAGAACAATTGGTCGGTGTCGTAGTCAAAGCCGATCGCGGGCAGCTTGGCGACAACGACTGACCACACCATCCACACCGAGAAGGATAGCAATAGAGCCGGAATTGAGAGCCAGAGATTGCGATTGGCCACCGCCTTGCCGGTCGACTTCCAGAACTCCGCGTCTTCCGGACGCCAATCCTTGATCAGTTTCGGCGCCAGTGCTTCCGCTTGCTTGGGTGTGTGGATCGGCTGCATCTCAGGCAGCTGGGGCAACCCTTCGAGCGCGCCGGCCGCTGCTTCGCGCTCCATGTGCAGGATGGCGAAGTGCATCCACAGCAGCGACGCCGTCACGATCGCGAACAGCAGCATGAAGCAGCTCGTCCATACGCCGGTGAGATCATTCAGGATGCCAAAGAGGATCGGCAAAACGAAGCCGCCAAGGCCACCGATCATGCCGACAAGACCGCCGACTGAGCCAACGTCCTTCGGGTAATAAATCGGGATGTGCTTGAAGACCGCCGCTTTGCCCAAACTCATGAAAAAGCCGAGCACAAAGGCAACGACGATGAAGCCGATCGGCCCAATGGCGAAGCGAAACTCAATCGGCCCTCTGATCCCGTCCACGACATAGGTCGTGGCCGGATAGGAGAGGATGAAGGTCGCGAGCATGGAGACCAGGAAGGTCCAGTACATGACCTTGCGGGCGCCGACCTTGTCGGAAAGGAAGCCGCCATAAATTCGAAACAGCGACGCCGGTATGGAATATGCGGCCGCGACCATGCCTGCCGTCTTCAGATCAAAATCGTAAACGCCGATCAGATAGCGCGGCAGCCAAAGCGCCAGCGCCACGAAGGCGCCGAAGACAAAGAAGTAATAGAGCGAGAAGCGCCAGACCTGCACGTTCTTGAGCGGTTCGAACTGCTCGGTCAGCGAGCGCGGCTTCACGCCACTCCTGCGACGCTCGGCCAAATCCGGATCGTCCTTAGTGGTGATGAAAAACAACACCGCCATGACCACCAGAGCGCCCGCCCAAATCTGCGCCACAGCTTCCCAGCCCATCGCCGCGAGCACGACGGGCGCGGCGAATTTCGTCACCGCCGCGCCGACATTGCCGGCGCCAAAAATGCCAAGCGCGGCGCCTTGTTGCTTCTGTGGATAGAACTTCGAGACATAGGTAATGCCGACCGCGAACGAGCCGCCGGCAATGCCGACGCCAAGCGCGGCGAGCAGGAATTGTGGGTAGGTCTCGGCGTAGGAGAGCAGGAACGTCGCAACCGCCGCCGACAGCATCACGCCCGCATAGACGATACGACCGCCAATCTGATCGGTCCAAACGCCGAGCAGCAGGCGAATCAGAGAGCCGGTCAAGATCGGCGTGCCGACGAGCAAGCCGAACTGCGTTTCCGAGAGCCCCAGGTCGTTCTTGATCTGAACGCCGAGGATCGAGAATATCGTCCACACCGCGAAGCACGTCGTGAACGCGATCGTGCTCATCGACAGCGCGCCCGTCGCGCCTGGCGCCGGTCTCTCGGCAGTGGTGACCATCGCTTAGCCCTCGCCAGCAATCAACCCACCCACGTGTGTGGGCGCGGGGAGACCATGAGCTGCGCGCGCCGTGCGTCACTTGATCTCTGCTAAGTGAAGGCCGCCCGGGCGCCGAAATAATCGAGGGTCGCAACTCCGTCGCACCGCGACCTGGCAAATAACGGCCTCTCAATTGCGATCGGAGCCTTATTGGCTTGATGTCGATCAAGCCAATTGAAGCGCGATGATCGCTAACGGCGCTCCCAATTGATGGAGATCAAGAGTCGTATGGCGCGCTACGGTAGATTTCGCGCTTCGCTGATTGCACGAGGCTGGCCATGCGCCCCACCGATACTCCCAAGGTTCGCGCATTGCCGATGTTTGTGAATGTCAGCGACGACACCTTCAACCGGGTCACGGGGACCGCCTATCTCCAACGCTTTCCGGCACATACCACTCTCCTTCTCGAAGGAGACCCCGTGGACTTTCTCTATGTGCTTCTTGAGGGGCAGGTCGAACTGCAGGGAACGTGGAAGGACAAGGAGACCACGCTAACAATTCTGCGGCCGGTTTCGACCTTTATTCTAGCGGCCGTCGTGCTCGACGCCGACGCCCTGATGTCGGCCAGGACGCTCGAACGCTGCGAGATTTTGATGATCTCCGGCGACGCAATCCGCACTGCGATGGCCGAGGACGCCCCTTTCGCCGTCGCCATCGCGCGGGAACTGTCCGGTTGCTATCGCGGCCTCGTGCGCACCATCAAAAACCAGAAACTGCGCGGAGGTGTTGAGCGGCTCGCAAACTATCTTCTTACCTTGCGGGCGAAATCCGGTGGCGGCGACCTTGTGCACCTACCTCACGAGAAGCGCGTGCTGGCGGCCCTGCTCGGCATGACGCCGGAGAATCTCTCGCGCGCGTTCGCGACGCTCGGCGGCTACGGTGTCGAGGTGACCGGGGCTGATGTGCGGCTGGGCAAGCTGCGCGACCTCGAACGCTTGGCGCGCCCCGATCCGCTGATCGACAATCATGCGCCGCGCGGCGCAAACCCCTCCGCTGAAGCCGACGCTGAAGTATGGTCGACCGAACATCAGCGCGCCAGCGGCGCGCGCTCGTAGCGCCGCAATCGAATTGCAGCATCCACAATCCACCAAGCGGAATTCATTAGCCGCCGACCTCGCCAAACAAGCATAACCGCAACCGTTCGCGCGCCGTTAAGACAGGCCAGGCGACGTTCATTCCGCTCAGCGATGAGCTGCTAGCCGAGATCGACGCCAACGGCGCGTTCTTTCTGGTCACCGATCCTCTTGGAAGCCCTACGAGCCGGTCGTCGATGATAGCCGCATGCGCGGCCACATGATCACGCTTCGGGAGCACGTGGTGAAGGCCGGCGGCGCCAAGCGCGTCTATGACCATCCGCGCCCTAGCGCAGCAACCGAAGCCGGGGAGATGGGCGTCGAGTTGGACAAGGTGCGCCACCTGACCGCCCACAAGGACAGCACCATGAACCGAGAGGTTTGTGTTCAAAACAGCGCCAAGATCACCGTGGAGATCCAACAGAAACGCGGTCTCATCGGAACGAAGGAGTGACGGGTCGAGAACGAAAGTTTGCAGACTTAGTTTGCAGACTCTGGTCCGGCCCTCGAAAAATAAGGCCGGAACTGGTGGGCGCGGCAGGAATTGAACCTGCGACCCCTCCCGTGTGAAGGGAGTGCTCTCCCGCTGAGCTACGCGCCCGGGAGGCCGGATTTGGCTCTCGCGGAGGGCGCGGACCATGCTGCGGGCGCCCCGATGCGTCAAGCCGGCTCTTGACCGCTCACGGCTTCAGGTGCAATTGCGACTTGTTTGCAACTATGCCGCCGAACGAGACCACTTTGCCAGCCCTGTTGAATAGACGCGTGTTCGCATCGGGCGCCGCTGCCGGTCTGGTGAGTGCGTGCGCGAAAACCCCGGACGAGGCTTTCGTCAACGTCTATTCCGCGCGCCATTACGAGGCTGATCGCAAGCTCTATGACGGGTTTGAGCAAGCGAGCGGGATCGCCGTGCGGGTGCTCCCGGCAAACGCCGAGCAATTGCTGGAGCGCCTGCGCGCCGAGGGGGATGCGACCGAAGCCGATCTCATCGTCGCCGCCGACGCCGGCAATCTCTGGCGCATTCAAGATGCGAAGCTGTTTCAGCCGGCGACAAGCCCCATCCTGGAAGCGAGCGTGCCACAGCGCTTGCGCAGCCCCGCCGGCCATTGGTGGGGGTTTTCAAAACGCGCGCGCGTGATCGCTTATCGCAAGGACGCAGTCGAGCCGGAAGAAGTCGCCACCATGGAGGCGCTCGCTGGCCCGCGTTTCCGCGGACAAATCGTGGCGCGGAGTTCGACCAACACCTACAATCTTTCGTTGCTAGCCTCGCGCATAGAACGGCTCGGCGCCGACAACGCGCGCGCATGGGTTGCCGGCGTGCGGGCCAATTTCGCGCGCGACCCGCAAGGCGCCGACACCGACCAGATCAAGGCGCTCGCGGCGGGCGCGGCCCAGGCCACCATCGTCAACCACTATTATTTGCTGCGCATGGCGCAGTCGCCGGACGCTGCGGAGCAGGAAGCCGCCGCGCGCGTCGCCTTGTGCTTTCCCGATCAGGCGGGCGCGGGCGCCCACATCAACATCTCCGGCGCCGGAATAGCCAAGTACGCCAAGCGCCCTGAACAGGCGCGCCAATTGCTGGAATATCTTGTCAGCGACCAGGCGCAGAATCTGCTGGCGCCGATCAATGTCGAGTTTCCGATCCGGCCCGCCATCGCACCGGCGCCCGCACTTGCCGCGCTTGGCGATTTCAAGGAGGAAGATGTGCCGCTGGAGGCGTTCGGGCGCCGCCAAGCCGAGGCCGCGCGCATTTACGAGGAAGCCGGTTGGCGCTGAGGCGCGCCCCATTCGACCTGACCACGCCGTTCGCCGCGGTCTCCATCATGGTCTGCGCGGCCCCGGCGCTTGCCGTGCTTGCATCGGCGGTTTCGGTGCGCGGCGACCTCGGCGTTTCCAGCGCGCTGCTTGTCGATGCGTCGTTCGGCACGATTGCCTTGGTGCTCATCGGCGCCGCGGGCGCCATCGTGCTTGGCGCCGTCGCGGCGTGGCTAGTGTCGCTGTGCGCATTTCCCGGACGCGGCTTGTTCGAGTGGCTCTTGGTGGCGCCGCTGGCCGCGCCATCCTACCTGCTTGCCTTCTCCTATGGGAGCCTGACTTGGCCAGGCGGATTGATCGATTTTCCTGTCGTGGGCTTTTGGGGCGCGGCGTTCGTCTACGCGATCGGCCTTTACCCGTATGTCTACCTCGCCATGCGCGCTGGTCTTGTCACCCAATCGACATCGGCGCTTGAGGCCGCGCGCACGTTGGGCGCGGGGCCGCTCGACTTGTTTTGGCGTGTGGCGGCGCCACTGGCGCGGCCAAGCCTGGTGGCAGGCGGGGCGCTCGCGGCGATGGAAATCGCCGCCGATTACGGCGCGGCGCAGCATTTCGGCTTGACCACCTTGTCCACCGCGATCTTTCGCGTCTGGTATTCCAACGGCGCCCCCGCCGGCGCGCTGCAAATTGCAGCGCCACTGCTGCTTGTCGCGCTGGCGTTGCTGCTGCTGGAGCGTCGCTCGCGCGGGGCCGCCCGCTACACAGCGCCCCTCCGCCGTGCAAACTCACGCTTTCAGCTCTCC
>JAKFYF010000215.1 GCA_021731005.1 Hyphomonadaceae bacterium
CCCCCTCCCCTTGAGGGGAGGGGGTGGGGGGTGGGGTGAGACTCGGTGCGTTGTGATTGGCGGATGGCGCGGTAGTGAGTGTGTCGTCGTGCCGGCGCCAGCAGGCGTGTCAGATCGAACACGGAGTCTCACCCCGCCCCCTGCCCCCTCCCCTCAAGGGGAGGGGGTCGCAGCACGCCTGTTATCCCCGCTTCGCAATCGCCGCCCAATAGTCGAAATCGAGCACCACGTTCGCATCGTATTCACCGGTCTCTCCCACAAGCGGAAATCCCGCCGCGGTGCGGTTCTTCAAAGCAACCAGGCGCAGCCGCAGCGCGCCCGCGGCGCCGAGATCGGCCTTATCCAGCACCTCGGACCAAGCATGGAGCGTGTCGCCGGCGAACAGCGGGTTCACGTGCCGCCCGCCATTGATGGCGAGCATGAATTGCGCGTTCGCCAGTCCGTTGAACGCCAGCGCCCGGGCAAGCGAAATCGCCACCCCGCCGTAGATGAGCCTTTTGCCGAAGCGCGAGCCCTGTTGCGCCAGCGCGTCGAAATGAACGCGCGCGGTGTTCTGGTAGAGCCGCGCCGCCAGCTGATGCTCGGCTTCTTCGATGGTCATGCCGTCAACATGATCGATCCTTTCACCGATCTCGTAGTCTTCGAACAGATGCGGCGAACCGGCGAGCGCGACATCATAGTTCGAAAAATCGAGCCCCGGGGGCAGCGACAAACCCGCCGCCGCAATCGCGGGCTTCAGCGTCTCCGGCGGCGCGTCTTCAATCGCCGCGCCCGCATCGCGCTTGTTCACCATCACCCAGCGTATGTAGGAGAGCACCGTCTCGCCATCCTGATTGGCGCCGGTAGTGCGCACGGTGACGATGCCGGTCTTGCCATTCGAGTTCTGCTTGACGCCCAGCACTTCTGAGCGTGCGGCGAGCGTGTCGCCGGGATAGACCGGCGCCAGGAAGCGCCCCTCCGCGTAACCGAGATTGGCGACAGCGTTCAGCGAGATGTCGGGCACGCTCTTGCCGAAAACGATATGGAACACCAGCAACGGATCGATCGGCGCGCCGGGCAGTCCGCAATCCAGCGCAAAGCTGTCGGCGCAGAACAACGCATAACGCGAGCCGGTGAGCGCGACGTTGAGCGCAGCGTCGGCTTCGGTGACCGTGCGCGGGGTCGCGTGGGCGATGGTTTGGCCGACGCGAAAGTCTTCGAGGAAACGGCCGGGATTGGATTTCATTCAGCGGCGACCTTCTCAATATCGGTGTTCACACAAAGCCAACCCGCATAGTGCGTGATGCGCCCAGCGATTGGCAATGCAATCGGCACGTCAAAATGGAAGCGGCCAGCTTCGTCGGCGCTTTCCTTGGCGAGCGAGCGCGGCGCCAGCTGGCGAGGCAGCGGCAGCGGGCCGAGGCGCCAGGCAACGATCTCCATGCATAGCCCTTGTGCGTCGGCGCCAACGCGAAGGTCGAAGGTGAGAGGTCCGAAGCGCTCGCGCACCAGACTCGGCGCGGCGAAAGCGATGACGCTCGCAAAGCGGCGCCCGCCGATGGAGCGTGTCCAGGTCTCGGATCCGTCGCCATTGGCGCGTTTGGTCACTGTGACCCGCGCCGCCGTCGCGGCGCGCGGAAAGCCCACAAGAAATCGCGCCATCGCGGCCAAGGGCGATGCCGCCCCGCGCACCTCGGCGGCGCCGGAGAATCGCGCCACCGGCCCCGCTCTGTGCGAAGCCTTGACCGGCTCCGGCAGAAGCTCGAACGCATCGCCGAGCGCGCGTTCGAATGGCGACAAGAGCGCCTCGCGCTCGATCTTGGTTGTGAAGCCGACGCGGGCGAAATCCCCCTCCAGATCGGCGAGACTGACCATGCCCACGCAAGCGCGCGCGCCGGACGCGATCTCCCCCTGCAGCAGCTTGCGCACCATCGCCAGCGCCGGCAACGTCGGCGCAATGGGGCCGAGGCCGGCCGGCGCGAACAAGCTCCAGCGCGCATGGCGCGGCGTGTCGTCTCCGTCGCGGCCGAATGCTTCCACGAACATGGCGCCGCGATCGCCGCCGATGGGTTCGAGCAGCTTGGCGCACCAAGTCAACGCCGCCGCCGCGCGCTCGGGCCTGCGCCACAACCCAAAACGGCGCAGCGCCGCGATCGCCTCTATGCCGCGATGCAGGGCAGGGAGCTCAAGCGCGGCCATGAACAACGCACTGTCCGTGGGCGCAAAGCGCGCGGGGATGAGATCGAGGTCTGGTGTTTCCACCAGCGCAAAGCGGCGCTTTCCAAGGCTTGCTAAAGCGACGGTGTCGCAGTGCGACCAGCCCCGCCGTTCCGCCCAGGCCCCATCCTCCCACACTGGCGCCGGCGCGCCGGCGCGGCTCAAGATGGCCTCCACGAGCGAGCGCCCCTTGGGCGCGCGGTTGCCCGGCGCGATGCCGGCACGGACCGCGTCGATGCGCCGCCAACCCGCGCAAAGCACATCGAGCGCAGCGTGCGTCAACGCCGGCGTCGAGCTTGCCCCAGTTATCGCGGCCTTGCCTTGCGTGCGCGCGACAGCGTCATGCGCGGGAAAGCCGGCGACGAAATCGCGCGCGTCGGCGAGGTCAACATAATGTGCGCCCGCCTCCAGCACAGCGCACGCGAAGCGATAATCGGCGCCCTGGAACGGGCCGGCGGCGTCGATCACGATGTCGGGTCGCAGCGCTCTGAGGTCGGCGCTCATGGTCCGAGCGCGATCAAGTGCGACGTGTTCGCAGCAAAGCGCGTCAGCCGCCCGCCGCGCGCGCTCGGTGGAACGCCCGGCGATGATGAGTTCAACATCGGTGGTCGCGCGCAACCCCGCGGCCAGGCGGCGTCCGAACACGCCCGCGCCGCCGATGATGAGGACGCGCGCGTTCATGCCAAGTCAGCCGCCCGCTCGATCACGCGTGCGCGCATGGCGGAATCTGGCGTGAGACACGCCTCGCGTCTGCCAAACAGGCGATAGCGATTGCGGGCGATGCGATCGTAAGCCCAATTGCGCAGCGGCCGCGGCGCCAGCGAAAGCAAGGCCGCAGCGCGCATGCCGGGCAGCGCCGTCAACAGCTCCATGATCGTGTCGAACTTGAAATAGGCGATTCCGTCGAGCACCAGCACGTTGGTTTCGGGATTGCTCGCGTTGATTGCGTACCTGCGCGCCAGTGCGCTTCCAGCTTCGGACTGGATCGCCACAAAGCGGAACCGCCCCTGATCGTGCTTGTGCACCCAGCGCGCCCAATGCGAACACAGCACGCAATCGCCGTCGAACACGATAAGGTCGGGCAGATCGTCGGCTGGCTGGGGCGACCATGGCATGAATCCGAGGTAGCGATGCGCGCGCTGCGCCGCTATGGGACAAAGCGTCCGGAGGGCAAATGGACTGGATCGCTCTGCTGCGCTGGCTGCACGTTATTGGAGCATGCGTGTTGCTCGGAACCGGCGCGGGCATCGCCTTTTTCATGGTGATGGCGCACCGCACCGGCAGAGCGGCGCTGATCGCGCATACAGCGCGCATTGTGGTGATCGCCGATTGGGTGTTCACGGCCTCCGCGGTGCTGGCGCAGCCGATTACTGGGGCTATGCTGGTGAGCGCTTTGGGTTGGAGCTGGAGCGAGGGCTGGGTTGTGCTTTCGCTTGGACTCTACGTCGTGACCGGTTGCTTTTGGGCGCCAGTGGTGTGGATGCAAACGCGCATGCGCGACCTGGCGGCAGAAGCTGCAGCCAACGACGTTGCCTTGCCGGCGCAATATTATCGCCTCTACCGTTCCTGGTTCCTCTGCGGCTTCCCTGCCTTTCTCGCCGTGCTCGCAATCATCTGGCTCATGCTGGCGCGGCCACATTTTACGCCAGGCGGCTGATCTCCGCCGCCACCGCCACCACGCGCTTTGCTTCCTCCAGATGCAGCAGCTCCGTCATCCTTCCATCGATCTTGATCACACCTTTGCCGGCGTTCTCCGGCAGTGCGAAGGCGGCGATCACGGTGCGGGCGCGGGCGAGTTCTTCTTCCGTTGGCGCGAATACGGCGTTGCATGCATCGACCTGCGAAGGATGGATCAACGTCTTGCCGTCGAAGCCGAACATGAGCCCCTGCCGGCACTCGGCCTCGAAGCCGGCTGCGTTGGCGATGTCGTTGTAGACACCGTCGATCGCGCTCAAGCCCTCGGCGCGCGCGGCGGTCACCGTAAGCGCAAGTGCGGCATGGAACGGGGTGCGCGCGGCATCGGGCTGGGCGCGCATTTCCTTGGCGAGATCGTTCGTGCCCATGACGAACGCCGAGAGCCGGGTGGCGCGCGCGGCGGCGGCGATCTCGGCAATGCGCAGAATTGCGCGCGGAGTTTCAATCATGACCCAGAGCGCGGCGTCTTCGGGAAAGCCTGCCTCGGTCAAGGCATCGTCGAGCGTGATCACCTCCTCGCCGCTCTCCACCTTGGGCGCCAGCACCCCGTCTGGCTTCGCCGCTCCAGCGGCAAGGATGTCCTCCCTGCCCCAAGGGGTGGCAAGCGCATTCACGCGCACGATCACCTCACGCTTGCCGTAGCCGCCGGCCTTCACCGCGCCCGCCACCGCCTCGCGCGCGGCGTCCTTGGTCTCGGGCGCAACCGAATCCTCCAGATCGAGCAGCAGCACGTCCGCGGCCAGCGCCTTGGCCTTCTCCAGCGCCTTGCTGTTCGAGCCTGGCATATAGAGACAGGAGCGGCACGGACGTGTGTTCATGATCTTGCTCGCGAAAGCCGCGCACGCGATACACGAGCGCATGAGCGAGCTTAGCCGGCAGCCGACGGTGCTGTCGATCCAGAGCCAGGTGGTCAGCGCGCGCGTCGGCAATTCGGTCGCGGCGTTTGCGATGGAGCGGCTTGGCGTGCGCGCGCTGCAGGTTCCGACCACATTGCTAGGACGCCGCCCCGATCAGGGTCCGCCGGGCGGCGGGCCAATACCTGTCGCGAATTTCACCTCGCTGCTAGAGGGGCTGATCGCCGACGGCCGGCTTGCGCAGATCGACGCGGTGCTGACCGGATATCTCGGCGATCCCGAGCAGGTTCCCGCCATCCTCGACATTGTCGAGCGGATCAAGGCCGCCAATCCGCGCGCCATCCTGGTCTGTGACCCAGTGCTCGGCGATGAAGGTTCGCTGTTCGTCAGCGAAGCCATCGCCGACGCGGTAGTGAACGGGCTGTGGCCGAACGCCGATTGGCTGGCGCCGAACGCGTTCGAGCTTGGCATCATCACCGGGCGCAGTATCGAGGGGCTCGATCACGCCCGCGACGCCGCCCGCCGCATCGGCAAGCCGATGCTGATCTCTTCGCTGCGCACCGCGGTAGGGATCGGCAATCTCTACGCCGCCCCCGGCGGCGATTGGTTTTGCGAAACCACGCGCCTGCCGCGCGCGCCCAAGGGCGCGGGCGATCTGCTGACGGCGCTGTGGCTGGCGCGGCGGCTCAAGGGCGAGACGCCCGCCATCGCGCTCGAAGGCGCGACCGGAGCGGTGTACGATGTGATCGTGCGCTCGTTGGCGTTCGAGAGCGAGGATCTGGCGCTGCCGCACGCCCACGATCTGTTGGCGGAGCCGGTGACGTGGCCTTCGGCGCGGAAGCTGGAGATGGCATGAGCGTCGAGGGTTTCGTGGCGCCCGGGTTCGAGCGCGTGCAGGAGGCGTTCGAGGCCGGCCTTGCCGAGGAGCTTGGCGCGGGCTTCGCGGCGGTGCGCGATGGCGAGGTCGTTGTTGACCTCTGGGGCGGCTGGGCCGACCGCGCGCAGAGCAAGCCCTGGGCGCGCGACACCATCGCGCCGGTCTATTCCACGACCAAGGGCGTGAGCGCGTTAGTGCTGGCGATGCTCGCCGACCGCGGCTTGATTGATTACGAAGCGCCGCTGGCTTCGCTTTGGCCGGCGTTCGGCGCGCAGGGCAAGGACCGCGTCACCATCGCGCAGACCTTGGCGCACCAGGCTGGCGTGCCGGGCTTCATCGCGCCGATCGATCCCGATCTCTGGCTCGATCCGCCCGCCTGCGCTCAAGCCATCGCGGCACTCGCGCCGATGTGGCCCCCGGGCAGCGCCAGCGGCTATCACCCGCTCACTTGGGGCTACATCGTCGGCGAGATCGCGCGGCGCGCTTCGGGGCGCTCGCTGGGAAGCATTCTGCGCGAAGACATCTGCGGCCCGCTCGGCATCGATTTCCAAATTGGCACACCCGAGAGCGAGCACGCGCGCTGCGCCGAAATGAGAAAGCCGTCGCGCGGCGGCGAGTTCGGCGAGATCACACCGCCGCGCAAGGCGGCGTTCTTTACGCCTTGGGCAGCGCCGGTGCGCGGCTCGGCGCGCTGGCGCAGCATCGAGATCCCCTCCGCCAACGGCCACGCAACCGCGCTTGCCGTGGCGCGGCTCTACGAAGCGTATGCGAGCGAGGGCGAGATCGCGGGAACGCGCCTCCTTTCGCACGAAGGCTTCGCGGCGCTGACGCAGCGGCGCTGGAAGGGCGACGACCTGGTGCTGCCGTACAACATCGACTGGCGCACGGGCGTGATCGGCAATTCCAACGGCATCTACGGTCCCAACGCCGAAGCGTTCGGGCACTCCGGCATGGGCGGCTCTGTTGGATTCGGCGATCCGGTCGCGCGCGTGTCGGCCGGTTACGTCATGAACAAACAATCGCACCACATCATGGGCGACCCGCGCGCGGGGAGGCTGATCGAGGTGTTGTATGCATGTTTGTAGCGCACGCCGCTCTGGGACGATTCCCTGCTCCCCTTTGAGGGGGGAGAAGGGACACGGCTTCAGATGCACCAATTGCCGGACAACGCAGCGCATTTCCGGGTTCGCTTGCATTCCAGTCCCGCGAAGGCGGGAGAGCGGGGCGCGCTGTGCGCGTGAGCTCAACAATTAGTCCGGTGGAAGCGCGTAGCGCGTCCCGCGCGGTCTGTCTTGTACAACTGGCCAAAGCCTGAGGCGTTGAACGGCGCCCGGGAGGCCATGCGGGGCATACGGTGTCGCACGCTCTCTCCGGGTGGAGCGCGCACCTCCTGGTGCGCATGAACGCCGTGCTTGCAGGGCTAGCGAAAGCGCACCGGGAGGTGCGCGCTCCACCGGCGAACGCCAGTGCGCATAGCAAAGGCAGACTACCCCGCGCGCAGGAACCGCGGCACCTGCCCTGGCGCCAGCACAGCGCAGGTGAGCGGGCCGCCGAAGCAGGCGCCGGTGTCGACATTGATGCGGCGCGGGTTGGCGTGGGGCTTCATATCGTGAGTCGGCGTATGGCCGTGCACGACGAGGATGCCCTCGAGCTCGGGGCGCTTGGGCCAGCGGCCGGGATCGAAGAATTTCTCCGAACGCGTCCACATGCGAATTTCGTCGGTGCAGGCGGGAAACAGTTTCGGGTCGATCCCCGCATGCACGAACACCAGCTTGCGCGCTTCGTCCTGGAACGTCACCGGCAGGGCGCGGATGAAATCGAGGTGCCCGATGTCGATGGCGTCACGCCAGTCCGCCGTGTCGCCGTTCACGCGCTTGTAGCAGGCGATGGTCTGGTCGCCGCCGTTCTCGGCCCAATGATAAATGCCGATGGATTCTTTGTTCTTGTAGGCGTGCAGCATCAACGCTTCGTGATTGCCCTTGAGCGCGACCGCCTCGCCCGACGCCACGGCCGCCATCGCGCGCGCGACCACGCTGCGGCTCTCGTCACCACGGTCGATCAGGTCGCCGAGAAACACGATCTTGTATGCGCCGCCACACTCGTAGGCGTCGCCGCGGATGATATCGAGCAGCCGGTCGAGCTTGTCCAACTCGCCGTGCACATCCCCGATCGCGTAATAGATGATCTCGCTCATGCCTTCCTTGCGCGCGCGAGCGTATCCCAGGCGAAGAAGCCGAGGCCAGCCCAAATCAGCGCGAAGCTGACCCCACGCAGCAGCGTGAAAGGTTCGCCGAAGGCGATCCCGGTGGCGAATTGCAGGCTCGGCGCCAGGAATTGCAGCAAGCCGATGGCGGCGAAGCTGATGCGGCGCGCGCCGAATGTGAACAGCATCATCGGCAGCGCCGTCACCGGCCCGGCCAGCGCGAGCAGGATAGCGTTGCTCCAGCTCATGCCCGACGCCAGCGGCGCGGCGCTCGCCGCCCACGCCAGCAGCCCGATCGCCACCGGCGCGAGCACGAGGCTCTCGACCAGCAGCCCGGCGGCCGCGGGCACGGGCGCCTGCTTGCGGATGATCGTGTAGGTCGACCATGCGCCGCAGATCGCCAGCGCGATCCAGGGCGGCGCGCCAAGCGCCAAGCCTTGCACAATGACGCCCACGCCGGCGAGCGCGAGCGCGGCGGTCTGCGCCCAGCCGATGCGCTCGCGGAAAAACGCAAAGCCGATGCCGACCGCAACCAGAGGCGTCAGAAAATAGGCCAGCGACGATTCAATCACGCGGTGTTGCATCACCAGCCAGACGTACAATCCCCAATTGATGAACAGGAACACCGAAGACGCCGCCAACGTCGCCAACATGCGCGGCTTGAGTGCGTTCGCGATTTCGCGCCAGCCAGCGTGCCAGCCGCTCAACGCGAGTGCGACAACGAGCGCGGCTGGCACGCACCAAAGAATGCGTTGCGCCAGCACTTCACGTACATCAGCGAACGAGATCAGCTTCAGGTAGAGCGGCAGGAAGCCCCACGTTACGTAAGCGCCGGTTACGGCTATGAGGCCGGCGCGACGGCCGCTTTCCTCGATCGCGGCGGCGGTCACCTCACGACGCCTTCGTCCCGTACGGCGCCACTTGCTTGATCTGCATGAAGCGTTCGGGCGCCTCGAGCGGGGTGAAGCCGAACGGCGCGTAAACACTGTGGGCGTCGCGCGTGGCCAGCATCCAGCGGCGCAGACCCTGCAGTTCGGGATGCTCGCGGAACGTGCGCACCAGCGCACGGCCCAGGCCCCTGCCCTGCTTGCCCGGCAGCACGATCACGTCGCAGAGCCAGGCGAAGGTAGCTTTGTCGGTGACGAGACGCGCGAAGCCGATCAGCCTGCCGGCATCGTCGCGCGCGATGACGCACAGCGAATTGGCGCACGCGCGCGCCACCACCTCTCGCGGAATGCCCGGCGACCAATAAGTCTCGCGCAGCATGGCGTGGATGAGGTCGATGTCGGCGTCTGATGGCTGTTCTATGGCAATTTTTGCGGACATGAGTTCCTGACTCTGCATGGTGTCCCTTCTCCCCCCGCGGGGGAGAAGGTGGCGCGAAGCGCCGGATGAGGGGGCTCAAGTGTACAAGGGCGCGCGCTCCCCTCACCCGCCCCGAACAAATTCGGGGCGACCTCTCCCCCGCAGGGGGAGAGGTGACGCGCGGGTTCACGCCGCGCGCAGCCGCTTGAACAGCCCGCGATTGAGCATCAGTTCGGCGATCTGCACGGCGTTCAGCGCCGCGCCCTTGCGCAGATTGTCGCTGACGCACCACAGCGAAAGCCCGTTATCGACGGTGGAATCGGTGCGCACGCGCGAGACGTAAGTGGCGAACTCGCCGACGCATTCGATCGGCGTGATGTAGCCCTCGTCCTCGCGGCGATCCACCAGCATCACCCCCGGCGCCTCGCGCAGGATTTCCTGCGCCTCCTGGGCGCTGATCGGATGCTCGAACTCGATGTTCACCGCTTCGGAATGGCCGACGAACACCGGCACCCGCACGCAGGTGGCGGTGAGCTTGATGGCGGGATCCAAGATCTTCTTGGTCTCGGCCATCATCTTCCATTCTTCCTTGGTGTAGCCGTCCTCCATGAACACATCGATGTGCGGGATGACATTGAAGGCGATCTGCTTGGTGAAGTGCTCCTTCACAATCTCGTCGTTGACGTAGAGCTTTTTGGTCTGCGTCCACAATTCATCCATCGCCTCCTTGCCGGCGCCGGAAACGGACTGATAGGTCGCCACCACCACGCGCTTGATCTTGGCGCGGTCGTGCAGCGGCTTTAACGCCACCACCAATTGCGCTGTCGAACAGTTCGGATTGGCGATGATGTTGAGCTTGTCATAGCCCGCGACGGCGTCGGGGTTCACTTCCGGCACCACCAGCGGCACCCGCGGGTCCATGCGCCACGCTGACGAATTGTCGATCACCACCGCGCCGGCGGCGCCAAGCTTGGGAGACCATTGCTTCGACACCGCGCTGCCCGCGCTCATCAGCACCAGGTCGACGCCGCTGAAATCGAATTGCTCAAGGTCCTTACACTTCAGCGTCTTGTCGCCGTAGCTCACTTCCACGCCCATCGAGCGACGCGAGGCGATGGCGAACACCTCGTCGGCCGGAAACAGGCGCTCCTCCAGAATGGTCAGCATTTCCCGGCCCACATTCCCCGTGGCCCCGACGACGGCTACGCGCAAACCCATGTGCTTCAAGCTCCAAAATGGTTTCCTACGGAGGTTCGGCGTCTTTTCCAAGGCCGGGCGGTCGTCTAAACTCACGCTTAAGGGGGACCCGCCATGGGCTTGGACACAACACAGACGTTGGAACTCTATCGCCTGCTGGTTGAGGAAGTGCGCGATGCGCGGCGTGCGCGGCGCGAGCTTTCAAACATCTTCCTTTCCCTGAACATAGCTGGCGTTGGCGGCCTCGGTTTCATCGCCAGGGATGACGGCGCGCTCAACCCCGCGCTCCTCCTTTGGTGCGCGGTAGCGCTTGTGCTCATGTGCATCATCTGGGGAACCTCGAACCGCTATTACACCAAGGTGCTCAAGGCCAAGTACGAAGTGATCGGCAAGTACGAAGAACGCCTGGGCGAGCATCCGCTGCGGGAGGAATATCTCGCCACCGGCGGCGTGAAAGCCATGCGCGCCTTCACGCTGGAGCGCGCCATGCCGGCGCTGTTTGTTGTTGGCTATCTGGCCTTTCTCGTGGTGCAATGGAGCGACCGGCTGGCGCCCGTGTGGCAATGGCTGCAGGGGCGGATCAATACGCTGCTTTAGTTGCACCTGCGGGCTGTTGCGCGCCGCCCAACCCATCTCGCGCCCCGAACACTGTCCAACTTCCGTCTTTCCGGGGCTGCGTAGCCGGACCCGGAATGACGACTGTATGGGTGTGAGTCATGAGTCAGCGCTTCGTGCCGTCGCCTCAATTCCGATTGCCGAACGGATTGCGCAGCACCTGCTCCAGCGTGTTGCCCAGCGGGTTCGGCGCAGGCTGCTGCGCCTGCTGCGCCGCTGGCGACTGGCCGGTGAGCTGGGCGGCCACCTGCTGGCACTCGCCGCGCAGCCTTTGACTCTGGGTGGCGTTCAGGCACTGGTCGCGCGTGGAGATCACCGCCGGCTGATCCGAAAGCGCCGAGAACACCAGCATGCGCGGCACATAGAATGAATCCTGGCCGAAACGGTTGGCCCCGAGATCGAGCATGCGCGTGGCGTTGTTACGATTGCGCGCCGCAGCCCAGATCTGCGAGCCGGAAACGAAGTCCTCCGGAACAGCATAAGGCGTCTGCGTGAGCCGGTTGAAATGCTGGGCGGCGCGGCCGCTGTCGTTGCGCGCCACCGCGCAATTGGCGGCCGCCACCAGGACCAGGGGATTGTTTGGCGAAGCGGCAAGCGCGCGTTGCGAGGCCGTGCACCCGCCCTCGACATCGTTCTGCGACAGGAGGCGATTGGCCTCATAAGCCTGCCGCGGGCCCGCGAATTCGACATTGGCGGCTTGACGGAAGCCCACCGCCGCTGGCGCCGCCCACCCCGCAAAGCCGCTGGTGTCGAGCGCGCCCAGGAATTCCACGGCGAGTGCGATGCGCTCGGCGCGTTGCTCCGGGTTGTCGTGGAAATGGCCGAGGTTGCGCTGCAGCGTGCTACGCAGCACTTCTCGTCCCCCCCGTTGGGCCATGCTGCGCAAGCGGTCGCCGAGGTTTGTCCCCTGCCCGCCACTGGCCTGCGCGGCGAGCTCGCTGCCGAGCTGTTGCGACAACCGCCCCATCACCGCATTGGCGTCGGTGAGAAACGTGGCTTCCGCGGTGTTCAGATTGAACAGAAGCTCCGGGACAAAATCAGTCGGCATGCCAGCCGCCGCCATCAGCTCCACCGCCAGCTGGTCGGCGTCGCGCTCCTGCTCGCGTCCCCAAGCGGGGTTGACCAAGCCCGAGTTGAGCTGCTGCATCACCGATTGCGCGGCCATCGTTGAGGCCACGCCCTCGCGGTAGCGACCCTCGTTGGCAAGGCCGACGCCCGTCGCGCCGTTGGCGCCTTGCTGCGGGCTCAGCTCGCGCAGATACATGCCCGCGGCGCCAACGCTGGCGAGCGTGTTAATGGCCTGCTCGGTCTGTCCAGTGCGGACCACGCGATTGTAGTGGCACATCAGCACGTGCGAATATTCGTGCGCCAGGATGAACGAGACGTCGGCCGTCACTTGCGGGTCGGTCGCGCCGCGCCCATCCGTGATCAAGGCGTCCAGCGCGCCGCGGGTAATATAAATGTCGCCGGCGCCGCGCTGACGCGCGTCAACCTCGTGCGTATCCTGAATCCACACGACCGGAGTCACGCCCTGCGGCGGGGGTTGCACCGCCTGGAATCGTTGCAGAATGGTGCGCAGCGCGGCGGTTGCGCGCGCGTCCGGCAGCACGCGCACGCCTTGACGCGTGGCGGCCGGCGCGCCGGGCGCGGTGTCGATGAGGCCTGGGGCATCCGGCGCGTTCTGGCCGCCGGCGGCGGCCACCCCTGTGCAGTTTTCGGCGAAAGCGCCGGCGCGTACGCGCTCAAGCACCGATTGCCGCGGCGCTCGTTCGCGCGCATCGGCCCAGCTTGAGAGCGCCAGCAGCGCGCAAGCGGCGAGGATCGCGCCGCGTGTGGTCTTGCTCATCGTGTCACCCCGTTGCTCGCGGTTTGTCCCTACGGGACGCAGGGCAGGTCCGCATTGCAGATGGCGCCTTCGCCGGCGCCCATGGAAGAAGCGCCGCGCTGGCTGCTCGACTGATGTTGGCTCGCGGCGACGCCGGCGCACCGGCATGGCGGGCCAATGCCCCCGCCAAGCACCAGGCTCGTGCGGGGCGCCAGGCGCGGGCCAAAGCGCGTATCGAGTTTTACGTAGGAAGTCGTGTTGTCACATTGCACGGCCTGGGTGACGCCGCGCAGATCGTTGCGCGACACGCTGGCGAGACGCTGGCCGTCAAGCCCGTAGAGGGTGACGCGCGACGTGAGGAAGCGGCGCACTTGCCATGCGTGGCCGCTGCCCATTTGGCAGAATTGCTGGCCGGCCTGGGCCGCCGCCGGCTCCGGCGCCGCAATCATCGCCACGGCCACGCAAGCGGCGACAATTCCTGAAATTGCAGCCCATTTTACAAAACGCTGCGACATTGATCCACCACCGCTCTCAATTTACTTCCCTTTGCCGGGGTCGGCAAGCTTTTCCGAGTGCTGTTCGAACAGGGCCACTACCGAGAACACCAGCAGCGCCACGCCGAAGACGTTGAGCGGGGGCCAGTTGAGAATAATCGGCTCCACCACGAGCATCGTAACGATGACGATGACGCACATCCCCGCCCCGCCCCACAAAATGCGCCGCGCGGCTCGCTCGTCGGACGCGCGTCCAGCTGCGAGGTGGGCGTTCCACATGATGATGATGAGCGCGATTGTCAGCATGATCTCACCGACGTCGGCGAGGTCGAGATCGAAAATCAGCGACGGCGGCGGACGCGTGTAATCGGTTTGCTGCGTGATCAAATTGTCAGTCGCCATGGCGTGGATGAACACGCCGGGCACGCGCCCGACATGGGGAATGCGATGGAAATCGGCGGTGAAGCCGTGCGAGGCGCCGACCAGCACGACGCGATTTTCCATCAGCTGGCGCATGCGCTCCTCGTCGCGCTCGGCCATGGCGGGGTTGAGAATCTGACCCACCGAAATGGTGTCGTTGTAAATGCACAAGGTTTCCGCCGCGTCGCGCCCGATGCTGGAGCGCGCGGCGCGGAAGAGCGCATTCCAGGCTTGCTCGAACGCGAACCGCGCGCGCGTTGCAAAGTTCCGATCCGGCATGGTGCAGTCGTTGGCGGGAGCGCCGAACCAGCGCGCGCGCTCGGAAGCGCCAAACCCCCAGGTGATCGCCAATTGGCCGCGAATGGGCGGCAGCCAGCCCGGGACGCACGCCTGCTCGTTGCCGATCGAGCGCTGACGCGTGCAATACGCTTCGTAGAGCGCGACCGCCGCCATCGGCGGGGGCGGCGCGTCGGCGCCGGCATACGCGGACGCCGATCCAACCACCGCTTGGAACGGGTAATTGATCCAGGTGCGCGAACTCCAGTCGACACCCACCGATTGCAAGCGGCGCAGCGGCTCAAGCTTGAGCGCGTCTTCCTGGCTTTGCCCTCGCACCGGGCCGATCATGATCGGCACCAGCCCCTGGCCGCTTTCCAGCTCAAGCCCCTCGACAAACTCGCGCACCGCAACGGCGTGGTCCTCGCCCTGCGGCCAGGAATAGGTGAAATCCAGGAAGATCGCCGCGGGATTGTAGTAGGCGAGCGCGCCGACCAATTGGGTCTGCGCATCGTAGCCGAGCGGAACCGTCCAGCCGAGCTGCCGCAAACTCGAATCGTCGATCAGGACAACAGTGACGGCGCTCTGGCCCTGGCGCTCGGCGGCGCCATAGAACGGACCCTCCACCATGCCGATGGTGCGCGCCGCTTGTTCGTCGGCCTGCTGGTCGAAACCGAAGCTGTCGAAGGTGTCGATGGCGAGCACCGCAAGCGCGGCCAGCATCGCGCGCACCGAGATCGGCGGGAGACGCGTCCACAGCGTGCGCAGCAAATTCCGAAACATTGTCTGATCCCCCAGGCGGGTCAGCGCCAAGGAAAACAAAGGCCCATCGCGCCCAACGGGCATCTCAATTCCCTTGGCGCGCGAGCAGCCGTCTCAGGCCAGCGCCGCCGCGCGCTGTTCGCCAGCCGCAATATCCCACCCATACGCCATGCGCCGGCAAGGCGCGGTTTCGCCGCGGCCCATGGAGAACATCGGCTCGATTTCGCCGGTATAGGCAAAGCCATTCTTTTCCAGCACCCGGCCCGAGGCCGGATTGTCCGCGAAATGCCCCGATATCAGCGCGCCGAGCTTGTGCGCTTCGCTCAAGAACCCGGCCAGCGCCTCGCTTGCATAGCCCTGCCCCCAGAACGGGCGACCGTACCAATAGCCGATCTCGAAGCTTGCTTCGCCGCACGCATGCGCACCGATCAGGCCGATCAGGCCTTCGTCCGCGAGCTCCACCGCGAACACGAAGTCCTTTCCAGCGGACGCGCGCGCGGCCTGGATCATGATCCAGCCTTCGGCGGCGACTGGCAGATAGGGCAGCGGCGTCATCGCCAGATTGCGCCCGACGCCGGGATCGTCGCAGAAGCGCGCGATGCGCTGTGCATCGTTCATGCGCAGGCGCCGCAATTTCAGCCGCTCGGTTTCGATCTCAACCACGTCGCGCATTGCCAAGCCTCCTGCTCGGGCTTCGCGTGGGGCAAGAAAAATGGGGCGCCTTGATCCGGGCGCCCCACGCTGAACTCGGGAACCGGATCGCCCTGTTGCGGCGATCCGGAAATCTTTCCGTCTCGCCTATTCGGCCGCTACCTGCGCCGCATTAATCGACACGTAGGTTCGCCCATCGCGCTTGGTCGCAAACGCGACGCGGCCGTTGCAAAGCGCAAACAGCGTGTGGTCGCGGCCGAGGCCGACATTGCTTCCCGGGTGGAACTTGGTGCCGCGCTGGCGCACGAGGATTTCGCCCCCGTTGACGGCCTGGCCTCCAAAGCGCTTCACGCCGAGGCGTTGACCGGCGCTATCGCGACCGTTGCGCGAGGAGCCGCCTGCTTTCTTGTGAGCCATTGTGTGCGCCTCTTATCCGATGGCCGTAATCTTGACGTGGCTTTCGGCCTGACGGTGCCCAGCGCGGCGGCGATAAGTATTGCGCCGGCGCTTCTTGAACACGAACACCTTGTCGCCCTTCTTGGTTTCGATCAGCTCGCCCGTGACCTTGCCGGCGTCTTTGCCGAGCTTCACGGCCTTGCCGTCGCTCGACATCAGCGTATCGAAGCTGACCTTGGCGCCGGGCTTGGCGTCAAGCTTCTCGACCACCACCACATCGCCCTTGGCGACCCGGTATTGCTTGCCGCCCGTCTTAATCACCGCGAACATGTGTATAGCCCAATAAAATCGTGCGCCCGGACGGAAGCCGCCCGGACGGGGAGCGGGGGG
>JAKFYF010000106.1 GCA_021731005.1 Hyphomonadaceae bacterium
GTACAACGCGCCCACGGCGCGCGAGGGAGATCGGGATGGAGCGCTTTGTTTTCGTGGCGGCGGTGACGTTCGCGGTCATCTTCGCGTTCGTGGCGATGGTCGGGCGCGATCACATCCAGTTTGAGATTGGCGACCACGAGGGGGGGAAAGCCGCCCTCGTGACCGCCGCGCCGGGCCAGATGGCGGCGGCGGTCTACAGCGGCGACGTGCTCGTGATCAAGCACACCGCGGCGCACATTGTCGTAACCCCGGAAGATCGAACCGATTTCTCGGTGGAGATTGCAAATCCGGGCCGTGCGCCGATGCCGCTGGTTTCGCTCCGTCATGGTGACGTCAACATCGACGGCCAGTTGCGCGGGCGTGTGGACGCCTGCCGCGATGCGGGCGCTGTGAACCTCGAGGGCTATGGCGAGCTGGCCCTCGCCGACCTGCCCCAGATCACCATCCGCGCGCCGCGCACCCTGCGGGTCAGCATTGGCGCGGGCAGCACCACCGAGATCGGCCCCGGCGAAGCGCTTGACCTCGATTTTCTGGGCTGCGGCTCGGTCAATATTGGCGATTTGGCGGGCGCGCTCGACGTGGAAATCGCCGGTTCCGGCGCCGTAAACGCAGGCGCGGCGCGCAGCCTATCCGCGGATTTGATGGGTTCTGGCGACTTGTCGACCGGGGCGATCAACGAACGCGCGACAATTGACGCCACAGGCTCTGGATCGGTGACCATCGCCTCGCTTGCGGGCGAGTTGATCAGCGACGGCCTTGGATCTGGCGACGTCATCATCCAGGGCGGCGCATTGACCAAAGCGAACGTGGAGACGGCAGGCTCCGGCAGCGTGCGCATAGCCGCGCCGGTGCAAAGCCTTACGGTCGAAATCATTGGCTCTGGCGACGTTAATGTAGCCGGCGTCGTCGGCGATCTGAATGCGGATATCGCGGGCCCAGGCAGCGTTTCGGCGCGCGCGGTAACCGGCCGGCAACAGCAGGAAATCATGGGCGCAGGACGCGTCAACATCGGCGAGTGAGGTTTGGACGAAACTTGCCTTGACGCCACCCCATGGGCGCCTGTATCTGACGCCCCTTCGAGCCGGCCGTAGGTGAAAAGCCTAGACGCGGTTCGCAATCGACGCGGGTGAGACACTGCCCGGCTCAGGCCGGCGTCAGGGTCGCGCCTTTAAGAGCGTACTCGGGCTAGAAGGCCTGATCCCTCAGCGTTTTTTGCGAATTTCCCGTGGTTTTGCGCTGCCTGCCGGTTGGGAACGGTTTTCGTTTCCCGGTCTTGGCCCCGACAGGGTCCAGGCCGGGAGCGTGTTGCGTTTGGATCGGGCCCGGGTTCGGGAAACGGTTTCAAGGATTTTTGGGCGATGATGCAGCAGAACATCCGGATCAGGCTGAAAGCCTTCGATCACCGCACGCTCGACTTGTCGGCCAGGGAGATCGTGTCGACCGCCAAGCGCACCGGCGCCACCGTGATCGGCCCAGTGCCGCTGCCGACACGCATCGAGAAGTTCACCGTCAACCGCTCGCCGCACGTCGATAAGAAGAGCCGCGAGCAGTTCGAGATTCGCACCCACAAGCGTGTGCTCGATATTGTGCAGCCGACGCCGCAGACTGTCGATGCGCTGATGAAGCTCGATCTGTCGGCCGGGGTCGACGTTCAGATTCAAGTGCTGGGTTGAGCGCCATGGCCAAACCGCAACGCACCGGCGTGATCGCACGAAAAGTCGGCATGATGAGCGTCTATGGTGATGATGGCGCCCAGACGCCGGTCACCGTGCTTAATCTCGACGGCTGCCAGGTCGTCGGACGGCGAACCGTGAAAGCCGAAGAGTTCAAGGATTCCACCGGCGCAGCGGTGGCGCTGAAGCCCAAGAAGTCGCGCAAGAACGCCAAGGGCGCGCCGGCGCGCGAAGCCAAGGGCGATGGTTACACCGCGGTGCAACTCGGCGCCGGCAAGGCCAAGGCCAAGCGCAGGACCCAGGCCGAACGCGGCCAGTTCGCCCGCGCCAAGGTCGAGCCGAAAGCCGTTGTCCGCGAATTCCGTGTCAGTGAAGATAACCTCCTCCCGGTCGGCGCCTTGATCAGCGCCGACCATTTTGTTGTCGGCCAGAAGGTCGACGTCGCCGGCGTCTCCATCGGCAAGGGCTTCGCCGGCGCCATGAAACGCTGGAATTTCGGCGGCCTGCGCGCCACTCACGGCGTCTCGGTCTCGCACCGTTCGCACGGCTCCACCGGCCAGCGCCAGGATCCGGGCAAGGTGTTCAAAGGCAAGAAGATGGCCGGGCACCTGGGCGACGAGCGAGTTTCTGTACAAAACCTGCAAATCGTCCGCGTCGATCCCAAGCGCGGACTTTTGTTTGTGAAGGGCGCGGTGCCAGGCGCCGACAATGGCTGGGTCGAAGTGCGCGACGCCGCCAAGGCCGCCCTTCCCAAGGAAGCGCCGATGCCGGCCGCGCTTCGCCAAGCGGGCGCTGAGTGAGGGCGGACATGAAACTCGACATCCAAACCCTCGACGCAAAGAAGGCCGGCTCGATCGAACTCGAAGAAGCCGTGTTCGGCATCAAGGACGTGCGCGCCGACATCCTGCAGCGCATGGTCAAATACCAATTGGCCAAGCGCCGCGCCGGCACGCACAAGACGCTTTCGCGCGGCGAAGTCGCCCGCACGCATGCGAAGCTCTACAAGCAAAAGGGCACCGGCCAGGCTCGCCACGGCGCCGCCAACGCGCCGATCTTCCGTGGCGGCGGCCACGCCCACAATCGCCTGCCACGTGATTACAGCCACGATCTCACCAAGAAATTCCGCGCGCTTGCGCTGCGCCATGCGCTCTCGGCCAAGGCCAAGACCGGCGACATCATCGTCATCGAGGCGGCGGCGCTGAAGGAAGGCAAGACCGCCGCGCTGCGCAAGTCGCTAGGCAAGCTGAAGCTCGGCAATGCACTCATCATCGCCGGCGCCGCGGTGGACGAGAATTTCGCCCGCGCCGCCCGCAATATTCCAAATCTCGACGTGTTGCCGAATGCGGGGCTCAACGTCTATGACATCCTGCGTCGCGGTAAGCTGGTGCTCACCGCTGAAGCGGTTGCCGCGATCCACGAACGCTTCAAGGACGTCAAGTCCGCTCCCGCCAAATCCAAGAAGATTGTAGGAGCAGCGGCATGAGCGCGCTCAAGCACTACGACATCATCGTCAAGCCGGTGATCACCGAAAAGGCGACCTTGCTTTCCGAGCAGAACAAGGTCGTCTTCCGCGTGCCTCTGGCCGCGACCAAGAAGGACGTGAAAGAAGCGGTCGAGAAGCTGTTCAAGGTCAAGGTCGGGGCGGTGAACACGCTTCGGCGCAGGGGCAAGACCAAGCAATTCCGCGGCGTCGCCGGCAAGCGTTCCGACACCAAGAACGCCATCGTCACGCTGCTTGAAGGGTATTCCATCGACGTGACGACGGGGCTTTCGTAATGGCGCTCAAGCAATTCCGCCCGACCTCGCCGGGCCGTCGCGAACTGGTGATCGTCGATCGCGGTGAGCTCTACAAGGGCAAGCCGGTAAAAGGCTTGACCGAAGGGCTGACCAAGTCCGGCGGGCGCAACAATATGGGGCGCGTCACCGCGTTTCGTCATGGCGGCGGGCATAAGCGCACCTATCGCATGATCGACTTCAAGCGCCGCAAATGGGGCATGGAGGCGATTGTCCAGCGGCTCGAATACGACCCCAACCGCACCGCTTTCATCGCCTTGATCAAGTACAAGGACGGCGAGCTTGCCTACATCGTGGCGCCGCAGCGTCTGAAGGCCGGCGATGCGGTGATCGCCGGCGAGAAGGTGGATGTGAAGCCGGGCAATGCGATGCCGCTGAAGGCTATTCCGGTCGGCACCATCGTTCACAATGTCGAGCTGAAGCCGCTGAAGGGCGCGCAGATGGCGCGTTCGGCCGGCACCTACGCGCAAGTAGTGGGCCGCGAGACTGGTTATGCGCAATTGCGCATGGCGTCGGGCGAAGTGCGCATGGTGCAGGATGTGTGCATGGCCACCATCGGGGCGGTATCGAACCCCGACAACATGAACGAAGTCTGGGGCAAGGCGGGCCGCTCAAAGTGGCTCGGCCGCAAGCCCACGGTGCGCGGCGTCGCAATGAACCCGGTCGATCACCCCCATGGCGGGGGCGAAGGCAAGACCTCAGGCGGGCGCCATCCTGTGACCCCGTGGGGCAAGAAAACGCGTGGGCCCAAAACCCGCAAGACCAAGCCGTCGGATCGCCTGATTATCCGCCGTCGTCACTCCAAGAAGGTGAGCTAGGAAATGCCGCGTTCGATTTGGAAAGGCCCGTTTGTCGACGGCTATCTCATCGCCAAGGCCGAGAAGGCCATGGGCGGTGGCCGGCGCGAGGCGATCAAGACCTGGTCGCGCCGTTCGACCATCATGCCGCAATTCGTGGGCCTCACCTTCCAGGTCCACAACGGCAAGATGTTCACGCCGGTGTTGGTGAGCGAAGACATGGTCGGCCACAAGCTCGGCGAGTTCGCGCCGACGCGAAACTATTTCGGCCATGGCGCCGACAAGAAGGCCAAGAGGAAGTGAGATGAGCAAGCCCAAATCTCCTCCCAAGCAAGCTTCCAACGAAGCTCGCGCGGTGCTGCGCACGCTGCGCATCAGCCCGCAGAAGCTCAACCTGGTGGCGCAATCGATACGCGGCCTTTCCGCCGAAAAGGCCAAGAACGAGCTGCGCTTCTCTCGCAAGCGCATCTCCAAGGACGTGCTGAAGTGCCTGCAATCGGCGATGGATAACGCCGAGAACAATCACGGCCTCGACCTCGACGGCCTGGTGGTGACCCAAGCCCATGTCGGCAAGAATATCACCATGAAGCGCATGCACACCCGCGCCCGGGGCCGGGGCGTGCGCATCGAAAAAATGTTCTCCCAACTCACCATCGTGCTGCGCGACACCACCAAGCAGCCCGAAACCGCCGAGGCCGCCTGATGGGTCAGAAAGTCAATCCGATCGGGCTCCGCCTCGGGGTCAACCGCACCTGGGACAGCCGTTGGTACGCCAACAGCAAGGATTTCTCGCGCCTGCTGCACGAGGACATCAAGATCCGCAAATTCGTGCGCGAAAAAATGAAGGCCGCCGGCGTCTCCAAGATCATCATCGAGCGCCCGCTCAAGAAGTGCCGCATCACCATCTTCACCGCCAAGCCCGGCGTGGTGATCGGCAAGAAGGGCACCGACATCGAAAAGCTGCGCAAGGATCTGGCCGCGATGGCGCCGGGCGCGGAAGTGCACCTGAACCTGGTCGAAGTGCGCAAGCCGGAAACCGATTCCACTTTGGTCGCCGAAGGCGTCGCCCAGCAGCTCGAGCGCCGCGTCGCGTTCCGCCGCGCCATGAAGCGGGCGATGCAATCGGCCATGCGTCTTGGCGCGCAGGGCATCCGCATCAACGTCTCCGGCCGTCTTGGCGGAGCGGAAATCGCGCGCATGGAATGGTACCGCGAGGGCCGCGTGCCGCTGCACACGCTGCGCGCAGATGTCGATTATGGCGTCGCCGAAGCCGACACCGCCTACGGAAAGATCGGAGTCAAGGTGTGGATATTCAAAGGCGAGATCCTCGAGCACGACCCGATGGCCCAAGATCGGCGTGCGATGGATACCGGGGAGAACCGCGAGCGGCGCGACCGCGATCGCCCAGCGCGCGAAGATCGTCCGCCCCCAGGCGACCGCCCGCGGCGCGGACGCCGCCCCCCGCGCGGCGCCGATGACGCCGCCGAGCCGGAGGCATAAACGTCATGATGCAACCGAAAAAAACCAAGTTCCGGCGCGCCCACAAGGGTCGCATCAAAGGAAACACCAAGGCCGGCGCGGCGCTGAACTTTGGCGAGTTCGGGCTGAAGGCGCTCGAGCCAAACCGTGTCAACGCGCGCGAGATCGAAGCCGCGCGCCGCGCCATCACCCGCGAAATGAAGCGGCAAGGCCGGGTCTGGATCCGCATTTTCCCCGACGTGCCGGTTTCGCAAAAGCCGGTCGAAGTGCGCATGGGCAAAGGTAAGGGCGCGGTCGAATACTGGGCCGCGCGCGTGGCCCCAGGGCGCATCATGTTCGAGGTCGATGGCGTGCCCGAAGCGATCGCGCGCGAATCGCTTCGGCTGGGCGCGGCCAAGCTTTCCGTGCGCACCAAGATCATTGCCCGGATGGAGGGGCTCTGATGAAGCACCGTGAAATCCGCAAGGAGCTGCAGGACTTCCGCGCCGGCGACGAGGGCAAGCTGGGCGAGGAACTCGCGCAGCTGAAGAAGGAACAATTCAATCTGCGCTTCCAGCAAGCCACCGGGCAGCTGGAGAAATCGTCGCGCATGCGTGAAGTGCGCCGCATGATCGCGCGCACCAAGACCGTGCTGCGCGAAAAAGCGCCGAAGATGAAAGTGTAAGGATAAAGCGATGCCGCGCCGCATAATGACCGGAACGATCGTGAGCGATAAGGGCGACAAGACCGTCGTGGTGCGCGTGGAGCGCACGTATCTGCATCCGCTCTTGAAGAAGACCGTTCGGCGGTCGGCCAAGTTCCACGCCCATGACGAGAAGAACGCGTTCAAGACGGGCGAGATGGTGAACATTCAAGAATGCCCGCCGCGCTCGAAGTTGAAGCGGTGGGAAGTCGTTGGAAGGGTTGGCGCGTGACGAACATTTCTCTTCCGTCATTCCGGACGCGCGGAGCGCGATCCGGAACCCAGGGGATCGTAGAGCGCGGTGTTTGCAGCCCCTGGATTCCGGGCTCGACCTGCGGTCGCCCCGGAATGACGAGCGCTTGTGTTGAAGGGCGGATCCCATGATCCAGATGCAAACCAACCTCGACGTCGCCGACAATTCCGGCGCCAAGCGCGTGATGTGCATCAAGGTGCTTGGCGGCTCCAAGCGCCGCTACGCCACCGTGGGCGACACCATCGTCGTGTCAGTGAAGGAAGCGATGCCGCGCGGGCGCGTGAAGAAGGGCGATGTGGTCAAGGCTATCGTCGTTCGCGTGTCCAAGGACCTGAAGCGCAAGGATGGCTCCACCATCCGCTTCGATTCCAACGCCGCGGTGCTGGTCAACAAGCAGGGCGAGCCGATCGGCACGCGCATCTTCGGGCCGGTGCCGCGCGAACTGCGGGCCAAGAACCAGATGAAGATCATCTCGCTCGCACCGGAGGTGCTGTGATGGCCGCGCGCATCAAGAAGGACGACACCGTCATTATCATCGCCGGCAAGGACAAGGGCCGCGCCGGCAAAGTGCTCATGGTGCTGCCGGCCGCCGAGCGCGTGGTGGTGGAGGGCGTGAACATGGTCAAGCGCCACACCAAGCCGGACATGGTCAATCCCAAAGGCGGGGTTATCGCCAAGGAAGCGCCGCTGCACGTGTCAAACGTGGCGCTGCGCGACCCGAAGACTGGCAAGCCCACGCGTGTGTGCTTCAAGATGGTCGAAAAGGGCGGGGTTGCGCGCAAGGTGCGCGTGGCCAAGGGCTCTGGAGTTGAGATCGATGTCTGACGCTCCGAAGCAGAAGAGCGAAAAGAAGGCGCCTGCCCCCAAGCAGGGCAGGCCGGCCAAGGAAGCCGCGCCGTCGCGTCCGCGCGCGCCCAAGCCCGCCGATTACGAGCCGCGCCTGAAGCTGCGCTACAAGAGCGAGATCAAGAAAAGCCTGCGCGAGCAATTCGGCTACACCAACGACATGCAGATCCCGCGGCTCGACAAGATCGTGATCAATATGGGCGTGGGCGAAGCGACCGCCGATTCCAAGAAGCTGCAATCGGCCATCGCCGCGCTCACCCAGATCGCGGGGCAAAAGCCGGTCGCGACCAAGGCGCGCAAGTCGATCGCCGCATTCAAGCTGCGCGAGGGCATGAGCATCGGCTGCAAGGTCACGCTGCGTCGCGACCAGATGTACGAGTTTCTCGATCGCCTCGTCACCATCGCGCTGCCGCGGATGAAGGACTTCCGCGGCCTGAACGGCAAGAGCTTCGATGGGCGCGGCAATTACGCGATGGGCCTCAAGGAGCACATCGTGTTCCCTGAAATCAATTACGACGAGATCGACCAGGTTTGGGGCATGGATATCGTCGTCTGCACGACCGCGCGCACGAACGACGAAGCTAGGGCTCTGTTGAAGGAATTCGATTTCCCGTTCCGGAACTGATCGCCCCCTAAGGACAGGACGATCCACCCCAGAACGCATCGGGAGAAAGTAAAGTATGGCGAAGACAAGCTCCATCCAGCGCAACGACAAGCGCAAGCGGCTGACGAAGAAATTCGCCGCGCGCCGCGCCAAGCTGCACGCGGCCGCGCTCAACGAGAGCCTGCCGCTGGAGGAGCGTTTCGCCGCGCGCCTCAAGCTAGCGCAATTGCCGCGCAATTCTTCGCCAACGCGCATCCGCAACCGTTGCGCGTTGACCGGGCGTCCGCGCGGCAATTACCGCAAATTACAGCTTTCGCGCATCGCGCTGCGGGAATTGGCCTCCAAGGGTCAGATCCCCGGCATGGTCAAGTCGAGCTGGTGAGGGGACAAAGATGAACCTCAACGATCCCGTCGGCGATCTTATCACCCGTATCCGCAACGCGCAGCTGCGCGGGCGCTCGAGACTACTGTCGCCCGCCTCCACTTTGCGGGTGCGCGTGCTCAACGTGCTGAAGGATGAGGGCTACATTCGCGACTTCCGCGAGGTGGAAAAGGATGGACACAAGGAGCTTGAGGTCGAGCTCAAGTATTTCGAGGGGGCCCCTGCGATCCACGAAATCCAGCGCGTGTCCAAGCCCGGCCGGCGGGTCTATTCGGCGGTGAAGGATTTGCGCCTGGTGCGCAATGGGCTCGGCATCTCGATCCTGTCGACGCCGAAGGGCGTGATGAGCGACAATGCCGCGCGCCAGCACAATGTCGGCGGCGAAATCCTCTGCGAGGTCTATTGAGATGTCCCGCCTCGGCAAGAAACCGATCCCCGCCCCCGCCGGTGTCACCGTCACGGTGCACGGGCAGGACGTGAGCGTGAAGGGTCCAAAGGGCGCGCTGCATTTCCGGGCCCACGACGACGTGGCGGTCAGCTTCGGCGACGGGGCCATCGCGGTGAAGCCGCGCCACGAAACCGCGCGCGCCCGCGCACTCTGGGGCACAACGCGGGCGGTCATTGCCAATCAGATACGCGGCGTGACGCAGGGCTTTGAGAAGAGCCTCGAGATGACTGGCGTCGGCTATCGCGCGGCCATGCAGGGCAAGAATCTGCAGATGCAATTGGGCTACAGCCACGAAATCAATTATGCCCCGCCCGAGGGCATTACGCTGGCGACCCCCAAGCCCACCGAAATCAAGATCTCCGGCATCGACGTGCAAATGGTCGGTCAGGTCGCCGCCGAAATCCGTTCTTATCGTCCGCCCGAGCCCTACAAAGGCAAAGGCGTTCGTTATGCGGGCGAACACATTCGCCGCAAGGAAGGCAAGAAGAAGTAACGCTCATGTCGCGCAAACTCGATCCCGTGGCCCGCAGGGCTCAACGCACCCGAACCCGCCTCAAGCACGCCGCTGGCGACCGTTTGCGCCTTTCTGTGTTCCGCTCGTCGAAGAATATCTCGGCGCAGCTGATCGACGACCGCAAGGGCGTGACCATCGCCGCCGCCTCCACGCTCGAGGAAGCGGTCAAGAAAGGCGGCGCGAAGGCTTCCGGCAAGGAAGGCGCCGCCGCTGTCGGCAAGCTGATCGCCCAACGCGCGCTGGCCCAAGGGCAAAAGCGCGTCGTGTTCGATCGCGGCCGCTATCTGTTTCACGGCCGGGTCAAAGCCCTGGCCGACGCCGCCCGCGAAGGCGGCTTGGATTTCTGAGGAAAAGATGAGCGACGAAGCAAATCCCACCCCGACCGGGACGCCGCCAGCCGAACAACCGCGCGGGCGCGGCGGGCGCGGTCCACGCCGCGGCGGCGCTGGCGGCGGTCCTGATCGCGGCCGCCGCGGACCGCGCGATCCTCAAGCGGGCGAAGAGCGCGCCGAAGGCGAATTGGTGGACAAGCTGGTGGCCATCAACCGCGTCGCCAAGGTGGTGAAGGGCGGCAAGAATTTCGCCTTCGCCGCGCTCGTGGTCGTCGGCGACAAGAAGGGCCGCGCCGGCTTCGGCCATGGCAAGGCGCGCGAAGTGCCTGAAGCTATCCGAAAGGCCACTGAAGAGGCCAAGAAATCATTGATCCGCGTGCCGTTGCGCGAAGGGCGCACATTGCACCATGACGGCCACGGCCATTGGGGCGCGGGCTACGTCATGTTGCGCGCGGCCCCAGCCGGCAAGGGCCTGATCGCGGGCGGACCGATGCGCGCGGTGCTGGAAGTGCTCGGCGTTTCCGACGTCGTCGCCAAATCGAAGGGTTCCTCGAACCCGTACAACATGGTGCGCGCCACGTTCGATGCGCTCAAGGGGCAAAGCTCGCCGCGGCACGTCGCCAACCGGCGCGGCCTCAAGGTCGCCGACCTGGTGGGGCGCCGCAAGGATGGCGCGAGCCTCGGTGAAGTGGCGTCGGAGAATTGACCATGGCGGCGAAGAAAACAGGCGCGAAGGTCAAGGTGCGCCGCATCGGCAGTCCTATCCGGCGCGAGAACGATCAACGCGCGACGCTTATGGGCCTCGGTCTGAAGCGTGCGCACCAAGTGGTTGAGCTTGAGGATACGCCCTCGGTCCAGGGCATGATCCGCAAAGTGGCGCACTTGGTGGAAGTGGTGAAGTGAGCGAGTGGGGAGTGGCGAATAGCGAGTGGGGCAATCCATTCGCCATTCGCCATTCGCCATTCACCGGAGCGAAGCGACATGAAACTCAACGAACTGGCCGATAATCCCGGCTCAACCAAGAAGCTGATGCGCGTTGGGCGCGGGGTCGGTTCTGGCAAGGGCAAGACCGGCGGGCGCGGCGTGAAGGGGCAAAAATCCCGGCGCGGGGTTTCCATAAACGGTTTTGAAGGCGGCCAGATGCCGTTGCACATGCGCATGCCCAAGCGCGGTTTCACCCCGCCTGCGCAGAAGCGCATGGCCTGGATAAATCTGGGCGTTTTGCAAAAGGCCATTGATAACAAGAAGATCGACGTCAAGGTGGAAATCACCGAGGATTCCCTGGCTGCGGCGGGCGTGATTCGGCGCAAGAAAGACGGCGTGCGCCTCCTTGCGCGCGGGGAGCTGAAGTCCAAAGTGAGCATTGTTGTTTCCGGCGCTTCGGCGGCGGCGGTCGCGGCGGTCGAAAAAGCCGGGGGCGCGGTCAAGCTGCTCAATCCGCCTGCGGTGAAAGAGGCGGCGGCGTAGTTTGCTCTCCCGCAAGCGGGGGAGCTTTCGAGCGGCGAAGCCGGGAGACTGAGGGGCCTTATCCCCTCCGGTTCGCTTGGCTCGCCACCTGCCCCGCTTGCTGGGGAGGAAAACAAAGTGGAGTAGCGCGCCCTCATGGCTTCAGCCGCAGAACAATTAGCCGCGAATATCAACTTCCAGGCGTTCGCCAAGGCGACCGATCTGCAAAAGCGCATCTGGTTCACGCTGGTCGCGCTCGTGGTCTATCGCATTGGCACGTTCATCCCGATCCCCGGCGTTGATCCCGGCAGATTCGCGGACGCGTTCAATAGCCAAGCCGGGGGCATCCTCGGCATGTTCAACACGTTCTCTGGCGGCGCCGTCGAGCGCATGGCGGTGTTCGCGCTTAACGTCATGCCGTACATTTCGGCCTCGATCATCGTGCAGCTGATGGCGACTTCGATCCCTTCGTGGGAGCGGTTGAAGAAAGAGGGCGAAGTCGGGCGCAAGCAGCTCAATCAATATACGCGCTATCTCACGCTGCTCTTGGCGTTGGTGCAGTCTTCGGCGATCGCCGCCAATCTGTCGACGAGCGGCATCGCCACCGACCCAGGGACATTCTTCATCGCCTCCACCGTGATCACCCTGACCGGCGGCACCATGTTTCTGATGTGGCTGGGCGAGCAGGTTACCGCGCGCGGCGTCGGCAACGGCATTTCGCTGATCATCTTCGCGGGGATTATCGCCGATTTCCCGCGCGTCATCATGCAGTCGCTGGATTTGCTGCGGGAGGACAATTCCAAGGGCTTCGGCTTCCTGCTGATCGCGGTGGTGATGCTGGCGGCGATCGCGTTCATCGTTTTCATCGAGCGCTCGCAGCGCCGGCTTGTGGTGCAGTATCCCAAGCGCCAGCAGGGCAACCGCATGTTCATGGGCGAAAGCTCATTCCTGCCGCTGAAGATCAACACCGCCGGAGTCATCCCCCCGATTTTCGCCTCCTCGCTGCTGCTGTTGCCGACGACGATCGTGAGTTTCGCCGGCCTGGGCGCGGACGCGCCGGAATGGGTAACGACGATGCAGGCCTATATCGGCTACGGCAAGCCGGGGCACATGGCGCTTTATGCGCTCGGCATCATCTTCTTCTGTTTCTTCTACACTTCGATCGTGTTCAATCCAGAGGAGACCGCCGACAATCTCCGCAAGTATGGCGGCTTCCTACCGGGCATCCGCCCAGGCAAGAAAACCGCGGAATATCTCGATTTCGTGCTGACGCGCCTTACCGTGATCGGGGCGGCCTACATCACTGTAGTGTGCTTGCTCCCGGAAATGCTGATCTCCTATTTCGCGGTGCCGTTCTATTTGGGGGGCACATCGATCCTGATTGTCATTTCGGTAACGCTCGACACCGTGGCGCAAATCCAGTCGCATTTGGTGGCGCACCAATATGAGGGGCTGATCAAGCGCTCGAAACTGCGCGGCAATGCAGCGCCCGGGCCAGTGCGCAAGTGAACCTGGTCCTGTTCGGGCCGCCGGCGGCGGGCAAGGGCACGCAAGCCAAACGCCTCACCGCCGAGCGCGGCTATATCCAGCTCTCCACCGGCGACATGCTGCGCGCGGCGCGCGCGTCCGGGTCGGAACTCGGCCAGCGCGTGGCCGCGATCATGGATGCGGGTTCGCTGGTTTCCGACGCGATCGTGATCGAGCTGATCGAAGACGCCCTCGCCGGCAACAAGAACGCGCCCGGCTTCATCTTCGACGGGTTCCCGCGCACTATTGCCCAGGCCGAGGCGCTGGACGCGCTGCTGGCGCGGCATGGGCAGGCGATCGATGTCGTCGTGCGCCTCCAAGTCGATCCGGAGAAACTGATCGCGCGCATCGCCAAGCGCTTCGCCGAAGAGGGCAGAGCCGACGACAATCCTGAAAGCTTCAGGGTGCGGCTCAATGCCTATCTCACGCAAACCGCCCCACTGGTCGCGTATTATGAGGCGCAGGGCAAATCGCGGGGCGTCGATGGGATGTCGGATATCGAAAGTGTAGCGGCGGCGATTGCCGGGGTCTTGGGGGCCTAAAGGGCTTGCCGGCGGTGGTCGGCGTCCCCAAGTGGCGCGTCTGGTTCGCGAAAAAGCCGGTCGTGGAAGGGCAAAGCGGCGGTTGACGGAGCAATTCGCCCCGCTATAACCCCCCCTTCGCGAACACCTATCCCGCGATGTCCCCTGGCCAGAAGGCCGGGCGGGCTCGCGTCTTTTGCGTTTTGGAGCTTCCGCCTCATGGCCCGTATCGCCGGCGTCAACATCCCGACCCAGAAGCGCGTGGTTATCGCGCTGCAATATATCCACGGCATCGGCCGGCATTACGCCAAGGAAATTTGCACCAAGGTCGGCCTGGCCGACAATCGCCGCGTCAGCGAATTGACCGACCAGGAAGTGCTGCAGATCCGCGAAGCCATCGACCGCGACTACACCGTCGAAGGCGACCTCCGTCGGGAGAACTCCACCAATATCAAGCGGCTGATGGATCTCGGCTGCTATCGCGGCCTGCGCCACCGCAAGGGACTCCCCGTGCGCGGCCAGCGCACCCACACCAACGCCCGCACCCGCAAGGGTCCCTCCAAGCCGATCGCCGGCAAGAAGCAAGCAACAAAGAAATAAGGACCCGCCGCGATGGCCAAGGAATCCACACGCGTCAAGAAACGCGAGCGCAAGAACATCGTCACCGGCGTCGTGCATGTCGCGGCGTCGTTCAACAACACCATGATCACCATCACCGACGCGCAAGGCAACGCCATCTCGTGGTCGTCGGCCGGCACGATGGGTTTCAAGGGCTCGCGCAAATCGACGCCTTACGCGGCTCAGGTCGCCGCCGAGGACGCGGGCCGCAAGGCGATGGAGCACGGCATGCGCACGGTTGAAGTCAACGTGTCGGGCCCTGGCTCGGGGCGCGAAAGCGCGCTGCGGGCGCTGCAGGCGGTGGGCTTCACTGTGACATCGATCCGCGACGTTACCCCGATACCACACAATGGATGCAGGCCGCCGAAGCGCCGCCGCGTCTAATTCGGTTTGGCTGAGCGCGCGATCCGCGCTCGCAAGGAAAGCGAAAGAATGACCACTTCGATCGAACGTAACTGGCTGGAACTGATCCGCCCCAAGAAGCCGCTGGTTGAGCACGGTCACGATCCCGCGCGCCGCGGCACCTTGATCGCCGAGCCACTGGAACGCGGTTTTGGCTTGACGCTCGGCAACGCGCTGCGGCGCGTGCTGCTGTCGTCGCTGCAGGGCGCGGCGATCACGTCGGTGCAGATCGATGGCGTGGTGCACGAATTTTCCTCGATCAACGGCGTGCGCGAGGACGTCACCGACATCGTGTTGAACCTGAAGCAGGTCGCCATCCGCATGCGTGGGGAAGGCCCCAAGCGCGTAATGCTGAAGGCCGAAGGGCCGGGCGAAGTGAAGGCGTCCGCAATCCAGACGGTTTCCGACATGGAAATCCTCAATCCCGAGCACGTCATCTGCACGCTCGGCGAGGGCGCCTCGATCCGCATGGAGCTGACCATCAATAACGGCAAGGGCTATGTCCCCGCCGAGCAGAACCGCCCAGACGACGCCCCGATCGGGCTGATCGCGATCGACGCGATCTATTCCCCGGTTCGCCGCGTCGCCTACCGCATCGACAACACCCGAGAAGGCCAAGTGCTCGATTACGATAAGCTCGTCATCGAAATCGAAACCAATGGCGCCATCCGCCCGGAAGATGCGATCGCCTATGCCGCACGCATTCTGCAGGATCAATTGCAGGTGTTCATCACCTTCGAGGAGCCGAAGCAGAAGAAGGAGGGCATGGACAAGCCAGACCTTCCGTTCAATCCGGCGTTGCTCAAGAAGGTCGACGAACTGGAACTCTCGGTGCGTTCGGCCAATTGCTTGAAGAACGACAACATCGTTTACATTGGCGACCTGATCCAGAAGTCGGAAGGCGAGATGCTGCGCACGCCGAATTTCGGGCGCAAATCGCTCAACGAGATCAAGGAAGTGCTGGCCTCGATGGGCCTTCATCTCGGCATGGCGGTCGAGAATTGGCCGCCGGACAATATCGAGGATTTGGCGAAGAAGTACGAAGATCAAATTTAGCGAATGGCGAATAGCGAGTAGCGAATGGGGTTTCCCCGGCGCATTCGCTATTCGCCACTCGCCACTCGCGTGAGGAACGAACATGCGTCACGGCGCCGGAAACAAGAAGCTCAACCGCACCGCGAGCCATCGCAAGGCGATGTTCGCGAATATGGCCGCGGCCTTGATCAAGCACGAGCAGATCGTGACCACGCTGCCGAAGGCGAAAGCACTTCGCCCGGTGGTCGAGCGCCTGGTTACTTTGGCCAAGAAGGGCGACCTCGGCTCGCGCCGGCTGGTGCTGTCGCGCATGCGCGACGAGACCCAGACCAAGAAGCTGTTTGACGCGCTGGCGCCGCGCATGAAGGGCAGAGCCGGGGGCTATACCCGCGTGCTGAAAGCCGGCTTCCGCTATGGCGACAACGCGCCCCTCGCAGTGATCGAGTTCGTCGACCGCGACGAGGATGCGCGCGGCAAGGACAGCGGCCCGCGCCCGGAGGCGGCCTACACCGACGATTGATATCTGCGGTATGCTCGCTGAGATCCCCTGATCGCTACAGCTCGATCTCAAGCACCACTTCGACAGTGTCGCCGTGGGCGATCTTCTCTTTCTTGCGCACCTCGGCCTTCACCGGCAGCAGGAACGCCTTCGCCTTCGTGTCAGCAAACGCCGATGTTCGCCAGCTTGTTTTGCCGATCTGGGCGATGACGCGAAGCGAGCCGAATGGGTTGCGCAATCCCTCACTCAGCGTGCGCATGCGCTCTGATACCA
>JAKFYF010000199.1 GCA_021731005.1 Hyphomonadaceae bacterium
CCCCTCGCTTCGCGAGGGACCTCCCCCGCAAGGGGGGAGGAGAAGTTTCCCATACCTGACCAACCCCCAAGCCGCGCCTGGCGTGTGCGCCAATGCCGCGCGCGCCACGAAACCTTGCGCGGCCAAACGCGCGACGATCTCCTCGCGCAGCGCATCGTCTCCGCCGAACAAATGCCCACAGCCGCTGATGTCGAGAAACAAGCCGTCGGGCGCATCGAGCACGACCACGGGGGTGAAACGCTCGCACCAAGCGGCGATTGCGTCGAGTGCAGCCGCATCGGCTTCCGGCTCGGCCTCGGCGACGGCGAGCGCAGGATGGATCGCGCGCGCGTCCGCGAGCGCCTGCCCTGCGCGAAGACCGAGAGCCGAAGCGCGCGCATCGAGTCCGGTCAGCACATACGCATTGGTTTGCTTCGCATAAACCGCAAGCGGCTGATCATGAGGCGCTCGCCCACAACGGATCAGCCGGTCGGTCGCAAGCCGCGGCAGAAACAGCGCGAGCCAAGTCATGGCCGCTCCACGAAATTCCGTGCTTCGGCATTCCAATCCAGGATGAAGCGGGCGCCTGCTTGGCCGCTGCGATTGCGCACCAGTTCGACGCTGAACGCGGGCGCACCCAGTTCGCGCGCTGCCGCGACGCTCGGCGCTGACCCAATCCGCCAGCGCGTCCACGCCGCACTCGCCTCCGCCACGGACCGCAGCAGCAGGCAACGCGAGCGCGCACGCTCGGCGAACAAAAGCAAACGGCGCGTGGCTTTAAGATCGAGCGGACGCCCGCGCGCGGCAAGCGCGCAAATCACCACCGCGCCTGGCGCGGAAAGCCCCTGCTCGGCCGCCCACAAAACGTCCTCGCGCTTGGCCGCGCGCACAACGATGAGGCGGTCGAGGTTCAGGCCAAACCCGGCAAGCCCGGGCGGGTAAGGGGCGCCTGCTTCGGCAAAAACCCCCTCGTCGCTAGTCCAGAACACGCTCCCCGCCCCTGTCCAGCCAGCGGCCAACCCAAGCGCGAAACCCAAAGCCGCGGCCTCCTCCCCAGGCTCAGCTGGGGCGATCTCGTGCAAAGGCTGGGCGGCCATGGCGGCGGCGAGAGGGGCGAAACCCCCTCCCCCAGAAAGCGTTCTTTGGGGGAGAGGGGGAGCCGTGGCGCGAAGGGCTGGACGCGGATTCATGTTCACTATATGTTCTAGCGAAACGATTCCCGTTCGGCAAGCTGCAGAGCTAGAAAGAGCGAATCATGACCATCCCGCTTCCCCAAAAATTCCAAATTTGGGCCGAGGCCGAAGTCGCGGCCGGACGCGCTGAAAGCATCGAGATGCTTGCATCGCAGGCGATGGAGGCTCATCGCGTGCAAGTCGAAAAATTCCGATTGTCGCTCGACGAAGCAATTGCCGAAGCAAACCGCGACGGTTGGATTGAGGGCGACGCCTTCCTTGCCGATATGGACGCCATGATCGATGAACTCGAGCGTGAGGCCCATGCCTGCGCATGAAACCACGCCGCCTGCCGGTAACGCCGCGCGCGCAACGCGAACTGCGCGAGAGCCAGCACCTCGGCGCCAAAGCCGCCTTGAAAGCACTGCGTTCAATCCAAAGCGGCATCCGCGCCACCACCAGAATCTCAATCCCACAAGCAACGCGCCCAGATTTGCCAGAAGGCTATTTCCGTGTCGTAGCCAAGACCCACTTGGTTATCTTTCAGATCGAAGGCGACGCCGCCAAAGTCGTTCGCCTTCTTCACGGCGCTCGCGATATTAGCGTGCTGCTCGGCGAGCCCAAAACCTGATGGCCTATTCCTACACCCTGTTCGAAACCGCGATCGGCCGTTGCGGCTTGGCTTGGGGCTCGCGCGGGATCCTTGGCGTGCAATTGCCGGAGAAAACCCACGAAGCCACGCGCACGCGGCTGCTGCGCCATTGCCCCGCCGCGGAAGAAAGCGAACGCCCGCCCAAGAACATCCTGCGCGCGATCGAAGAAATCCAATCGCTGATGCGCGGCGAGAAGAAATCCTTGCGCACCATCAGCCTCGACATGAGCCGCGTCGCCCCGTTCAACGCCCGCGTCTATGAAACCACGCGCGCGATCGCACCCGGCCAAACCCGCACCTACGGCGAAATCGCCCGCGCCATCGGCGATGCAAGCGCCGCGCGCGCGGTAGGCCAAGCGCTGGGGCGCAACCCGTTCGCGATCGTGGTGCCATGCCACCGCGTCGTCGGCGCAAACGCCAGGCTTGTGGGCTTCTCCGCCAATGGCGGCATCGCCACCAAACTGCGCATGCTGATGATCGAAGGCTGGCGCGCCGAAGAGCAGAGCCTGTTCGAGGAATTGGCTTAAGCCGGAACCCTCCCGGCGGGCCGCTCGGCGATGGCTTCGCGCCAGCGTTTCAGATTTGGCAAATCCTCGCCCGGACGCCAGCGCATCATCTTGGCGAAATCGATTCCGCAAGCGGCGGTGATATCGGCATTGGTGAAGCGTTCGCCGGCGATCCAGGGGCGGTTGGCGAGTTCGCCGTCGAGCCATTTGGCCATGCGCATGGCTTGGGCCTGATTATACACCGATACTTCCGCGTTCTGGTTCTTCTCCACTTGCGCCAGCAGCGGCGAGCCATGGCGCACCCACAGCATCAGCGGCATGGCAAACATGAGCTCCGCGCGCCGATCCCACATCTCGATGGACGCGCGCTCGAAAGCGTCGGCGCCGAGCAGGTTGATTTCCGGATAAAGCGCTTCGAGATAAGTGGAGATGGCGCGGCTCTCGGTCAGCGTACGGCCGTCGTCAAGTTCCAAGGTAGGCACCTGCGCGAGCGGGCTCTTGACGCGAAACTCGGCGCCGCGGTGTTCGCCCTTAGGCAGATCGAGCTGCACGATCTCGATATCGGTGATGCGCTTCTCGGCGATGAACATGGCGACGCGGCGGGGGTTGGGTGCGTACGGCGCGGAGTAAAGTTTCATCATCTGCTCCCAAACAATCCCGCCGGCAGCGCCGCCACCACCGCGGCCGCCATCAACGTCGCCAAAAACCCCGGCAACAGCGATTTCCAGGCCAGCGCGAAAATCTCATCGCGACGGCCCGGCATCAGCACGGTCATGCCCCCGGTCATGATGCCGACGGAAGCGACATTAGCGAAACCGCACAGCGCGTAAGTCAAGATCATGCGGCTGCGTTCGCTCAACGCATCGGCGGGGATCGCGCCCAATTCAATATAGGCGATGAATTCGGTGAGGAAGAGCTTGCTGCCGAGAACAGCGCCGCCGGTCTGGGATTCACTCCATGGCAGGCCGATCAGATAAGCCACCGGCGCAAACACAAAACCAAAGATGCGCTGCAGCGTCAGCGGGCCGCCGTCGAAATCGGGCGCCAGCGCCAACATATTGTTGATGATCCACACGAACGCCACGAACACCATGAGCATGGCGGCGACATTCACCGCCACCATGACGCCGTCCTGCACACCGCGCGTCACCGCATCCATTGAACTTTGGTACTTAAGTTCATCGCCGGGTTCGAGATGGGCGCCGCCATTCTCCTCCGGGATCATGATCCGCGCCAGCAAGATGCCCGCCGGCGCAGAGATGATCGAAGCCACCAGCACGTGGCCGGCCGCGTTCGGCAGCGTTGGACCAAGGATCACCGCGTAAGCCACCATGGTCGAGCCGGCGACCGTGGCGAGCCCCACTACCATCATCAGAAACAATTCCGAACGCGTAAGGCGGTCGAGATAAGCGCGGATCACGATCGGGCTCTCGACCATGCCCATGAAAATATTGGCCGCGACCGCGAGCGCCGATGGGCCGGTCAGCCCCATGCTGCGCTGGAACAAAAAGCCAAAGCCCTGCGTGATCCATTTTAGGATCTTCCAGTGCCATAGTAGCGCCGAAAGCGCCGAGATCACCAGGATCAGCGGCAGCACGCGAAAGCCGAACAAAAACGGAAGCGGCGCGCTATCGTGGGCGAGCGCATAAGGCTGATCGCCTCCGCCCAGATAGCCGAACACGAATTGTGTGCCCCTGTCGGTGGCGCTTGCAAGGCCATCGACCGCGCCGCTGACCGCCTTGAGCACGGGCTCTGAATCCGGCAGTGCAAACAGCGCCAGCACCAGCCCCGCCTGCACCAACAGCGCGCCCAATGTAAGCAGAAACGGAAAACGCTTCCTGTTCTCCGACACAAGCCAGCAGACCGCCAGAATGAGCAGGACGCCCGCCAAGCTCCGCGCATTGTCCAAGGAATAGGTCAAATGAGGCCCCCAGCCGGTGCGGTAATTTGGCGACACTGGTGTTGTAATGATTTTCCCCAACCCGCCAAGCGCCGGGATTTTCCTTATGATTCAATCGCCGAATTGCCTGCGGCGATCGGCGGCGATGGCAGGCGCCCGGAAATGGGCGCCTGTGGCCGGGGCCGCGGGCTACAATTGCGGCATGGAATCGATATTGCTCCCGGCGCTGATGGCGCTGCAGACGCTAGCACTCGGCGCCGGCCTCTGGCTCATGGGCCGCCGCATCGGCGCGTTGCGCGCGGAGGTCGTGCAATTGCGCCAAGCGCTCGAAGAGCGCCGCGGTCTGCGCAAAACGGCATCCGCTGGCGCCACCATAGCGCCAGCGGCGCGAGTGGAGCCGCCTTCTGCACGCGCGGCGCGGGTGTGGCGGCTGGCGCCAGCACACGGCCCCGCCAAACCGAAGCGCGAGCTGCCGCCTGCGCTCTGGCTGGCGCCGTTTGCTGCAATGCCGGCGCTCGGCTTGGCCTCCGCCACAAGCGCGCCATACGTCACCAGCGTCGGCATCCTGATTGGCGCGGCGATGATGCTGGCCGCACTGCGCCCGAATTGGAAACAAGCAGCATGGGTCGGCGCGGCCGCGTCAGCATTGTGGGCTGCGATTGCATTCATCATGCAGGCGCCGCAGATCAGCACACTGCTGTTTTCCACAGCTTCGGCGCTCGCCGCCGCGTGTGGGCTGGCTTATGCGCGAACACGCGACCCCGCGCCGGGCGCGGCCATGGCGTTGGCGATGGGCGCGGGCTTGCTTGGTTTGGGCGCTACGGGGAGCATGGCCGCGGCGCCCGGACTCATGTTCACTCTCCTGGTCGCGGCCGCGGCGCTGCTGGGCGCCGCCAATCTGCGCCTTGAACCCTTGCATGGTGGGAGTTTCGGCGCTGCGCTCGCAGGGCTCTTTGTTTTCAGCGGCCAGCCCGATGCGGCGCTTTGGTTCACGCCCGCGGCGGCGCTTATCGGTGTGCTGTTCCTGGGCATTGCGATCGTTCGCGTGCCCCAGCTTGGATCGCGCGGCGTCCTGATCGCCGGCACGGGTGCGCTTGCGCCGCTGGCGACGATCACGGCGCTGCATGCGGCTCAGCACGGCCTCGTTGAGCGACTTGCCGCGGCCGGGGCGCTGGCGGGGTTGGCGCTGTTGCTCGCCGGGGTGCTCACGCTTGCGGCGACGCGCCGGCAAGAGGGGCCAGCCGCGCTGAAGCTCACGGCGTGGGTCTTGGCCGCGGCGGCGTTCGCTTGCGTGGTCAGCGCCGCGGCGCTTGCAGCGCCTGCGCCCATAGCGGCGATGTTGCTGATGGCGGCGGCGCTTGTCATAGCCGCGACCGAGTGGCGCCTGCCTTCGGGGTTGCAGAGCCTGCTTGCAGCAGCCGCCGCGTTGGCTTCGGCGGCGTTGGCATGGATCAGCGCCGCCCAGATGCTTGGGGAATCCGCGCCGATCCCAACCTGGACCGCGTTGGCGGCTGGCGTTGGCGCGCCGGCGCTTCTGGCTGCGCTCGCGGCGAGGGCGGCGCTGCGTCGCGAGCACGTGATCGCGGCGGGCTGGTTCGAGACAATGGCGTGGGCGTGCGCGATCGCCTGCTTCAGCCTCGCGCTGCGGCTGGCGCTCTCCGGCGCCGCGCCGCTCCTGGCGCCGATCGGCGGCTTGGAAGCAAGCGTGCACGTGAGCGCGTGGCTGCTCGCGGGCCTCATGATCGGCGCGTCCGACAAGCGCGCCCGCACTTCATTCCGCGGCGCCATGGTCACCGCGCTGAATTCGGCGGCGCTCTTAGGCGGGCTTGTCGCGCTGACGGCGTGGTTGCGCGGCGCGGGTGCTTCCGCGCCGGAACTGCGCGACATCAGCCCGCTTGCGCTCGCCGCGCCGGCGCTATTGCTCGCCGCGCATTGGCGCTACTGGCGCGCGCGCGGCGCGGTGCTGCGGACCCGGGCAGCGTTTGGCCTGGCTACCCTCCTGGGCGCAGCAGCGCTATCGCTTGGTGTTGTGCAGGCGCGTATCGGCGCTGATGAAAGCGATTGGCTGAGCGCGCTGCTTGGTTCGGCGGCGTTCGCGGTGGCGATCGTGGTCAATCTGGCGCCGGGAGTAGTGCGCACCGGCCGCGGCGCGCGCGCCTAACCGCCCCAACAGGCGTAAGCGACCTCGCGCATCTTCTGCGGCGCCCCTTCGCTGAGCGTGCGCGATTGGCTGTTCACGGTTACCGAGAGTTGATCGGTAGGCTGGCCGGCTGCGAGTATGGGCGGGCGCTGCGGCAGGCTGATGGTCAGCGCGCGATTGCGGCCGCGACCTTCCAGGCGGCTCGGCACCAGAACCGCGATCGCCCCGATGCGCACTTCCGACTGCGTCGCCCGCCGCGCCGCGCGCGCCAAGGTGAAGTCGGAGAGCACGATGTCGCCGGTCGGGCCACGGCACGTTATCGTCGCAACGGTGCGGCCGCGCTCGTCCCGCTCGGTCGCGGTGGCGACGCCGTTAGTGTACTCATAGGTCCAGACCCCTTGTTGCGCCGAACCCGGGTTCGGCGCAGCCAGAACCAGGGCGCATGCGCCGGCCGCCAAAAGCAATCGCATCGTGTCGTCTCCCGCGTGATGGGACGGGCTCTTAGCACAAGCGGTCCCGGAATTGCGACCGCCAACAACATTGGCCGTTCGGTAATCAACAGCCGCTCTGCTCGTGCTGCAGCAGAAAGTGCTTACGCGCCATGCCGCCGCCGAAACCGGTGAGACCGCCATCGGCGCCGATAACGCGATGGCATGGAACAATGATGGAGATCGGGTTCTTGCCGTTGGCTAGCCCCACTGCCCGGAACGCCTTGGGCGAACCAATGGCGGACGCCTGCTCGCCATAGCTGCGCGTGGCGCCGTAGGGGATCGCCCGCAGCGCCGCCCAGACGCGTTGCTGGAACAGCGTACCGCGTGGCGCCAGCGGCACGCCGAACGCCTTGAGCTTGCCGGCAAAGTAGAGGTCCAGTTCGCGCCGCGCTTGTCTGAGCACGTTATCGTCGCCGCGAGGGCTTGGCGCGAGCGGATATTTCGGATCGTCGAATTCCACCCCAGTGAGGGCTGAGCCATCGGAATGCAACGTCAGCGGGCCGATGGGTGAATCGTGGACAGCGGAGATCATTTGCGTGCGCCTCGTACAACAGCGCGCCGCCAGAGCCTGATGGCTGCATAAGCGCGCCAGGGTTTGAGATGGTCGAGCGTCTCGCCCTTGCGACCAAGTGCGTTGATAAGCGCGATATCGGTCGCTGGGTACGCATCGGGATCGCCGAGCGCGCGCATGGCCACATATTCGACGGTCCACGGGCCTATGCCGGGAATTTCCGCAAGCGCCGCCCGCCCCGCCGCAATCGCCCCGCGGCCAAGCCCGAGCTTGCCTGCCGCGGCGGCGCGGGCGAGCGCATACAAAGTCTCGGCTCGCTTACGCGGCAGGCCGATGCCAGCGATATGCACGACGCCCGCGTTGGCGAGCGCGGCGACGTCAGGGAACGCGTGCGTCAAGGCGCTTTCGCTCGCGGTGGGGGCGCCAAATTTCTGCACCAGGCGCTCGGTCAGCGTGCGCGCGCCGGCCACGGTGATTTGTTGGCCCAGCACGGCGCGGATCGCGCACTCGAATCCGTCAAGCGCGCCGGGCAAGCGCACTCCCGGCTCGCGCTTCACATCCTGCCGCAGTTCCGGATCGAGCGCCAGATGCGCGTCCACGGCGCACATTTCCGCGTCAAGATCGAACGCGCCGCGCACTTGCGCCACCAGCGGACGCAGGTGCGCCGCGAGATTTTCCGAGAGCGTCAGCGCCAGCCCCTTGGGGCCCATTCCGATCTCAAGCCAACCGAGGGCGTCGCCATATTTCAAGACGCGCGCATAAGACTTCGCGCTGCAGGTCTCCACTCCGGACAATGCGCGCGCGCGCAGGAAATCCAGCATCGGCGCCAAATTGTAGTCGCCCCGCGGCGAGAGGCTCACCGTGAAGGTCTCGCCGCGGGCAATGGCCTTGCGTCCACGCATCTTCGAAGGCGGCGCGCCATAACGCTCCTTCATCGTCGCGTTGAAGCGGCGCAACGAGCGGAAACCGGAAGCGAAAGCGATCTCGGTCACCGACAGCGCGGTCTCGTTGAGCAGGCGGCGCGCGGCGAGCAGCCGCCCGGTCTGCGCTATCTGGATCGGGCTTGCGCCGAATTCGGCGTTCATCACCCGGCGCAGGTGGCGCGAGGTTACGCCCAAATCGTCCGCCAGCGCTTCAAGCCCCGCCTCTTCCAGCGCACCTGCTTCGATACGCGCATAGGCGGCGCCCGCCAGGCGCGCTGGCGCATCGATCGGCGCTAATCCCGGCGCACGTTCGGGCCGGCAGATCAGGCACGGGCGGAATCCCGCCGCTTCAGCAGCCGCCGCCGAAGGCCAGAACGAGCGGTTGGCGCGCTTGACCAACCGCGCCGGGCAAATGCAGCGGCAATAAATGCCGGTGGAGGCAACGCCAATATAGAAGCGCCCGTCGAAGCGGCGGTCCTTGGCGTCGCACGCGGCGTGGCAGATGTCGGCGTCGAGCATGGGCAAGTTCTAGCCCAATTTCGCGCCGCTCGTCTCGCCGAATTCGGACCTTGGGCCAACCGCCCAAGATTCTGACTCATAGGATCGGGTTTTCCGTCATTCCGGACGCGCGGAGCGCGATCCGGAACCCAGGGGCAACAAGCACTGGTTGCTACGATCCCCTGGGTTCCGGGTTCTCGCTTCGCGAGCCCCGGAATGACCGAGTTGTACCAAAATGACGGGTCAATGTCATGGGCGGTTGGTATTACGCCGCCACGCCCTGGAGCCGCTTGCGCGCGCGCTCTTCGCCGATCAACGGAAACAGTGCGGCCATTTCCGGGCCGTGGTCCATGCCGGTCAACGCTTGGCGCAACGGCATGAACAACGCCTTGCCCTTGGCCCCGGTTTTCTCCTTCACCGCATTGGTGAAGACGCTCCAGCTCGTGGCATTGTAGGCGCCCTTGGGCAGCACCTCGGCGGCTGCGCTGGCGAAGGCGGCATCCGCAAGCACCGGCTCGACCGGACCCTCGACAATGCGCACCCAGTCCTTCACGTCCGGCAATAGCACCAGATTGGCGCGCACCGCGGTCCAGAACGCTTCGCCCTTGTCCGCGCCGAGCTGAATGAGGCGCGGCTTGACCACGGCATAATCCAATTGATGCAACACCGCTGCATTGACGCGCTTCAGTTCTTCCGGATCGAAGCGGGCCGGAGCGCGGCCAATCTTCTCGAACGCAAACTCCTCGGCGAGTTGACCGATGCTCACGCGCGCTTCAACGGGATCGGAAGTGCCGATCTTGGCGAGGTGCGAAAGAATGGCGACCGGCTCGTAGCCGTCGGCCGCCAACTCACCCACGCCTAAGGAACCGATGCGTTTTGACAGGGCGCTGCCATCGGCGCCGACCAACAGCGGGAAATGGCCGAACGCGGGAACCTCTCCGCCCAACGCCTCGAGTATCTCAATCTGCACGCCGGAATTGGTGACGTGGTCCTCGCCGCGCACGATGTGGGTGATCTTGAAGTCCACATCATCGACAACCGACGGCAGCGTATAAAGAAACGCGCCATCTTCCCGGACCAGCACCGGATCGGACAGCGAGGCGGTGTCGATCGATTGCGGCCCGCGCACCAGATCGACCCAATCCTTGCGCGCGCCCGAGAGCTTGAAACGCCAGTGCGGCTTGCGCCCCTCCGCCTCCAGCTTGGCGCGGTCCGCTGGCGTCAGCTTGAGCGCGGCGCGATCATAGACCGGCGGCTTGCCGGTCGCCTGCGCGATTTTTCGCTTGCGATCGAGTTCATCCTCGGTTTCGTAGCACGGGTAGAGGAGGCCAGCGGCCTTCAGGCCCGCGGCTGCCTTCTCGTACACGTCAAACCGATGCGACTGGTTGGCGCGCTCATGCCATTTCAGGCCAAGCCAGGTCAGGTCGTCCTCTATTCCCTGCTCGAATTCCTTGGTCGACCGCGCCAGATCGGTGTCATCGATGCGCAGCAGCACCTGGCCGCCTTCACGCAGCGCAAACAGCCAGTTCATCAGCGCCGTGCGGACATTGCCGACATGCAGCCGCCCGGTAGGCGATGGCGCGAAGCGAAGACGGATGGACATCTTGTTAACTTGGGCTCCCGTGAACCGGGCCTTATGCGGCGTTGGCCCGCCCCAGTCCAGTCGGCGGGTTCTGCTTGGAATTTGCCGGCGCGCCGTTCTAGGGTGGCGCACACAAACAAGGGGCCGGCATGTCCGCTAAGACGCAAGAGATACGGCTGAAGAGCCGACCAATCGGCCTTCCCACCGCCGAAAATTTCGAACTGGTGGAGACGTCCCTGCCGGCGCCAGGCGTTGGCGAAGCGTCAGTGCGAAACCTGTGGATGTCGGTCGATCCGTATATGCGCGGGCGCATGTACGATCGGCCAAGCTACGTGCCCCCGTTTCCGCTGGGCGAAGCTCTGCAGGGCGGCGCCGTCGGAAGGGTGGAGCAATCCAATCACCCCGACTTCAAGCCGGGCGATGTGGTGGAGTCCATGCTGGGCTGGCGCGAGGCGTTCGTCGCCCCAGTAGCGGCGCTGCAGAAATTGCCCGCGGAAAATGTGCCGCCACAAGCTTATCTGGGCGTGCTGGGCATGCCGGGCCTGACCGCTTATGCGGGGCTGCAGCGCATCGGCGAGCCAAAGGCGGGCGACACCGTGTTTGTCTCCGGCGCGGCGGGCGCTGTCGGATCTGTCGTCTGCCAGATCGCCAAGCTGCGCGGCTGCAAGGTGGTCGCCTCCGCCGGCAGCGATGAGAAACTGAGTTGGCTTAAATCCGTGGGCGTCGATGCCGGCGTCAATTACAAGACCTGCGGCAAGCTGCTTGATGCTGTGCGCGCGGCTGCGCCCAACGGCATCGACATCTATTTCGACAATGTCGGCGGCGAGCATCTGGAGGTGGCGCTGGAGGTCGCGCGCCCGTTCGCGCGCTTCGTCGAATGCGGCATGATTTCGGCGTACAATGCCGCCGAGCCCCCACCGGGCCCGCGCAACCTCATGTATATTGTCGGCAAGAACATCAAAATGCAGGGCTTCATCGTCGCCTTTCACTTCGATCTGCGCGACCAATTCCGAGCCGAGATGACGCAATGGATCAAGGACGGCAAGGTCAAGTGGGAAGAGACCGTCGAGCACGGGATCGCTAACGCACCGAAGGCCTTCCTGAGCCTGTTCGCGGGCGCCAATACCGGCAAAATGCTGGTCAAGCTCGCCTAGAAAACCGATGAGCGCCCGCCTCTTCAACGCCTATGTCGCCGTCGACTGGAGCGCGGCGTCCAAGCCCACGACCGGCGCCGATTCTGTCTGGATCGGCGTATTGAAGCGTAGTGTGCGCTTCCAGATGGCGTTCGAGGTGCACAATCCAGCGACACGCGTGGAGGCGGAGAAGCTGCTCAATGCCATCCTCGACGATCTAAAGCGCAAGAGCGAACGCGCGCTGGTCGGGTTCGATTTTCCATTGGGGTTTCCGCGCGGAACCGCCGCGGCGCTGCAGCTTGCTGGCCCGCCATGGCGGGCGATGCTCGATTTCGTGACCAAGGAAGTGAAGGACAAGCCCGACAATTCCAACAATCGTTTCCAGGTCGGCGCCAAGATGAATCGCCTGCTCACTGGCAGCGCGTTCCCGTTCTGGGGCGCGCCGGCGCGCGACGAGCAAACCATGCTCTCCGCCAAGCGCGGGCGCGATCACGGCGAGGGCGACCTGCCGGAGCTGCGCTTCTGCGAGGAAGCGCTGAAGACCGCCGCTTCGATCTGGAAATTGTACTACCAGGGTTCAGTGGGCGGACAGGCGCTCACCGGCATCCCCGTGGTCAAGCGTCTGCGCGATGCGCGCAACGCCAAGATCTGGCCGTTCGAGACCGGCTGGCGTCCGCTTGCGGGCGCTGACCTCGCCGGCGCCGATGCGGTGTTCGCGGAAATCTACCCGAGCCTCTACGCGGCCAAACCCACCGCCAGCGAGATCAGGGACCAGGCGCAAGTGCGTAGCGTCTGCGAGCGCTTCAACACGCTAGACGAGAAAGGTCAACTGGGCGCGCTGTTCGGCCCAGCCAAGGACGACAAACGGCGTGAGATTGTCGAGCAGGAAGAAGGCTGGGTGCTGGGGGCCAGTTGATGCGCGCCAGGAGGCGCGCGCTCCAACCCGCGAAGAGCAGCGTTTCACCCCACCCACGGCCCCCTCCCCTCTCGGGGAGGGGGAACGCTTGCGGCAACGCGTGTCAGCGCCCACCAACGCGCCAGCAGCACGCCCGCGCTCGCCACGCTCGCCCACACGATCGCAAACAGCAGCCCGGCCACGCCCATGCCTTCGCGCTCCGCAAGCCAATAGCCGAGCACCGGCATCACCGCGGCGTACGCAAAGATGTGGCTCCAGGTGGGAAACCAATTGTCGCCGCGCGCGCGCAAGGCCGATGCAGTGACCACCTGCGCGCCATCGGGATGCAGCGCCAGCGCGCAGATCCACATCAGCGAAGCGATCAGAGCCGCAAGCGTTGCGTCGGCGGTGTAAGCGCGCCCGATTTGCGGCGCGAACGCAATCAGCCCGCCCGCGCAGATCAGCATCGCCAAGGCGTTGAGCCCTATCCCGGTCCACCCGGCGCGCGCCGCGTCCCACGGTGCTTCTCTGCCGACCGCTTCGGAGACCAGTACAGCAGTCGCGGTCGAAAGGCCAAGCGCGATCATGAACACGAGCGCCATCAGATTGAGCAGGATCTGGTAGGCCGCCACCACTTGCGGGCCGATCCGGCCGGCAATGACCGTCATGGCGGAAAATGCGCCAGCTTCGACCAATTGGCTCACGCCCGCGGCAATGCCCACCGCCAACAGCGCCGCGTAGGTCGGGCCCTTGGCGGCTCGCGCCGCGCGTAGGCCGAGCGCTACGCCGTCGTGCAAGAGGAAAATCCAAAGCAGCAAAACACCAGCCAAAAACACGCGCGCCGCGACCGTGGCCCAGGCCGAGCCGATAGCGCCATGCTCGGGCACCCACAGAAGATTGAGCAGAAGATTCACGACGTTGGCGGCCCACATCACCGCCATGGATATGCCCGGCTTTTTGATCGCTTCGAGGAAATACGTTCCCGCAACATAAAGCAGATGCAGCGGGATGGAGAGCGCCAGCACCTGCATCACCGGCGTCGAAGGCGTCGCGAGCTCTTCATCGATGCCGAAAATCGTGAATGTCGCCTCGCCCGCCGTCCACATGGCGCCGGCGGAAGCCACGCCCGCGAACAAGGCAAGCATGAGCCCGCGCCGCAACGCCACGCCCGCGCCTTGCGGGTTGCCCTCGCCCATGGCGCGCGCGGCCAGAACTTGCACACCCTGCAGCAGACCGATGGCGGTAACGAGAAAGACGGCCGTTGGCGCCCAGCCCAAAGCCTGGTGCGGCAGTTCATTGGGCGCGAGTTGGCCGACCACGATTACGTCGGCGAGCCCCATGCCAATGATCCCCAGCCGCGCAAGCGCGACCGGACCGGCGAGCCGAAGCAGGTCGGCGACATAGGAGCGCTGAGACACCATGGGAATGGGCGACTCTATCCCGGCTTCATGGGGCGGTCGAGGTCGGCTGGGCCGCCGCTGGCTTCAGGCCCTGATACAAATAGGTCGAAAGCCCCGCCTCGAAAGACGAATAGGCCGCAAGGGTGAGAAAACTTGCGCCAAGATTATAGACAAGGACGCCCACCGGATTGGCCCGCGCCGCGGCCGCCACCGCATTGAAGTCCATTGTGTCTATCCCTACCGCCCGGCCAAACAAGTACGAGAGCGCGCTGACCAGAAGGTAAGCGGGCAGCAGCAACAAGAGACGAGCCGCACAAATCCGCAGCATGGCGCCCTTGGTCGCCTTCCAGGTGTCGAAAACCATGACGCGCTTGGCCTCAACGCTCGCGGGCGCGGCGAGGTAGAGCCTAGACGTCAGCAGCAGCCAAATGCCGCCGAAGAACAGCGTGAGCGCCAAAAGCGCGCCGGGATTCTCCTCGGAAAATCGCACCATGATTGCGACCACCGCTTCCTGGTCGTCACCAGCCGCCTGAAGCTCGCCGATATAAGGTGCAATCGGCCCTGCAGCCAGCGCGATCGCCGCAGCAAAAACGCAAAGCGTTAGCACGATGAAAAGGAAAAAGGCGACCACCGCCATCGCCGCCCAAACCAACACGCCGTCGCCGGCGAGCCGTTGATAGGCCGATTGCGCGCCCCCCATCGCGACGCGAATGAACGCGGCGTAGACGATCGCCTGCGCCAAGCCGAAGGCCAGCATAGCCAGCAGGGAAAGCTGCGTGACGAAGAGGCCGATCGCGGAGAAAAATGTCCCCGCTATCGCTCCAAGAGCCGACATTATCGCGATCAGCCGAACGTTGGCGCGCACAAACCTGAGCGCCGCGCCAACGCATTCCCCCACCGGCACTCTGCCTGCTTCCGCCATTGTCCGCTCCTGCGCCCGCTTCATGCCCAAACTCGCGCGCTTTGGCGAGCCTTGAACCGGCTCGGCGTTCGGGCCAGAACCGGGGCCATGAAACCAGTCCACGTGGTCGGCGGCGGCTTGGCGGGTTCCGAGGCCGCCTGGGCGCTGGCGAACGCCAGCGTGCCGGTGGTGTTGCACGAGATGCGCCCGCTGCGCATGACCGAAGCGCACCAGACCTGCAAGTTCGCGGAACTCGTCTGCTCCAATTCGTTCCGCTCCGACGATTGGCGCGGCAACGCGGTGGGGCTGCTGCACGAAGAAATGCGCCGCGCCGGCTCGCTGGTGATGGCGTGCGCGGGGCCAGCGCAAGTGCCGGCGGGCTCGGCGCTGGCGGTGGATCGGGAGGTGTTTGCCGATGCGGTCAGCGCGGCGCTGGAAGCGCATCCGCTGATTGCGATTGAGCGGGGGGAAGTGCGCGCGCTGGATCATCTGCTTGACGGCAACAGGTTGGAGCCAGACAGCATCATCTTCGCCACCGGCCCGCTCACTTCGCCCGCGCTCGCCGATTCCATTCGTACGCTCACGGGCGAAGATTCGCTCGCCTTCTTCGACGCCATCGCCCCCATTGTCCATGCGGACTCGATCGATTTCGACATCGCCTGGAAGCAATCGCGCTACGACAAGGAAGGCCCGGGCGGCGACAAAGCGGCCTACATCAATTGCCCGATGGATGAGGCGCAATACAACGCCTTTATCGCAGCCTTGAACGCCGGCGCGAAAACCGAGTTCAAGGATTGGGAGAAGTCGACGCCTTATTTCGAAGGCTGCCTGCCGATCGAAGTGATGGCCGAGCGCGGCCCCGAGACGCTGCGCTTCGGACCGATGAAGCCGGTGGGCTTGATGGACCCGCGCGTCGGCAAACGCCCC
>JAKFYF010000195.1 GCA_021731005.1 Hyphomonadaceae bacterium
CAAACCACGTCTTCTGAGCTGTTCGGCTGTTGGATCCTAACGCCTCCCTACAGAAGACGAGCGATCATAAGCCCGGCCGAACGCGGTCGGATAGATTTGGCGAAGTGCTTGTTTTTGTTGGGCGGAATGGGGGATAGATGTGAATCTATCCCCGTATTTGGCTATCCCCGCATTTGGCGGCGCCCCGGAGCGCCGGCGCCCTCGCCGGCCTAGGTGTTGGTTGAGAACGCGGGGCGGGCGCCGGCGCTCCGGGGTGTTTGCCGGAGATGGCGCCGGCGCTCTGGGGTTGCGTACGCGAACTGCGAATCCAGGATGTAATGTCAGAATCGGATCATTAGACGCAGACCATGCTCACGAACCTAAAGTCTCGCACTCTCGCGCTCGCCCGCAGCGCCAACGCGGAGCGGGCGTTGTTTGCGATTTCATTTGCGGAGAGTTCGTTCTTTCCGTTGCCGCCGGATTTGCTGTTGGGGCCGATGGCGGCGGCCGAGCCGAGCAAATGGTTGCGCTACGCGCTGACCTGCACCGTCGCCTCGGTGCTTGGCGGCTTGCTTGGTTACGCCATTGGCATGTTTCTGATGGATTCCCTTGGCGGGGCGATCCTGAATTTCTTTGGCTATGCCGGTGAACGGCGTGCGGAACTGGAGGCGCTTTACGCCGAATGGGGAGCGTGGGTGATTTTCATCAAGGGGCTGACGCCGATTCCGTTCAAGCTGGTGACCATCGTTTCCGGTGCGCTCGCCTATCCGTTGCATTGGTTTGTGCTCGCCTCGATCGTCACCCGCGGCGGGCGGTTTCTGTTGGTGGCTTGGATTTTTCAGCGCTTCGGCCCCGCGATTGCGCCGATGATCGAGAAACGGCTTGGCATTGTGCTGCTGGTGGTGGCGCTGGTGATCGTCGCCGCGATCCTGGCGCTGCGTTTTGCGCACTGACGCGGCGGCGCGCCGCAGACTTTCACGTCGGATTTGGGTTACAGTGCCGCCATGACCCGCCTGCGCCCGATTTGGCCGTTCCTGACGTTTCTCCTCTCCGCCGCCATGCTGGGCGCCGCCCATGCGTTCCAGCGCTTCGGCGGCCTGCAGCCGTGCCCTTTGTGTCTGGATCAGCGCAACTGGCACTGGGGAGTGGTCGGGCTTTCGCTACTCACGCTGCTGGCGCTGCGCTTCCGCCCTGGGCTGGGGCGCTGGGCGGCGGCGCTGATCGGGCTTGTGCTGCTGGGTAGCGCGGGGCAGGCGCTGTTTCATGTCGCGGTGGAGCAGCACTGGGTCATTTATCAATGCGCGGCTGGCGGCGCCAATGTGGGCGCGCTGGATTTCAACGCCCTGGGCGATAAACCCATCGACATTCCCGCTTGCGATGAGATTGCCTGGTCGATGTTGGGCATATCGATGGCGGGGTACAATTTTCTCGTCTCGCTCGCGGCGGCGCTGGCGAGCTTTGCCGTAGCGCTCGTTCCGGAGAGTAGAACATGAGCGCGCCGCCAATGCCGGGGCTCGGTGCGCGCGAGCGGCGGCTGGAAGAGATGATCCGCGTCGATCACGCTGGCGAGTTTGCCGCGGTGCAGATCTATCGCGGCCAGCGCGCGGTGTTCGATCGCATCGAGGGCAAGGCGCATGCGGCGCGCATTATTGCGGACATGGAGGCGGGCGAAGCCGAACATCTGCGCGCGTTCGACCGCTTGATCGCCGAGCGCGGGGTGCGTCCGACGCTGATGGCGCCCGTGTGGCGCGTCGCTGCATTTGGCCTGGGCGCGGTTACCGCGCTGATGGGCGAAAGCGCCGCGCACGCCTGCACCGAGGCGGTTGAAGAAGTGATCGAGGAGCATTACGCCAGCCAAAGCGCGGCGCTCGAGGGCGTCGACGCTCCATTGCAGCTTTTGGTCGACAAGTTCCGGGCCGACGAAATCGCTCACAAGGAAACGGCAATCGAACAGGGCGCGCGCGATGCGCCGGGTTACCCAGTGCTGTCGGCCATCATTCGCTTTGGCTGCCGCGCCGCGATCCGCATTTCCGAGAAAATATGAGCGTTCCGCCCCATGTGCGGCCGGCGCGCGCGGGCGAGGAGGGCGTTGTCGCTTCGATCCTGACCGGCGCTTTCGCCGACGAAGCCGGGCTGAATTATTGGCTGCGCCAAGGGCCGGCCAAGCAGCGTGCCCGCGCCCGCTTTTTCGCCGCGGCCGCGGCCGATCTCGTCCACCCCGAACGCGACCTGTGGATCGCCGAGGCTGATGGCGCGGCGCTGGGCGCGGCGATATGGCTGGGGGCGGGGCTCAAGGCTTACGATTTCTCTGCGCTGCAGCAGGTGGCGATGACGCCGCTGCTGTTCGCGGTGGCGGGCGTTCGCGGCTCGCTGCGCGGACTGGCGCTGGGGGAGAAACTTGACGCGCTGCATCCGCCAGGGCGCCACGCACACTTGGTGTTTCTAGGGGTAGCGCCGATCGCGCAGGGGCGGGGCGTGGGCTCGGTAATGTTGAAGGCGACGTTGGCGCCGCTCGATGCGGCGGCAACCACAGCGATCCTTGAGGCGACCACGGAGCGAAATGTCGCGCTCTACCGCCGGCACGGGTTTGAGGTCACGGCAAACCTGCACCTTGAAGGCCTGCACGTGCGCATCATGACCCGTCCGCCTCAGACCAGGCTTGCGGGGCGCGACGGGGCGGCTTAACCGGAGCGTCGCGGCGAGTGGCGGCGACCGCGCCCGTGCTCCCCCAAGCGGGGGAGCACGGGCGCGGTCTTGTCGATTCATGTCAACTACACCGTTCTAGGGAGGCTCTATTGGCAATGGACTTCGCCCGCATTCGCGACCTCATGGTCGAAACCCAGGTGCGCCCCAGCGATGTTACCGATCCGCGCATCCTGCGCGCCATGCGCTCGCTTCCGCGCGAGCGTTTCCTGCCTGCCCACAAGCGCGCCTTGGCTTACGCCGACATCGAGGCGGAGGCAGCGCCGGGGCGAACGCTCTTGCGTCCGCGCGACCTCGCCAAGCTGGTGCAGGCGCTTGACCCCAAGGGCGATGAGCGGGCGCTCGAAATCGCCGGCGCCACCGGCTATGGCGCAGCCGTGCTCGCCGCCTGCTGCCAGTTCGTGGTGACGCTCGATCCCGATCCGGATCTTTCGTTCGCGGCGCGCGCGGCGCTGGAATCGGTCGGGGTAAACAACGCCAAGACGGTTTCGACAGCGGCAATCTCTGGATGGTCCGACGAAGCGCCGTACGATCTCATCATGCTGAACGGCGCCGCCGAAATCGTGCCGGATGCTTGGCTCGCACAATTGGCGCCTGGCGGGAGGCTCGGCGTCATCGTGCGCGACGGCGCGGCCGGCGCCGCGCGCATCTACACCCGCACGGGCGACAAGAGCGCCTACACAATCGCCTTCGACGCCGCGCCTCCGGTTGTGCCTGGACTTGAGCGTCCGCCAGCATTTGCGTTCTGACTGCGCAACAAGCGCGCTCTTTAAGATTCTCTTAGCGACCCTCGCTCACATGCTCTGTTGCTGCCGATTCCACACATGGACGGGAATCGGCGCGATGCGTATCGTGCGCGTCCACTGACTCGTTTCTCATTCGGCGGGGCTCGAAGATGGCGGTTCAAGAACAACAAGCCGAACCTTCAATGGAGGAAATTCTGGCGTCGATTCGCCGGATCATCTCCGAAGAAGAACAAGCGCCCGCGGCGCCTGAGCCGGTGCTCGATTTGACGGTGGCCGAAGAAGCCGCGGCGGAGCCCGACGATGACATTGTGTTCGAAAGCGCGCCTGGGCCGGCGCCGGCCGCGCCGGTCAGCATGGCCGTCGCCGCCGCGCCCGCCGATCCGATCCTTTCCCCGCCAACCGCTTCGGCCGCCGCCGGCGCGCTCGCGCGCCTTGCTGGCAGTCTGCGTATCGCGGACACCCCTGGCCAATCCATCGAAGGCGTGGTGCGCGAATTGCTGAAACCGATGCTGAAGGATTGGCTGGATCACCACCTGCCAGCGATCGTCGAATCGCGGGTCGAGGCCGAACTTGAGCGCATCGCACGCATGGCGCGCTGATTTTCAACGGCCCGCCAATAAACCTGGAGCGCCGGCACCCTCGCCGGCATAAGGTGCTTGCAAAGCACAGGCTTGTGCAGACTGATGCACCGCATGCCGGCGAGGGCGCCGGCGGTCCGGGTTGCGGCGCCTGGCTAATCGCTGTGATTATTTCATTTCCGCTTCAGGAACGCCGGCGCGTTGTCGCCGAAGCCCGGGGCATCCTTGGCGTGCGGGGCAAGCGGGGCTGGTGTCTTTTCGCGTGGGTATCTGGGGCTGCGAGAGCGCTGCGGGCGTTCCCCCTGCGCCTCGGGCTTGGCGGCGGCGGCCGCGGGTGCAAGCGCCTCGGTGGAAGCTTGCGGCCGCTCGGGATCGCGCTTTTGGAACCGCTGTTTCTTTGCCGCCAGTCTGCGGCTGTGCTCGTGCTTGAGCTCCTCGGCGCGCCGCCCGCGGCCGCCGCGGTCGCTGGGATCGCCGATCGCTTCGCTGGGCACCCCTTCGATGGTCGCTATTTCGATCGGCTTGCCGGTGAGCTTCTCGATCGCCTCCAGACTCTTACGATCGCTCGGCGCGCACAGGGTAAACGATGCGCCCTGCTTGCCGGCGCGGCCGGTGCGCCCGATGCGGTGCACGTAATCGTCAGGCGTGCGCGGCGGCTCGTAATTGAAGACGTGGCTGACGTCAGGGATATCGAGCCCGCGCGCGGCCACATCGGAAGCGATCAGGAATTGCAGGTCGCCGGAACGGAAGCGGTCGAGCGTCTTGGTGCGCAGGCTTTGCTCGAGATCGCCATGGATAGGCGAGGCGTTAAAGCCATGGCGTTTCAATGACAGCGCGACGACATCGACATCGGTCTTGCGATTGCAGAAGACGATGCCGTTTCTGACATTGGCGGAGGTCATTACCGCGCGCAGCGCCGCGCGCCTCGTGCGCGGGTCGCCGGCGGGCAGGGGGATGATGCGCTGTTCGATGGTGATAGCGGCAGTCGCCGGCTTTGCCACTTCGATGCGCTTGGGGCTGGAGAGGAATTGCTCGGTCAGCCGGGTGATCTCCGGCGGCATGGTGGCGGAGAAAAAGAGCGTCTGACGGGTGAAGGGCGTGAGTTTGAAGATGCGTTCGATATCGGGAATGAAGCCCATGTCCAGCATGCGGTCGGCCTCGTCGACCACCATGACCTGCACGCCGGTAAGCAATAGCTTGCCGCGCTCGAAATGGTCCAGGAGCCGCCCGGGCGTGGCGATCAGCACGTCGACGCCGCGCGCCAGCAATGCATCCTGATCGCCGAAGGAAACGCCCCCGATCAAGAGCGCCTTGGTCAGCTTCTGGTATTTGCCGTATTTCTCGAACGCCTCGGCGACCTGGGCGGCCAGTTCGCGCGTCGGCTCCAGGATAAGCGTGCGCGGCATGCGCGCGCGCGTGCGCCCGGCGGTCAGGATATCGATCATCGGCAGCACGAACGCCGCGGTTTTGCCGGTGCCGGTCTGGGCAATGCCCAGAATGTCGCGGCCCTTCAACACCTCGGGGATGGCGGCGGCCTGGATCGGCGTGGGGGTGTTGTATCCCCCCTCGTGCACGGCGCGCAGGGTGTCGGCGGACAGGCCAAGGTCGTCGAACGTGTTTGGTGCGGCGTTTGCGGCTTCAGCATCCGCGGGCATATTGGAATTCATCTAGTCTCACTTGGGACCGCACCCCCGATTTGGGTCTGGGATTGGCGGCCGCTTGGTTGGCGCTCCGAAGGCCAGCTTCACCCCCGGACGGGGCGGGGCCTCTTGAGCAGAGGGCGTACGCCCTCTTCGGCGCACACAACGGACGGCCTGCAAGTGGGGGAGTCTTGCGGGAAAGTCAATGATCGGCGCTTCCTCCTAGCCAAAACAGCGGCGCCACGGCGTCGCGCGATGAATCCGCCTGCGACGGAGACGCTGGACGCATCAACCAATCTGGCAAACCTGGGGCGGGTCTGGTAACCGGGGTCCCATGACTTCCATCGACACGCTCGAAATGGTGAAGAGTTGAAGGCGGCTGGCTTTTCGGAGGGGCAGGCGGAGGCGGTCGTGCGCGCGGTGGGGCGCTCACACGTGCACGGGCTCTCAGACCTCGCCACAAAGTCTGATCTGCGCGAAACCGAGCTTAGGCTGGAGGGAAAACTCGCCGAGACCCGCGCCGATCTGCTAAAATGGATGATGGGCGCCATTGGGGTTCAGACCCTGGTGATCGTCGGCGCTGTCGTGGCGCTTGCCCGTGCGCTGGAGTGAGATCAGGTCGGTTGCCTTCCGCGGCGACCATCCCTAGCTTCCGCCCGCTTTCGCGGGTGCGGCGCCGGGGCGCTGGCGCGGCGCTCCGACGCGGCTTAGGTGGAACAGCATGGGCCTCGACCTCACCGATTACCTGCCGATCGTCATTTTCATGGCCGTCGCCATCGCCTTGGGTGCGGGCTTCTTGATCGCGGCCTGGGTGGTGGCGCCCAAATCGCCGGACAAGGAGAAGGTCTCGGCCTACGAATGCGGCTTCAACGCCTTCGATGACGCGCGCATGAAGTTCGATGTTCGCTTCTATCTGGTCTCGATCCTGTTCATCATCTTCGACCTTGAAGTCGCGTTTCTGTTTCCCTGGGCGATAACGCTGCCGCACCTGCCGCCGGACACGGCCCAATTCACGTTTTGGTCGATGATGGCGTTCCTTAGCGTGCTGACGGTAGGCTTCGTGTACGAGTGGAAGAAGGGAGCGCTGGAGTGGGAGTGATGCCGACTGCGTGTGTCTGCCATAGTGAACCCCGTCATTCCGGGCTTGCGAAGCAAGACCCGGAACCCAGGGGCAAGCCCACAATTCTTCGATCCCCTGGGTTCCGGATCGCGCTCCGCGCGTCCGGAATGACGGAGCCTCACAATCAGAATAGCGGGGTGTTGGTATGACATCTCCGGCAAGCGCAGGCGTCGAAGGCAGCTTCCCAGTTAGAGAAGACGATCCATTCTACACTGGGTTATCGGACCAACTCGCCGACAAGGGCTTTCTTGTCGCCGCCGCCGACGACCTTATTACCTGGGCGCGTACTGGCTCGCTGATGTGGATGACGTTCGGCCTTGCGTGCTGTGCGGTCGAGATGATGCAAGCGTCGATGCCGCGCTACGATCTGGAACGCTTCGGCTTTGCTCCGCGTGCGAGCCCACGGCAGAGCGACGTGATGATTGTGGCCGGCACCCTCACCAACAAGATGGCGCCGGCGCTGCGCAAGGTCTACGACCAGATGCCTAATCCGCGCTATGTGATCTCGATGGGCTCTTGTGCGAACGGCGGGGGATATTACCACTATTCCTATGCCGTGGTGCGCGGCTGCGACCGCATCGTTCCGGTCGACATCTATATCCCGGGTTGCCCGCCGACGGCGGAAGCGTTGGTGTATGGCGTGCTGCAATTGCAGCGCAAAATCCGGCGTGAAGGGAACATCGAGCGATGAGCGCCGCACTCGACGCGTTGGGATCGCACATCGTTTCGTCGCAACCCGGCGCGGCGCTGTCGCATGCCGTTCGCCATGGCGAGCTGACGATAAAGGCGACGAGCGCGGGCATCGTCTCCCTGCTCACCTTCCTGCGCGACGATCAGCGCTGCCGCTTTACGACCTTCATCGATCTCTGCGGGGTTGACTATCCGGAGCGCGAGAAGCGCTTCGATGTGGTGTATCACCTGCTCTCGATGCCGCTGAACCATCGCGTGCGCATCAAGGTCGAAACCGAAGAACAGGCGCCCGTGCCCTCGGTTTGCAGCCTGTTCCCATGCGCCGACTGGTTCGAGCGTGAGGCGTTCGACATGTACGGCATCGTGTTTTCCGGCCATCCCGATCTGCGCCGCATTCTCACCGATTACGGCTTCCAGGGCTTCCCGCTGCGCAAGGATTTTCCGCTCTCCGGCCATGTCGAGGTGCGCTACGATGCCGAGCAGCAGCGCGTGGTGTATGAGCCGGTGAAACTGACGCAAGCGTTCCGGAGCTTCGATTTCCTGAGCCCCTGGGAGGGGATGACGTTGCCGCCTGGAGATGAAAAGGCGAAAGAACAATGAGCGCGGCGGTGGCAACGTGCGTCCCTTCTCCCCTTGAGGGGAGAAGGTGGCCCGAAGGGCCGGATGAGGGGCTGCGCCGCAGCGTGCATGGTTTGACCCCCTCAACATGCGTTCGCTCGTCGATCCCCTCATCCGTCGGCTTCGCCGACACCTTCTCCCCGGGAACGGGGAGAAGGGACGGAGCTGTCTATGGCTGACGATCTCTCCCTCGCTCCCGCGGTCACGCCACCGGAAGAAAAGCGCACCTTCACCATCAATTTCGGACCCCAGCACCCCGCCGCGCACGGCGTGCTGCGGCTGGTGCTGGAGCTTGACGGCGAAGTGGTGGAGCGCGTGGATCCGCACATCGGCTTGCTCCATCGCGGCACCGAGAAGCTGATCGAGGCCAAGACCTATCTGCAGGCGCTGCCGTATTTCGACCGGCTCGATTATGTAGCGCCGATGAACCAGGAGCACGCGTTCTGCCTGGCGATCGAGCGGCTTGCGGGCATCGAGGTTCCGCGCCGCGCGAGCATCATACGCGTGCTGTTCTCCGAAATCGGGCGGCTGCTTTCGCACCTGCTCAACGTCACCACCCAAGCCATGGACGTGGGTGCGCTGACGCCCCCGCTCTGGGGCTTCGAGGAGCGCGAAAAGCTGATGGTGTTCTATGAGCGCGCTTCGGGCTCGCGCATGCATGCGGCGTACTTCCGCGCCGGTGGCGTGCATCAGGATTTGACGGCGCAATTGATCGACGACATCGAGACTTTCTGCGAGGGCTTCCCCGCGGTGCTCGACGACATCGAAGGGCTTCTCACCGACAACCGCATCTTCAAGCAGCGCAACGCCGATATCGGCGTGGTGTCGCGGGAAGACGCGCTGAAATGGGGGTTTTCCGGCGTCATGGTGCGCGGCTCGGGGCTGGCGTGGGACCTGAGACGCAGCCAGCCTTATGAGATCTACAGCGAATTGAAATTCCAGATCCCGCTTGGCAAGAACGGCGATTGCTACGACCGCTATCTCTGCCGCGTCGAGGAAATGCGCGAGTCCACCAAGATCATGCAGCAATGCTTGGCGCTGCTGCGCACCACGCCGGGCCCGGTAATGCCGGAGCACTCGAAGTTCGCACCGCCCAAGCGCGCGGAGATGAAGCAGTCGATGGAAGCGCTTATCCATCACTTCAAGCTCTACACCGAGGGCTTCCATGTGCCCGAGGGGGAAGCCTACGCCGCGGTGGAAGCGCCGAAGGGCGAGTTTGGCGTGTACCTGGTGAGCGATGGAACCAACAAGCCGTATCGCTTGAAGATTCGCGCGCCCGGCTTCCCGCATCTCGCGGCCATGGATTATCTGTGCAAGGGCCACATGCTGGCCGATGTTTCCGCCATCCTCGGTTCGATCGATATCGTGTTCGGGGAGATCGATCGGTGAGCCCGCTTGAAATTGTCGCGGCCCAGTTCGATGCCTACAACGCCCAAGACTTGGAGGGCATGCTCGGCAAATATTCCGAGGATTGCATTGTCGCCGAACTGAACGGGCCAGTGTTGCAGAGCGGCAAAGCCGAAATTCGCGCGCGCTACGCCAAGATTTTCGCTGACTACCCGCAGAATCGCGCGCGTTCGATCAACCGCATCGCGTTGGGCGCGACCGTGATTGACCATGAGCAAGTCGCGCGCGGCCCAGAGGGCCCCCACTTCGAAGCAATCTGCGTCTACGCAATCAAGGATGGCCTCATTGCGAGGGTCGATTTTGCACAATGATTTTGGATCTTAGATGTCAGTTCGTAGATTAGCCGCCGAGCAGCCCGCCAGCTTCGCTTTCACGCCCGCTGCCATGGAACAGGCGCGCTGGTGGCTGGCCAAATATCCACCCGAGCGCAAAGCCTCGGCGGTGATCCCGGTCATGTGGCTGGTGCAAAAGCAGGAGGGGTGGGTGAGCGAGCCCGCGATCCAGGCGATCGCGGACTTGCTCGGCATGGCCAGAATCCGCGTGCTCGAGGTGGCGACCTTCTACACCATGTTCCATCTGCATCCGGTGGGAACGCACCACATCCAAGTGTGCGGCACTACGCCGTGTATGCTTCGCGGCGCCGAGGAGCTGAAGGCGGTGTGCAAGCGCCGCATCGGCGAGGCGCACAAGCCGAGCGCGGACGGCAAATTCTCATGGGAAGAGATGGAATGCCTGGGCGCCTGCGTGAATGCGCCGGTTGTCGCGATCGACGACTATTATTTCGAGGATTTGACCGCCGACAAGTTCGAGGTGCTGATACAAAAACTGGCGCGCGGCGAAAAAATCGAGCCGGGCTCGGTCATCGGGCGGCAGACTTCCGCGCCCGAGGGCGGCCCCCAGGTGCTGACCGAGCCGTCACTTTATGACGGCTCGCTTGCGAAGCCGATCAAACTACCCGGGCTGCCGGAGAAAGTGTGAGCGAAGTCTCGCCTCCCGAGCCGCCGCGCCCGCGCGTGCGCTACGAGCCGATAAGGTTTGGCGCCGCGGCAGGCGGCGCGCGCGTTGCGATCTACGGCGCGATTGTCGCCGTGATGGTTGCGCTTGGGGGCTACATGATCCTGATCGAGGAACATTCGCTGGCAAGCCCCTACGTGATGGGCCCCGCCATCGGCGCGGTGTGGTTCAGCTTGCGTCTGTTCATGATTTTGAGTTCCAGGAAGTAGTCCCATGCTGGCCGACCAAGACCGCATCTTTCTCAATCTCTATGGGCAGCATGGCGCCGATCTGGAGAGTGCGAAGAAGCGCGGCGCCTGGAACGGCACGAAGGACATGCTTTCGACGGGGCGCGATTGGATCATTGCGCAGATCAAAGAGAGCGGCTTGCGCGGGCGCGGCGGCGCGGGGTTCCCAACCGGCCTCAAATGGTCGTTCATGCCCAAGGAGGTGAAGGAGCGGCCGCATTATCTGGTTGTGAACGCCGACGAGAGCGAACCGGGCACCTGCAAGGATCGCGACATCATGCGCCACGATCCGCATCTGCTGATCGAGGGCTGCCTGGTGGCGTCGTTCGCGATGGCCGCGCATGTGTGCTACATCTACATCCGCGGCGAATACGTGGCCGAGCGCGAAGCCATGGAGCGCGCGATCAAGGAGGCCTACGAAGCCAAGCTGATCGGCAAGAACAATGTGCATGGATGGGACTTCGACCTATACATGCACCACGGCGCCGGCGCCTACATTTGCGGCGAGGAAACCGCGCTTTTGGAGAGCCTCGAAGGCAAGAAAGGGCAGCCGCGTCTGAAGCCGCCGTTTCCCGCCAATGTCGGCCTCTATGGTTGCCCAACGACAGTCAACAATGTCGAGAGCATTGCCGTTGCGCCGACGATCCTGCGCCGCGGCGCGAAATGGTTTGCCGGCATCGGCCGCGCCAACAATACCGGCACGAAAGTGTTCTGCATTTCCGGTCACGTGAACAAGCCGTGCAATGTCGAAGAAGCGATGAGCATTCCGTTGAAGCAACTCATCGAGGAGCATTGCGGCGGCGTGCGCGGCGGCTGGGGCAATCTCAAGGCCGTAATCCCCGGCGGCTCGTCGGTGCGCATGATCAACGCGCAGGAGAGCGAGGCCATGTTGATGGATTTCGACTCGCTGTCAGCCGCGCCGCATCGCTCGGGTCTCGGCACAGCCGCCGTGATCGTAATGGATCAATCCACCGACATCATCCGCGCGGTGGCGCGCTTGGCGTATTTCTACAAGCACGAAAGCTGCGGCCAGTGCACGCCGTGCCGCGAAGGCACCGGCTGGATGTGGCGCGTGCTCGAACGCATGGTGAAAGGCGAAGCCGATCACAGCGAAATTGATCTGCTGCTCGACGTGGCCGGCCAGGTCGAAGGCCACACCATCTGTGCGTTGGGCGACGCCGCCGCCTGGCCGATCCAGGGCCTCATCCGCTGCTTCCGCGGCGAGATCGAACAACGGATTGATCGCTACCGCGCCGCGAAGGGCGTGCACCAGGTGCGGATGGTGGCGGCGGAGTAGGGCTGTGTGGGCAGATCTCTGGCGCAGGTCGGGAAGCCGCGAAGGGCGGAACGAGCAGCGCAAGCTGCGAGGGACGCTTTTCAACGCCTTCGCCATCACCATGATTGTGACGGCCCTGGTAGGTCCCTTGATCAACCCATCCCTTGCCCCCAGTTTGGACGTAGTTGAGCGTTTCGGACTGGGGCTCGGCGGCTGGCTATTGCACTTGTTTGCACGACGCATGGTTCGTGATATGGAGGATAAGCCATGAGCGATATTATTTCGCCTGACGTCCTCACCACGCTGCTGCTGGCGTTTGGGCTGGCTGCGTTCATTGCGGTCGCCGACTGGGTCATTGATCGGCTGCAGCGCGGTCGGGATCGACACGTCGCAGCGGAGTGAAGGCGCCCGTGGGCGGTGCCGCGCTAGTGTCGGTTGTACTTGGCCGCACTGAACAAAATGACGTGGCGCTTTCCATGAAACACTTCGTCCTCTTCTACGACTATCCCGCCGACTTCCGCGAGCGGCGCGCACCGCACCGGGCGATGCACATCGAGCACGCGAGAGATTCGGTCGCTCGTGGCGAACTCCAGGCGGGCGGGGCGTTCGCCGGGGACGATCCGCCGCTTGGGATGCTCTTGTTCAAGGCCGAGAGCGCGGAGACAGCCGAGGCCTTTGCCCGCGCCGATCCGTATGTCCTCAACGGCGTGGTGCTGTCCTGGCGGGTGCGGGAGTGGGTGACGGTGGTTGGGCCGCTGGCGCTGGCGGGAGTTTAGGGCTGTGGATAATTCGGCGCCCCCGTCATTCCGGGGCCGCCGAAGGCGGAACCCGGAACCCAGGGGCAAGCGTCGCGTTGGTAGCCCCTGGGTTCCGGATCGCGCGTCCCGCGCGTCCGGAATGACGGACGTTCATCGAACTAACTGCGCCGCTCCCCCCGCGCCTTTCGGCCCTCTTGCGGCGACGCAATAAATCGTCCATGCGCGGTCACGAAAAAACGGCCAAACTCATGACGAAAATTCTCGTCGACGGCGTTGAAGTCGACGTTCCCCCGGAACTGACCTTGCTGCAGGCGTGCGAAGCCGCCGGCGCCGAGATTCCGCGCTTTTGCTACCATGAGCGGCTCTCGATCGCCGGCAATTGCCGGATGTGCCTGATCGAGGTGAAAGTCGGGGGGAAATCAGGGCCCAAGCCGGTGGCGTCGTGCGCCCAGCAGGTCAAGGACCTGCCTCCCCCGCGCGACAATCTGCTCAACGAACTGGTCACCAAATCGCCGGGCGTGAAGAAGGCGCGCGAAGGGGTGATGGAATTTCTGCTCATCAACCATCCGCTCGATTGCCCGATCTGCGACCAAGGCGGGGAGTGCGACCTGCAGGACCAGTCCATGGCCTACGGGCGCGGGGGCACGCGCTTCGATCTGAACAAGCGCGCGGTCGAAGAAAAGTTCATGGGGCCGCTGGTCAAGACGGTGATGACGCGCTGCATCCAGTGCACGCGCTGCATCCGCTTTGCTACCGAGGTCGCCGGTGTTCCCGAGCTGGGCGCGACCGGGCGCGGCGAGGACATGGAGGTCACCACCTATCTGGAAGCCGCTCTCTCCAGTGAACTTTCGGCCAATGTGATCGATCTCTGCCCGGTCGGCGCGCTGACCTCGAAGCCCTACGCGTTCAACGCCCGGCCCTGGGAACTCAGCAAGACCGAAAGCATCGACGTCATGGATGCTCAGGGCTGCAACATCCGCGTCGATGCACGCGGCGACGCGGTGCTGCGTGTGCTGCCGCGGGTGAACGAGGAAATCAACGAAGAGTGGATATCCGACAAGGCGCGCTATGCCGAGGATGGCCTTTCGCGGCAGCGGCTGGATCGGCCGTATGTGCGCGAGAACGGCAAATTGCGCGCGGCGAGTTGGGGTGAAGCGCTCGCCGCGACGGCGAAAGCGCTTTCGGGCGACGCCAAGAAAATCGGCGCCATCGCCGGTGACCTTGCCTGCGCGGAAAGCATGAAGGCAACGCTCGATCTGTTCCGTGCTTTGGGTTCGCCGAACATCGATTGCCGCCCCGATGGCGCCAAAATTGGCGTCGGCGCCCGGCAGGGCTATCTGTTCAACGCCACCATCGCCGGCATCGACGAAGCCGACGCGATCGCGCTGATCGGAACCAATCCGCGCCTGGAAGCGCCGGTGCTCAATGCGCGCATTCGCAAGGCATGGCTGCGCGGCGCCGAAATCGGCGTCATCGGCGAGGCGGCCGATCTCACCTATCGCTACGCCCATATCGGCGCCGGCGCGGATTCCATCGCCAGGCTTGGCGGCTTCGCAGACGTGCTCAAGCAAGCGCGGCGGCCGATGGTGATCGTCGGCCAGGGCGCGCTGACGCGCGCCGATGGCGCGGCGATTTTGCGCGCGGTTGGCAAACTGGCGGCGGGGCTGTGCAAAGCGGGCTGGAACGCGTTCAACGTACTGCATACCGCCGCCGCGCGGGTGGCTGGGCTGGACATGGGCTTTCTGCCGGGCGCGGGCGGAAAGGGCGCCAGCGAAATGCTCAAGGGCGGCATGGACACGCTGTTCTTGCTCGGCGTTGACGAAGTCGCGCTGCCCAAGGCGGGAACCGTGATTTATCTCGGCACGCACGGCGATGCGGGCGCGCATCGCGCCGACATCATCCTTCCCGGCGCCGCGTACACGGAGAAAGACGCAATCTGGGTCAATACCGAAGGCCGCGTGCAGCTTGGCCGGCGCGCGACCTTCCCCAAGGGCGAAGCGAAAGAGGATTGGACCATCCTGCGCGCGCTTTCGGGCGTGCTCGGCAAGACCTTGCCGTACGATTCGCTCGACGCACTGCGCGCCAAGCTGATAGCGGATCATCCGAGCTTCGGGCAGGTCGGTTACGCGCCGGGCCAGGCGGAAGCGGTGTCGTTCGATCCAGCGCAAGAGGGCGGCGAAGGAAAGCTCGGCGCGGAACCTTTGCGCAGCCCCATCGCCGATTTCTATCTCACCAACCCGATCGCACGCGCTTCGCGCACGATGGCGGAATGCTCGCGCTTGCGAGCTGGTCCGGAGAGGGTGGCGGCGGAATGAATTCGGGGTTGCAAGCGCACCCCCTCCCCGCGAGGGGAGGGGGATTGGTGCGCGCCATGAACCCCGCGCTCGATTACATCCCTTTCTTCGACTGGCCGGTCGAGGTCGAGTGGGGCTTGATGAAGACGGGCCAAGTGCTCGCCATCGCGATCTACCTGCTGCTGACGCTCGCGTTCATCCTGCTGTTCGACCGCAAGGTCTGGGCGGCGGTGCAGATGCGCAAAGGGCCGAACGTGGTCGGGCCGTTCGGCCTGTTGCAGAGCTTCGCCGACTTTTTCAAATTCGTGTTCAAGGAAATCGTCATCCCCGCCGGCGCC
>JAKFYF010000227.1 GCA_021731005.1 Hyphomonadaceae bacterium
CGGAGAGACTTATTTCTTCGCACGCTTGGCCGCCGGCTTGGCCGAGGCTTTCGGCGCGGCTTTCACTTTTTCGGCGGCGGCCTTGGGGCGTTTCACCGGGGCGGGCTCTGCTTCCGCCTTGACGCCATTGGTGGCTTGCTTCTTGGCCAGCGATTTCTTCAGCGCATCGACCAGCGACACGACATTGCCGCCATAATCGGGGGCCGCGGATTCCTGGTCTTCGAGAATAGTCTCGCCTTCGCGCTCGATTTTCTTCTTGATCAGCCGCTCCAGCGCCTGCGAGTACTCGTCCTCGAATTTGCTGGTCTCGAACGGCGCCAGTTTGCGCTTGATCAGCTCCTCGGCGAGATCGACCAAATCGGGTTCGGATTTGCCTGCGGGGATTTCGTCGAAAAAGCCCTTGGCCGCGCGCAGTTCCTCGGCGTAGTGGACAGTCTGAACCAGGATGCCGTCCTCGTAGGGCTTCACCGCCGCGATGTAGGAGCGCCCGCGCATGGTGATCTGGCCTAGGCCGATGGTGGCGGTGCGGCGCAGCGCGTCGCGCACGACGCGGTAAGGCTCGTCGGCCAGCTTGCCGTCGGGCAGGGCGTAATAGGGCTTGTCGAAATAGATGGGGTCGATGGTGTCGGCGGGGGCGAACTGGATCATGTCCAGCGTCTTCTTGGAATCGACCTTGAGCGCCTCGAATTCCTCGTCCGAGAACAGCACATAGCGGCCCTTCTGGACTTCGTAGCCCTTGACGATTTCGTCCTTGTCGACCGGGCCGATGCCTGGCACGACCTTCTCGTATTTGATCCGCTGCTTGGACGGCTCGTGGATCTGGTTGAACGCGATTTTCTCGCGCGAATCCAAAGCCGAATAGAGCTTCACCGGCAGCGCCACCAAGGCGAGCCTGATCTGGCCGGTCCAAACCGGACGAGCTGGAGGCGCCATTTTACCCTGACCACACTTTACGACCTTCCGACAGCGTAACGAAAATGGGGCCGCGCCACAATGCGCCAGGGCAAGGTTAACCCTCTTTGTCGCCTGGGATTTCGCCAGCGGCGCGAATAGGGTAAGTGGCGCTGATACTTGCCACCCGAGGCGGCGCGATAGCGGTTAGCCGGCGATGGGTGGAACGGCGCGCAGACGCCGGACCATAGGGAGCGCATGACCCAATCTCACGACCTCGATTTCGCCCTCGGAGAAACCGCCGACGCCATTCGCGAAACCACGCGAAAATTTGCAGAGGGTCGCATCGCTCCGATGGCGACCGAGATCGACGCGCAGAACAAGTTCCCGCGCGAACTCTGGCCCGAAATGGGCGCGCTTGGGCTGCATGGGATCACGGTGGCCGAGGAGGATGGCGGCCTGGGGCTAGGCTACCTCGAACATGTCGTCGCCATGGAGGAGGTCAGCCGGGCCAGCGCATCCATCGGCCTAAGCTACGGCGCGCACTCGAACCTCTGCGTGAACCAGATCCGCCGCTGGGCCACGCCCGAGCAGAAGCGCAAGGTTCTGCCGAAGCTGATCAGCGGCGAACATGTCGGTGCGCTGGCGATGAGCGAAGCCGACGCGGGTTCGGACGTGGTGGGCATGAAGCTGCGCGCTGATAAGCGCGGTGATCGCTTCGTGCTCAACGGCACGAAGTTCTGGATCACCAATGCGCCGCATGCCGATACGCTCGTGGTCTACGCCAAAACCGAACCCAGCGCGGGCTCCGGCGGCATCACCGCGTTCCTGATCGAACGCGGCATGAAGGGATTCAGCGTCGGCCAGAAGCTCGATAAAATGGGCATGCGCGGCTCGGACACCGGCGAACTGGTGTTCGAGGATTGCGAAGTTCCGGAAGAAAACATCATGGGCGGGCTTAATCGCGGCGTCGCCGTGCTGATGAGCGGGCTCGATTATGAGCGCGCTGTGCTCGCGGCCGGGCCGCTTGGCATCATGCAAGCCTGCCTTGACGTCGTGCTTCCCTACGTGCGCGAGCGCAAGCAATTCGGCAAACCCATCGGCTCGTTCCAGCTGATGCAGGGCAAGGTGGCCGACATGGTCGTCGCGTTGAGCTCGGCGCGGGGGTACGTCTACGCCGTGGCGCGCGCCTGCGACGCAGGCAAAACCACGCGCCACGATGCTGCAGGGGCGATCCTCTATGCCTCGGAAAGCGCGGTGCGCGTGTCGCTGGAAGCGATCCAGGCGCTGGGCGGGGCGGGGTATACGAAGGACTTTCCAGTGGAGCGCTTCGCGCGCGATGCGAAACTCTACGATATTGGCGCGGGCACGAGCGAAGTGCGGCGGTTTTTGATTGGGCGGGAAGTTATTGGGGCAGCGTAGTGTCGGAAATGCCGCCTTCTTGTCGGCTCCTACAGGAGTCGGTCGTTCAGATTCTGCGCAGCATGCAACCCGACGAGTTGATGAGCGAGCGAATGGGAAGGGCTCTGCTCAGCGAGGACGGCACAATTCCGAATGACGGCGCAATTCCGAATAATGCGCTACCCTCGCGAGACAAGCGGATCATGATGAGCGCACTGCAGGTGCTGAATGCTCTCAACGTGGCTCAGGAATTTCCGGGCAAGTGCGATGCGATCCTGCGGATGAGGTCCGTAAACAACGATGATCGTGCCGACTGGTGTCGCAGCCTAGCGTGGCACTATGGATATGTCCTTCGCGAGCGCGCACGAACGTTTATCAACAACCTTAGGGCATATTTTATACCTCTTGGAAAAGAGCACGCCATCCAAACCTGGCTGTCGAGGCACAACAGCGATTTCAAGAAGCGAACGGACCCTCACCTGTCGGATCGTGGGAAGCACGTGCACAACTTCGAGGTGGATGATCCGCTCGTGGCGCAAGTGCGTTTGCTTGAGATTATGTCAGCGTCGGGCCTTATGCCGCAACTGGCGCCTCTGGTGAAATTGCGTGCCCGCAGAGTCCAGCAACATGTGAAACAGCAAGTGGCCGCTCACCTTGACCCGATCGTGCTCAAGGTAGAGCAGCTGATTGGCGAGTCAAAGAGTGTTTGGTCGGTTGTGTTTGAAACGATGGAGGAGAATTCCAAAGCCGCATGAAACTCAAATCCTCCATCGACCCCAATTCCGAAGCCTTCGCCAGGCTCGCGCCCGCCTCCCCATCGATGGGGGAGGTGGCGAGCGCATGCGAGCCGGAGGGGGTGCGCGCGCCGAGGGTGACGAGGAAGCCTCCGGAGGCTCACTCGGAAACGTCGGCGGGCCTCGCCCCCTCAGTCATCGCGCTGCGCGCGCTGACAGCTCCCCCGTCGAGGGGGAGCGGTGGCATGTCGGCGCAATGGGTGTCCTAGAAACCATGAAACTCAAATCCTCCATCGATCCCAGTTCCGAAGCCTTCGCCAAAAACGTCGCGCATCATCGCGGCCTGGCCGAGCAGCTCCGCTCGCGCACGGCGCACATCGCGCTCGGCGGCCCGGAAGACTCCCGCGCCCGCCACACCAAGCGTGGCAAGCTGCTTCCGCGCGAGCGGGTGGAGCGCCTGCTCGATCCTGGCGCGCCGTTTCTGGAAGTGGGCGCGCTGGCGGCCTATGGCCTCTACCACAACGAAGCGCCGTCGGGAGGCATCATCACTGGCGTTGGCCGTGTTTCTGGCCGCGAAGTGATGATCGTCGCCAATGACGCGACGGTGAAGGGCGGCGCGTATTTTCCCATCACGGTGAAGAAGCATTTGCGCGCGCAGGAGATCGCGCAGCAGAACAAGCTGCCGTGCGTGTATCTGGTGGATTCAGGCGGCGCCAATCTGCCGCACCAGGCCGAAGTCTTCCCCGACCGCGACCATTTCGGCCGCATCTTCTACAATCAGGCGCGCATGAGCGCCGAAGGCATCGCTCAGATCGCCTGCGTCATGGGCTCGTGCACGGCGGGCGGCGCCTACATGCCGGCGATGAGCGATGAAACCATCATCGTCCGCAACCAGGGCACCATTTTTCTCGGCGGGCCACCACTCGTGAAAGCCGCCACCGGCGAAGTGATCAGCGCCGAAGATCTCGGCGGCGGCGATCTGCACGCGCGCAAATCGGGCGTCGTCGATCACCTCGCGCAGGACGATGCGCATGCGCTTTATATGGTGCGCCGCATCGTTGCGAACTTGAACACCGTGAAGCAGGTCGGCCTCGACCTGCGCGAACCGATCGCGCCGGCCTACGACGCCGACAGCATTTACGGCGTCATCCCCGACGATGTGCGCACGCCGTACGATGTGCGCGAAGTGATCGCGCGCATCGTCGATGGCAGCGAGCTGGACGAATTCCGCCCGCTCTACGGGCCCACGCTCGTCACCGGCTTTGCCCGCATCTGGGGCTATCCCGTGGCGATCCTCGCCAATAACGGCATTCTATTCTCGGAAAGCGCGCAGAAGGCCGCGCATTTCATCGAGCTTGCCTGCAAGCGCGGCATACCCCTGGTGTTCCTGCAGAACATTTCCGGCTTCATGGTCGGCGGCAAGTACGAAGCCGGCGGCATCGCCAAGGACGGCGCCAAGATGGTGACGGCGGTCGCTTCCGCCGAAGTGCCAAAGTTCACAGTGCTGATCGGCGGCTCCTTCGGCGCCGGCAATTACGGCATGTGCGGGCGGGCATACTCGCCGCGGTTTCTCTTTACATGGCCGAACTCGCGCATCTCCGTGATGGGCGGCGAGCAGGCCGCGTCCGTACTCGCGCAGGTGAAGCGCGATGGGATGGAGGCAAAGGGGGAGAGCTGGTCGAAGGCCGAAGAAGAAGCGTTCAAAGCGCCGATCCGCGACCGCTACGAGCTAGAGGGCGATCCCTATCACGCAACGGCGCGATTGTGGGACGACGGCATCATCGATCCAACGCAGACGCGCGACGTGCTCGGGCTGGCGATCTCAGTTTCGCTGAACGCACCGATACCGGAGACGCGCTTTGGCGTGTTTAGGATGTAGAGGATGGCCCATCAGATCGAGGCAGTATTTGTATTTGACGCGTTTCCCGGCGCAACAATTGTACTCGGCAGAAGTGACGAACTCGTCAAACGGCCGGTGCATTTTTCTGCCTTGCTCAGAAAGCCTGATGGCCGCGAGGTGCCAATCAAATTGAGCTATATTTTCGCCGCTGGTCCGAACGTGGATCGCAGTAAACTGAGCTACAGCGTGTCTGGCGTCGACCGAAGTGAAGTTTCCATCGGTGACGAAATCGTGGTTCGCGAGGATGCATGCTGAAATCCGTCCTCATCGCCAACCGTGGCGAGATCGCCCGCCGCTTCATCCCCATCCACAACCGCCATCCCGGCCGGAGGCGCGTAAGCGCCGTAGAGCCGGGACCCAGGGGCGAGCGCCGCGCTCTTCTATCCCCTGGGTCCCGGATCGCGCTGCGCGCGTCCGGGATGACGGAGAAATTTGTGGGGATTGCACGCGGTCCCACCCTCTCCCTTGCGGAGAGGGTCGCCGCGCAGCGGTGGGGTGAGGGGCGGGCGTGTTTGCACGTCCCTCATCCCGTTCGTCGATTTGATCGCTCCGCGATCGAGTGGCCTTCGGCCAACCACTCCTCACTCCCTTCTCCGCAAGGGAGAAGGGAAGCGGCGCGCACTGCACGCAATGCACCCGCCTCCCCCTCGATGGGGGAGGTGTCGTTCGCGCAGCGAACGACGGAGGGGGTGCGCGCGCTGGCGCTGAAGTTGAAGCCTCCGAAGGCTCTTCTGGAAACGCTTGCAGGCCTCACCCCCTCAGTCACGCTGCGCGTGACAGCTCCCCCATCGAGGGGGAGCGGGAGCGAAACATGCTGAAAAGTGTTTTGATCGCAAACCGCGGCGAGATCGCTCGCCGCGTCATCCGCACCGCCAAGCGTCTCGGCGTGCGCACGGTCGCCGTTTATTCCGACGCCGACGCGAAAGCGTTGCACGTGCGCGAGGCCGATGAGGCCGTGCATATCGGCGCGAGCCCGGCGAAAGAAAGTTATTTGCGCGGCGAGAAGATCATCGCCGCCGCGAAGCAAACCGGCGCGGAGGCGATCCATCCCGGCTACGGCTTTCTCTCCGAGAACGCCGATTTCGCGCAGGCCGTGCTCGATGCGGGCCTGATCTGGATTGGCCCGCGTCCGGATTCCATCCGCGCCATGGGCCTCAAAGACGCCGCCAAGAAACTCATGGCCGAAGCCGGCGTGCCGGTGACGCCCGGTTATCTCGGCGAAGATCAAAGCGAAGCGCGTCTGCAAACTGAAGCCGACGCGATCGGCTATCCGGTGCTCATCAAAGCCGTCGCCGGGGGCGGCGGCAAGGGCATGCGCAAGGTCGAAAAGAAGGCCGAGTTCAAGGCAGCGCTCGCATCCGCCAAGCGCGAAGCGGCCGCCGCGTTCGGCGACGATCGCGTGCTGCTGGAGATGTACGTGCAGCGCCCGCGCCATATCGAGGTGCAGGTGTTCGGCGATGGCCATGGCAACGTTGTGCATCTGTTCGAGCGCGATTGCTCGCTGCAGCGCCGCCACCAGAAGGTGATCGAAGAAGCGCCCGCGCCGGGCATGGACGAAGCCACGCGCGCTTCGCTCTGCGCCGCCGCGGTGAAAGCGGCGCGCGCGGTGAATTACGTCAGCGCCGGCACGGTCGAGTTCATCGCCGACGCCAGCGAGGGTCTGCGCGCCGATCGCATCTGGTTCATGGAAATGAACACGCGCCTGCAAGTCGAGCACCCGGTGACGGAGGAAATCACCGGCCAGGATTTGGTGGAATGGCAGCTGCGGGTGGCGAGCGGGGAGAGGCTGCCGCTGAAGCAGGAGGATTTGCGGATCAACGGCCACGCCATCGAGGCGCGGCTGTATGCGGAGAATCCGGACGCGGGATTCCTGCCCAGCACCGGCACTCTGCACACGTTGCGTTTCCCCGACATGGCCGAGGATCGCGCCCGCGTGGATTCCGCGGTGGAGGAGCGCGACGAGATCAGTCAGCACTACGATCCGATGATCGCCAAGATCGTCATGCACGGCGCCACGCGCAGCGACGCTATCGCCCGACTGACGCAGGAATGGGACGCTGTTTGTGTTTGGCCGGTGAAGACCAATGCCGGCTTCATCGGCCGATGCCTCGCCGAGCCGGACTTCCTCCAAGGGGCAGTCGATACCGGATTTATCGGCTCGCGCGGCGATCAACTCTCGAAAATGCCGCCGCCAAGCGCGGCTGCGCTCACCAGGGCCGCGCGGCAATTCATGCAGCTCTTGGCCAGTTCTTCCCCTATTGCGATCCGTCCGGCGCACGTCTGGGCCTCGCCGTGGGCGCGCCTGGAGGGCTTTCGTGTCAACGCCACGTCCAACGCACGCGTCAGTCTGCGTTATAATGGCGAACGTATTGAGATTGCACCTGTCGGTCACGCGATCCGGTGGGGCGCGCATGATGGCGATGCGTTCGTCGTGTTCGAGCGCGGCGAGGCCTATGCGTTCACCCTCGACACCGGTGAGTGCGCGGAGGGCGAAGCCGCTGTCGGCGATGGCGTTATCCTTTCGCCGATGCCGGGCAAGATCGTGGCGGTGCATGTGAAGGTTGGCGCCAAAGTGAAGAAGGGCGATGCGCTCTTGGTGCTCGAAGCGATGAAGATGGAGCACATGCTCACTGCGCCGTTCGACGGCAAGGTGAGCGAACTGAAAGCCCGCGCCGGCGAGCAGGTGAGCGAGGGTGCGATGTTGGTGAAGCTGGAGGGAGCCTAAAGCGACGGATTTCGAGTTTAGTCGGACGCGCATTGCGGATTCTGAATGGCGATGCGGTCCATTTGTTGTCCGACGCCCCACGTGGATGCAATGTCCCAACATTGCACGAGAGCCCGGCGCGTGTTAGCTGTGCGATGGGATGTCCGTTTGGCTCATACGATGACCGACACATTACACTTGGCGCCAGGGCGATCCTGTGATGGATGCACGTTGTGCTGCCTTGTGATGCGCGTGCCGGCGCTTTCGAAGCCACGGCTTAAATGGTGCCAACACTGCGAACCCAAACGGGGATGCAAGATCTACGACGCGCGCCCGCCGGAGTGCGAGGCGTTTTACTGCGACTATCGGCGAAGTTCAGAGCTTGGGGAAGAATGGCGTCCTTCGAGTTGCGGCATGGTCATGACCTATGCGCACCACGCCCGGCGCGTGGACATACAGCTCGATCCGGCGCGTGCAGATGCCTGGCGGACGCCCCCTTACTACGAGCAAATCAAACGAATTGCCGAAAACGCACTGCGCGGCGACGGCTTCCTTATTGTTTGGCAAGGCGAGGTCGCTATCGCTGTGTTGCCGGATCGCGAGATCAACTTGGGGCGTGTAAGCAGCGAAGCGGTGGTTGTCACGCGGCGGCATGCGGAAGGCGGCATTCTGTACGACGTGGCGCTGATGAATCCGGATGATCCTCGCCGAGGCGATGTACCCGGTGCAAATGGGTAGGCGGCAGATCTGTCAAAACCCTCACCCGAGCGCGAACTCCGCTTCCACGGGCAAAGCGTGGTGCCTGCGCGGTTCGCCGAACGTTTCGTTCACGTCGATCACGGTGAGCGCCGGCACGTTAGCGTCGTGGGGCGCGACCGCGCCGGGCCCCATGCGCACGCCCGAGCCGACGAAAGCGTGGCTGCCGATCCGCACCGGGCGCACCAGCACACGCAAGCCGGCTTCGGTTTTCTGGCGCACATGCCCGGAAAGCTCCACTTCGCGCGCAAATACGACGCGATTGCCGATGTCCATCATCTCGCGGTCGAGCACGTCGATGCGAACCGGCCAATCCACGCCATAGCCCACGCGCGAGCCCCACATCCTCAGCCACGCCGAGTAGAAGCCCGGGATCACACGCAACAGCGATTCAAGGTAAGGCAGCGCGTCGTAGAAGGCTTGGATGTGGTGGCTGGCGAGCCAGGAGCAGAAAGTGCGCTCGTTGATGGCGATGACGCCCGGCTTGAGCGGCGCCCAGCGCAGCATGATTCGCAGCACCATCGGCGGCAAGAGATAGATCACGAACACGACCAGCAGGCCGCTCCAGCCGTTCGGCCAGGCCGCGAATACGCCGAGCGCAAGGAACGCGGCGACGGTCAACAGCAATGGGAAATACGAGAACAGCCGGTTTGCGCCGCTCATCATGCCGCGTCGCTGCGCACCGCGCCGACGAACACCGCGTAGATCTCTTCCGCGCCGCGCGCCGCGCGCAATTTTTCGCGCACGTCGGCCCGGCGCAGGAGACGCGAGACCCGCGCCAGCGCTTTCAAATGATCGCCGCCGCGGTCGGGCGGGGCGAGCAACATGAATACCAGGTCGGCCGGGCGCGCATCGAGGGCGTCGAATTCCTGTGGCGTCTCCAGGCGTGCGAATGCGCCGGTCGGGCGCGTAATCCCGGCGACTGGCGCGTGCGGAATGGCGACGCCTTCGCCCATGCCGGTGCCGGACAGCCGCTCACGCATCAGCACTGCTTCGAAGGCGGCGCGCGCATCGACGCCCGCCGCCTTCGCCAGCGCGTCGGTCATCGCCTGCAGGGCATGGCGCCGCGACGTGGCGGGCAGGCGCACTATGATCGCGTCGGGAGCGAGAAGGTCGCTGAGGTCGTTCATCTTAACTCCGCCGCTTGCAGGAGCGGCGCCACGCCTGAGGGCTTTAGGAGGGGTGGGGCGCGCCCCGGTCGGGGTCGATCCAGCCGACATTTCCGTCTGAGCGCCGGTAGACAAGGTTCAGACCCCCGTGTGCGGCGTTTCGGAACAGAAGCGCCGGGTTCTCCGATAGATCCAATTGCATGACGGCTGTGGACACCGTCATCGTGCGCACCGCCGTCTTGGTTTCCGCTATCACCAGCGGCGCATCCAGGGGCGCTTCCAACGCGTCGGCGCCGGTATCGTCTTCTTCCTTTAACGGGGCCAGCACATACGCCGACGCGGCCTCGGCGGGAAGGGGAGATTTGCTGTCGCCATGGTGATTTCGCAGTCGCCTCTTGTAGCGCCGCACACGCTTTTCAAGCTTTTCCATGGCGGCGCCGAAAGCAATGTAGGCATCGGCGCCGTAACCTTCTGACTGCAGCGAAATGCCCGACGCCAGATGCACGGTGCAATCTACTTCAACGCCGTTCTTGGCGCCGCCGTTCTTGGCGACCGTGACTACCGCATCGGTGGCGCGGTTGAAGTATTTGCTGACGCTCTGGGCGAGGTCGCCTTCGATTCGAGTTCTCAACGCTTCGCCGACATCCATATGCCGTCCGGCGACTTGTATGCGCATGGGCGCGCCTCCCTGAGGATCGAAATCGAGGTCGAAACCGCGCAGCGCGGAGCGCTCCAGAACCGGGCTCCGCCCCCAGGAAGCGCCGCCGATCTGCAGTTCTAAAAGTAGGCCTGCCGGCGCCGGGGGTCAATTCAGCGCTCGTCGCAAAAGGCGCCCTGAGCTGCTTTCGCCAAAACCGCGAATGGCGCGTTCCAGATTGAGACAAACGCTGGAATCTCCCCTAAGATGAGAACCTTGAGGGAAACGACATGAGCGCTGACGCCGCCAGTGCGGGAGCGGCGGCAAAGGCGCGCTGGGCCGATGTGGCCGCCATCGCCATATGCACGCTGGCTTGGGGCACCACTTGGTACGCCATCACGCTGCAATTCGGCGTGGTCGATCCGGTGATTTCGCTGGTTTACCGCTTCGGGCTCGCCTCGGCGCTGCTCTTTGCATGGTGCGCGTTTCGCGGCGAGACGCTGGTGCTGACGCGCGCGCAACATGGCGCAGCACTTGGCACGGGGTTGTGCAATTTCTTGCTGAATTATTCGCTGGTGTACTGGGCCGAGGAGCGTGTGACATCGGCTGTCGTCGCGGTCGTGTTCGCGGCGATGGCGTTCACGAATCTGGTGATCTTTCGCTTGGTGTTCGGCCAACGCGCGCCGCTGCTAGGGTGGCTCGCCGCGGGCCTTGGCGTGCTGGGCGTCGGATTTCTCTCCTGGGAGGAACTGACCTCTTCGCACATGGACGCGCGCGCGCTCTCTGGAATCGGCCTGACGCTTGCGGCGGTGATCGCCGCCTCGTTCGGCAATGTTTTTGCGCGGCGGGGCGAGGTGGCCGGCGTCGGTGTTGCCGCTTTCACCGCCTGGGGCATGGGGTATGGCGTTTGCGGCCTCGTGTTGTTCGCGCTCGCGACCGGCAAGGCGTGGGCGTTCGAGCCCACATGGGGCTACGCGCTCTCGCTGCTGCATCTCTCGATCAACGGCTCGGTGGTCGCGTTCCTGCTCTATTTCGGGCTGGCGCGCCGGCGCGGCTACGGAACCGCCTCCTATATTTCAGCGCTAACCCCGCCGGTGGCGATGCTGGTGTCGAGCTTGTTTGAAGCAAAAACCTGGGGGCTGGCAGCACTCGGCGGCGTCGCGCTGGTGCTGGCGGGGCAGGTGCTGCTGCTGCGGGTGAAGCGCGCCTAGGGCAGCGCGCGGCCGATCTCGCCAAACCGCGCAGGCGCGCCGCGCGCACCCGCGCGCCGATAACCCCCTTAAGAGGGCCGATGCACTTTAGACGGGCGGCGTTCGCGCGCGGCCAGATTGGCTTGCACGGTGCGCGCGTCGAAGGCGCTGGCCGCGGGCGGGCGTACGCCGTTGTGCATGATGATGTCAGAGACCGCCGTATAGGGCGATTCCTCATTGTAGCTCGCCATGCGGGGCGGACCATACGATCGCAAATCGGTGAAGCCGCGCTGCAGGTGGCGATTCACGAATGCAGCCACGCCACCGGCGCCGAGCATCGTCTCGGCCGCGACCTCACGGCCCGCTTCGGATCATGTTCCTACGCCGCCGAGGAAATGTGCTTGGAGATGGCGGCGGGCTTCGTGCTCGCCGATCTCGGCGTCGCCCACCACCCCCGGCCGGATCACGCCGCCAACAGGCCTGCGAAAAGGCCGGCGTGACCGGCATTTGCGGCCGTGATCCGGCGGAGTCCCGCACTGTAATCGATAAAGTTCTTTGGACAGGAGCCGTCCGATGGGTCGAGCGCCGCAATCTGTCAGCCGCCCACAGCGGCGCTCAATTTCGGCCAGGGCATCGACAACGTGCTCGATGAAAATGCGACGTGGTTTCGTCGACGCTGCAATCGGTGCTCACCAATCTTGGCGAATGGATGGAGACCAATGGGTTTCCGAGCCAGGGGCCTGGGTTGAATTGTCTCAATTCGCGCTTAACGTCGATGGCCGGACCACGCCGATCTCAGCAGGGATGTCTGTGACAGCAGAAATAAAAACCGGGCGCCGCCGCATCATCGAATTCCTGCTCTCGCCGCTGCAACGCCGCGTCGAGGAAGCGGGACGGGAGAGGTAGGGATGCAAGAGCTTGAAGACACGCCGATCCAGCGAATGCTCGAGGAACTCGCGCCTGGAGAAAAGCGGGAGCACCGGCGGAGGATTGAACCCTCCGGTGCTGATCCAAGGTTCTGGTGGGTTCAGATGGACGGTCGCATCGATAGCGGCTCGCTTCGCTGGCTTAACAAGGGTCGAGAAGCGGAGGCCAAGACACGCTACGGGCCGTATGTAAGCGTTCACGACATCGAGCAGCCGGTTTTTAGATTTTTTCCAGGCAAAAGTCCTGTCGGGCACCTCTACCGACTTGGCGGGAGCGGCGCCTATGCTTGGGGTGAGCCGCTCGCCCAGACTTTGGCGCAGCTCGATCCTGAAGGTGTGGAGATGCGCCGTGCGACGATAGAGGGTGTCGACATAGGGCGGAGTTTCTATCTCGGTTTGTTTTTGCGCCAGCTGGACGCGATCGATCTCGAACGCACCAATGTGTCACTGATCAAGTATCCGGCGGGCCCGAACGGGCTCGCGTTCGGCGGCGCGACCTATCCAGACGGCATCTATATCCGCTCTGATTTGCCAGCTTCGGTGCATTGCTTCTGCGACCTGTTCACCGGTCGATTGTTCTTCTCTCACGCCCTTTTGGAGGCCTGCGAAAAGGCCGGCGTGACCGGCATTTGCGGCCGTGATCCGGCGGAATCCCGCACAGTGATCGATAAATTTCTTTGGACAGGAGCCGTGTGATGGCAAGAGCGCCGCAATCTGTCAGTCGTCCCCAGCGGCGTCCGTGGAGCTTCGACTGGACGCCGCCATTGGCCAGATCGCGGACAATCTGTTCACGGTTTTCAAGGTAACGATAAACAACGTCCAGTATTTCACGAACGCTGGCGGCAATCTCCTCAACTCGGCTGGGCAGGCCGTCGCCAGCACAACGCAAGCCGTTGCGGTGGCGCCCGGGGTCGCGCTGCCGCCAGGCGCCAAACCACCGTGGAATGCAGGGCTCAACAATTCCGGCATTTACCTGAACGCTGTCGGATCGTTCCTCGGCTCCTACCTCGCCTCCAAGCTTGTACAATTCGACACCATTGGTGGTCAGATCGGGGCGTCGCTTGGATCGGCCGTCGGCGGTATTTACGTGGCGGGCGTTGGCGCGATCCTCAGCGGCGGCACGGCAACCAGCTTCCAAGCCTTGGCGCTGAACCTGGGGTCGTTCGCCGGGCCTGTCGGTGCCTTCATAGGCGCGTTTATCGGCTACATCCTCGGCGGGCTCATCGGCACCGCGTCGAAGGACGCGATCACCGGAACCGCCGCCGCCGATACGCTCACCGTCAACGGCGCTGCCATCGCGCTCACCGCGGCGCATACGCTGAACGGCGTCGCCGCGACCGCCGGCGCTCACACTATCCGCGTCGCGGCGTTAATCGATGGCGGGGCGGGCGACGAAACGGCGCCAAGCGTTGAGCCCGACCGAATCTCGGTCGATCCGCCAATTTCAGTTTTCACCGCCCGCGCGAATCATGGCGCTGGGCTAATATGGGACAATAAGGGACAAGGGCGGGCGGCAAGGGTTTTCGTGAGACAGCTTGATCCGCGTCGGGAAACACACGGAAACGGTTACGCGTTTCATCGGCAAATCGAGTTTTCAAACTTTGGAAGAAAGCGCTGGTGAGACTGCATTGTGGGCGTTCTCCTTAACCATGCGCAGCGTCGAATTCGGCGCCGCAAGCGACAAGGAGAACGCATGTCCGCCGAGATTTTGCTCACCGTCGAGGAAGCCGCATCGCGCTTGAAAATTTCAAAGCACACACTCAATCGCTGGCGCGTCACTGGCGAAGGCCCGCCCTTCGTGAAGTACGGCCCGCGCTTGGTGCGCTACATCGACCGCGTGCTCGACGAATGGGCGGCCGGAAGGGCGCATCGCTCAACCAGCGAATATTGCCGAGAATCGCGGTAGGCTCCCCCCGTGAAGCTGGTTCTGGACACGAATGTCGTGGTCGCCGCGGTGCGCAGCCGAACCGGCGCTTCGGCGGAAGTAGTGCGACGAGTTTTGCGCGGCGACCTGTCCGCGGCTGCATCGACTGCGCTGCTCCTTGAGTACGAGGCCGTGGTCACGCGCCCTGAACACCTGCAGGCGGCCGGCTTCACGCGCGATCAAGCCATGGTCGTGCTGGACGCATTGACGGCGGCGATGGCCGAGGCGCCGATCTGGTGGCGGCTGCGCCCGATGTCGCCTGATCCGGGCGACGATCTGGTCATTGAAGGGGCGTTCAATGCAGGCGCCGATGTGGTTGTAACGGCTAATGAACGTGATTTGGCCGATCCCTGCTCACTTCTGGGAATTAGGACGCTGACGCCCCATGTGATATTGTCTGAGCTACGAAGAGGCCCGTGACCCCATGTCGGTAAACATCCAATTGCCTGAAATGCTCGCCAAGGAGGCCGAGAACGCCGCCAAGGCGGCAGGCGAGAGCATCGAGGCGTTTGTGACGCGCGCAGTGGCGTTTGAGATCGAACGCGAGCGAACGGGCAGTTTTTTCGCGGAACGGCGCGCCCGCGCCGATGTGGCAAAGGCCTTGGAATTGCTAGATCGTCCAGGCGGCGAGTCCCCACAGCCGGGCGACGAGTTGCCGGAGGGATATGTTCGCACGCGCTAATTCGCCTTCGCCGAAGAAGCTGACAGCGTGCTCGCCGCCGTCAAGAACAAGCAAGCCGCGCTGGCGCGCGGTCCTTGACTGCGGCTTGCGCGCGCTGTCGTTCTGAATGCGTCGAGGCGAGGGACTCCAACAATAAGCACGACGGCCTGCGGCGCGTCGTGCAAGGGACATATGAAAGCAAAGGTGCCTGGCGCGCGTCGCGGTGGCGGATTTCGTTGCACGCTGTCGCAACGTGCTTCCGCTTGCGGTTTGCATGCTAGCCGGGCGCTAGCTGAAGCTCGGACTCCTCCTTGACGTAGCGCTTAAGTGCTTGATTTCATGGTGGGCGCGACAGGGATCGAACCTGTGACCCCTACGATGTCAACGTAGTGCTCTCCCGCTGAGCTACGCGCCCGCACCCTGGGGTGGCGGGGGTATAGACCGCGTTTTGCGCCGGGAGC
>JAKFYF010000250.1 GCA_021731005.1 Hyphomonadaceae bacterium
CAAGGGGGAGGGGAGGCGCTCAAACACGACGCGCCACGTCAATCCCGCGCCGCGAAATGCAAATGCGATTGCCCTGCCGATTAGGGGGAGAGGGTTGTTCCTGGCACGGCGCCTGCTCACCCGTACTTCACGCTGCATCCGTACGGCGTGGTTTCGGCCACCGCCACCGGCCGGCCGGCGGCGATGTCGGCCAGCGCCGCGCGCACATAATTCTGCGCGCCTTCGAGTGTCGCCGGCCGCGCCGAGGGACGGTCGTCGATCGCGCCCTGATAGAGCACGCGCCCGTCGCCGCCGACGGTGAACATGTGCGGGGTGTTGCGCGCGCCGTAGGCGCGGCCCATTGCGCCGCTGGGATCGAGCAGCGTGGCGGCGGGATGCGCATTGTCGGTGGCCACGCGCGCCAGCGCGCCGGGGCCGTCGAGATGTCCCTGTGCGCCAGGTGCGGAGGAGATCACTTGCAGCCACACCGCGCCGCCCGCGGCGGCTTCATGCTGCAGACCCTGCATGTTGCCGGAATCGTAGTGTTTGCGGACATACGGGCAACCATGATTGGTCCATTCCAGCACCACCGTACGGCCTGCGAATTCCGCCAGCGTGCGCGTGGCGCCGTTAGCGTCCTGCACGGAGAATGCCGGCGCTGGCCCTCCGGTAGCCACCGCGGCCTCGGCTGGTTGACTCAGCAGCGCATAGCCGCCGCCGCCCGCCAGCACGGCAACACCCGCGCCAAGCAGCAAAGTACGTTTGGACAATTTCATCGTTCGCCTCCTTCGACCAAATTCAACATCAAATCTTCGCTCAGGATCTGCGGCAGCACAATCGGCGCACCATTGCGCGGCGCGTAATAGAGGTAGAGCGGCACGCCGGCGCGCCCATGTTCGGCGAGCGCATTGGCGATAGTGCTGTCGCGATTGGTCCAATCGGCCTGCAGCATGGCCACCTTCGCCGCTTCGAAGGCGCGGCGCACGCGCGGGCTTGCCAGCGTTGCGCCTTCGTTGACCTTGCAGGTCACGCACCAGGCGGCGGTGAAGTTCACGAACACCGGCCTGCCCTCGGCGCGCAGCGCCTCCACGCGCGCCGGCGACCAGACTTCCCACGCGATTGCACGCGTATTTTCCACGCCAAGCAGCGGCCGCCAGGCGAACACCGCCGTCAGCGCCAGCGCCGCCAGCCCGATAGCAAGCCACACCCTGCCCCAGCGCCCTACGTGAATGGCGAACGCTAAAGCCGCGGCAATCGCCAGCAGCGCCATGACGCCCAACGGCCCGGTCTGCTCGGCCAGCACCCAGGCGAGCCACACCGCGGCGCCAAACATTGGGAAGGCGAGCACCTGCTTGGCGCGCTCCATCCAGGCGCCGGGCTTGGGGATCATGCGCTGCAGCGCCGGCGCGAATGCTAGCGCCGTCATTGGCAGCGCAAACCCGAGCGCGAGCGCGGCGAAGATGACCATCGTCGTCGCCGCCGATTGCGTGAGCGCCGCGCCTATGGCGCCGGCCATGAACGGCGCCGTGCACGGCGTCGCTGCAACCACCGCCAGCGCGCCGGTGAAGAAGGCGCCGGCATCGCCGCCGCGTCCGCTGAGGCGTCCGCCCAGATTTTGAACGCCGCCGCCGAGGTTGAAGACGCCGAGCAGGTTGAGGCCGATGCTGAAGAACAGCAGCGCAAGCGCCGCGTTCACCCAAGGCGCCTGCAGCTGGAAACCCCAGCCAATGGCCGCGCCCGCACCGCGCAGCGCCACCAGCACGCCGGCCAGCGCCAGAAACGTCGCCATCACGCCAGCGAAATAAAACACGCCATGGCGGCGCGCCTCCCCGGAATGCGCTCCCCCGGCCAGAGACAGCGCCTTCACCGAGAGCACCGGCAGCACGCATGGCATGATGTTGAGGATGAGCCCGCCCAGGAACGCCAAGCCCGCCGCGGCGAGCAATGCCACAGCATCCAGGCCCGGCGCCTCCAGCGATCGGGCGCCGGAGGTGTTCGCCAACGGCTCGCCTGGCTCGGCAATGACTTCAAATGCGCGCGCGCTTCCAGCGGCGTCGGTGAATGCGACCACACCGCTCAGCGGCGCGGCGCCGATATGCTCGTCAACGCCGCCGACCAGATCGAAGCTGATTCCGGCGCTGCCGAAGCTCGGATTTTGCGGCGCCGAGGGATCTATGGTGTCGCGGCTGTAGGGAAAGAAATAAGGGTCGCCGAGCGTTTCGCCGGGTAAAGCGATGGACAGGCGCGGCGGCTGCCCATGCGTCACACGGGCGCGCAACGGGCCGTTGGCGTCGAACGGCGTCGGCAGCGCCGCGACCGCGGCGGCGATGCGCGGGCCCCAAACTGGGTCGTCGCGCCCTTGCGCTTCCACGCGCAGCGGCAGCGACAGGTCGCCCTCCTCGAACACGCAAATATTGGAACAGACCACCCAGGTGGCGTGTGCGTTCAAGGTGATATTCTGCCCGGACCGCGCGTTCGCCGGGGCGATCAGATCCACCGGCAACAACACCTCTTCGGAATAGCCGTAATTGATCAGCGTCTCGAAGGGGATGGCGTGAGGCGTCGGCCAGCGTATCTCGCTTGCCGTCCACCCAGGGGGCAGCCGCCACGCGATCTCGGTGGGCTCGCCCGCCGCGCCCGGATTGCGCCAATAAGTGTGCCAACTCTCGCGGATGGTTTGCCGCAGCGCGACAGTGAAGCGCTCGCCGGGAGCGATCGCAGCGCGCGAGGAATGCAGCTGAGCTTCAACGTTTGCTGTGCGCGCCGGCTGCGCGATGGCAGGCGAGGCCAGCGCCGCCAACGCCAAAATCAACGCTGCCAAGCGCCCCATGTATTCGCCTTACACGACAAGGCCGCGCCATGGGAGATCCAAGGCGCGGCCTGAAATACGGCCATCGGGCCGTGTTGGTTACGCCAAACTCAGTTGCTCAGTGGCGTCGCCGCCTGGATGCGGGCGGCGCGGGAGAGAATCTTTGGCCACAGGCCGAGCGACAGAAGGTGAGCGTGCATGACCGCGGTTACGCCCTTGTCGCGTAGCTCCAGGAACGTCTCCTTCGGCAGCGCGTTGAGCTTTTGCTCGGAAATGCGCAGATATTCGCCGAGCTTCATCGGCTCGTCGGGCGTGCCGTCCGGCTTCGCCTTGGGCAGCGCAAGCGGGGTCAACTCGAACAGGCCGTGCTGATCCATCAGCTTGACGAATTCCTGGGTGCGGCGGCCGAGCATGTCGAACTCACGGCAGAACTGGATGGCGTCCTGAGTGTAGCGCGAAGGCTGGTCGCCTTCGAAGAACGGCAGTTCAGGCGTGCTCGAAAGCATCTTGGCGGCGCGGTCGATGCAAACCAGCACGCGGTCACCCTCGGCGCCAGGTTGCGGTTGCTGCGGCGCTTGCCCGTTGCCGGCAAGCACTGGCAGGAACGGATAGCGCCGCGCGAACGCTGGCAGATACACCTCAGGGTCGAGCGAACCGTCGGCGCCCAGGAACACGTTCATCCCGGGCCGCAGCCCCATGACTGCAAGCGGCGTCTTCGTTTGGGTGTCGAAAATGATGGGATAACAAACGGCCGCGAGGCCGAATTCGTCCACGGTCAACGGCACCAAATGGGTATCCGCCAAGAACGAGAACGGATTGGCCACCTGGCTTACACCAAGGGAGCGGTGCTTTTCGTGCGAAAGCGGCTCGAGTTGGCGATAGAAGAGTATCTGGCCCAGGGTCTGGGCGCCGCCGCCGGCGGTCGTCATGGGTTTCTCCGCTGGTTCCCTAGAAACGGACGGCTCTCCAACCACGAATGGGGCCCAATCGCAACAGGAGAGCGCAAGACAAGGGGCCACTTGGGTGCTTTTCCCCAGCGCAACGCGTGCTATGGCTGGCCTCGAGAATGGCGAATCTCAATTTCTCCCTTCAAAATTTGGGACGCTGGCGAGCCGGCGCCGCCGGCAGGGGGTGAAACCAATGGCCAACAAGCGAGGGTTGGTCATAGCGGGCCTGGCCGCGGCGCTGATGCTTGCTGGATGCGGGCCAAGGCGTCCCGAGCCCATGACTGCTTTCGAAGGCAAGCTCTCGGACTGGACGCGGGAAATCCTGGCAGACAGCCCTGAACTCGCGAGCCAGGCCAGTATTGCCCCCGAGGTCGCCGGAGGCCCCTACGGGGACCGCCTGGACGACCGCTCCGCGATTGCGCTTGAGGCCCGCCGCAGCGCTGCGGTCCGTCGTTACGCCGAATTGCGAGGGTTGTCGCCAGCGGGACTGAGCGAGGCCGAACGGCTGACCCTTGCGGTGCTCGAGAGTCAATTCGCCAACTCGGCCGCCGGGGCCGAATTTGATTACGGCGAGTTTTCCTCGCTGGGTAGCCTCAAGCCTTACGTGCTCAACCAGCTCGACAGCGCCTTCATCAACCTGCCTGCATTTCTCGACGAGCGGCACGCCATCGCCAGCAATGCGGACGCCGAGGCATATCTGCGGCGGCTGCGCGCGGCGGCGCAAGCCATCGATCAGGAGACCGAGCGCGCGCGCGCCGATGCATTGCGCGGCATCCGCCCGCCCCTGTTCATCATCGACGACACGCTGGCTTTGCTCGACGGCGTGATCGCCACCCCGGTCCTGGCGCAGCCCTATGTGACCAGCCTGCGCCACAAGCTCGAAACGCTCCCCCCCCGCGAAGCCGCCCCCACGCGGCGCGCGGCCTTGGAGCAGCGACATCTCGGCTATCTCGCCCGAGCGGAACAAATCGTGCGCGATCATGTGGTTCCCGCCCACCAGCGCGCGGCGCAATTCTTGCGCGGCGAGCGCGTCCGCGCCGATGACAATCCCGCCGTTACACGGCTGCCGCGCGGAGTTGAATTCTACACTGCCGCGCTTCGCATCGAGACCACGACGACGTTGTCGCCGAATGAGATCCACGACATCGGATTGCGCCGCGTGGCCGCGCTCAATCGCGATCTCGACATTGCGCTGCGGCGCGTCGGCTTGACTGAAGGTCCCGTCGGACAGCGCCTTGCGCAGCTGAGCGCCGACCCGCGCTATCTCTATCCTGAAACCGAAGAGGGCCGCGCCCAATTGCTGGCCGATGTGCAGCAGCGCGTGAATGGAGTGCTGGCGCGCGCCGACCAATGGTTCGGGCGCTTGCCGCGGGCCAAGCTTGAAGTGCGCCGCGTGCCCGCCTTCGCCGAAGACGGCCAACCCGGCACCTCTTACTCCGGACCCTCGATCGAGGGCGGACAGCCCGGAATCTATTACGTCAATCTGCGCAATTTGCGCGAAATGACCCGCATCGATCTGCCGACGCAGGATTTCCACGAAGCCGTTCCCGGCCACCACTTCCAGACCGCGCTCGCGCTCGAACTCGACGATGCCCCGCTCATTCGCAGGCTGATCACCTTTAACGCCTACAGCGAAGGCTGGGGGCTCTACGCCGAGCAACTCGCGGACGAACTCAATTTCTACGCCAACGATCCGATTGGGCGGATCGGATATTTGCGTTGGCAGCTTTGGCGCGCCGCGCGCCTGGCCGTCGACACCGGACTGCACGCCAAAGGGTGGTCGCGCCAGCAAGCCATCGATTACCTCATCGCCGCGACCGGTGATTCCTGGAGCGCGGTCGCCACCGAAGTCGACCGTTATGTGGTGTGGCCGGGGCAAGCCTGCGGATACGAATTGGGGCGGCGCGAAATCGTGCGCCTGCGCGAGCGCTCGCGCCGCGCGCTGGGACCCGCCTTCGACCTGCGCGGCTTTCACGATGTCGTGCTCTTGCACGGCGAAGTTCCGCTCCCGGTGCTGGAGCAATTGGTCAGCGAGTGGATTCCGCAGCGCCAGCGCGAAGCGCAACGCCAGCGCAGCTAAGACGAGTCTGGCCCGGGCGGCATCAATAACGCCGCCGCCCAGGCGCGCGCCGCGCAATCGGCTGCGTGGCGCTCGCAATAACCCGTCAACACCTTCTCACGCGCCGCGAGGCCCATCGCTTTTCGCAAAGCGGCGTTGGCGGCCAAGCGCGCGATTGCTTCGGCAAGTGCTGCTGGGTCATTGGCCGGCGCAAGCAGGCCGATATCGGGGGTGACGAAATCGGTGATGCCGGGAACCGCGCTCGCAACGATGGGCCGCCCGCAGGCGGCCGCTTCAAGCAGCGTGCGCGGCAGGCCCTCGCCGCCGCGCGAAGGCAAGCAAGCGATGTGGGCGCGCTCCCAGAACGCGTTCATGTCGTCAACGCGTCCGATCCATTCCACGCCGGCATGTGCGCGCCAACGTTCGATTTCGGCGTCGCGGACCCGCCCTGGGTTGTCGGCATCGGGCGCCCCGGCGATGCGAAGGATGACATCAACGCCCTGATTTCGGAGCTGTCTTACCGCCTCAACTGCGATGTCGACCCCCTTCGACCACACCAGCCGGCTAGCCATGCCGACGACAACCGGGCCATGAGCTTCAGGCGCTGGCGCATAGATGGCGGGATCGATTCCGGCGCCTGGCATCGTGATCGCGCGCGCATCCGGCAGCGGTGCGCCGTGCTCGACCCATCGCCGGTCCGCCTCGTTCTCAACCAGCAACGCGCCGCGCCTGGAGAGAGCTGCGCGCAGCCAGCGCGCCATCAGCGCGCTCGCAAGCATGGTCGCCGGCGTGCGCCGCGCCGCGAGATAACCGCGCCCGGTGAGCGCCAATACCCGCGCGGCGCTGCCCCCGGCAAGCAGCGCCCACACGATCGGCTTCAGCGCGATCGCGTGCACGACGTCAGGCTGTTCGCGGCGCACGAGGTCGCGGACCGCGCCAATCTCCCGCGCCAGCCCGCGGGGGCCGATCGCGCCACGCTCGATCGGCAAATGGACCGCGCGCCCGCCTTCGAGATCGGCGCCCGACAAGCGCGCAGCAACGACGACCTCATATCCCTCTTCGCGCGCCCGCCGCAGCAACGCCATGAAGTGTGAGCGCACGAACCAATCCTCAGTGGCGAGGAAGAGAAGCTTGGCGCCCGTCATCGGGCCGCCTTCCAGGCAGCGGCGCACGCTGCGAGCGTTTCGCGCACGTCGTCTTCCCCGCGCCAGGCATAGGCGTGGCGAAAGGCGCCGGGATCGGCGGCCAGGCTTTCGCGCAACGCGCGCGGTGCAAGCGAAGCAAGGCCCCGAGCACGGAACTGCCGCTCAGGCCGCCCAAGACCGCGGCGCAGCGCCGCGACGATTTCGGGCGTCGATAGGGGCGGGTCGTCGGCAACATCGAACACCCCGCTCCTGCCCTCGGGCGCACGCAGCACCGCCGCGATCGCCGCCACGAGGGATGGCAGCGAAATCAAGCTGCGTTTGTTGTCGATGCCCGCGAATGGCAGCGGCAGCGGCGTGTCAGCGATGCGCAAGAGGCGGGCGAAGTTCGCCTTGGCGTTGGCGGCGAACACCAGCGGCGGCCGCAACGCGACCGGCCGCAACCCGGCGTGCGCCAACACCGCGTCCTCGGCTGCTCGTTTGGCGCCGCCATAGCCATCAGCGCGCCCCTCGCCAGCCTTGATCGAACTCATGAACACGAAACGCTCGACGCCAGCTGACACCGCTTGCTCGGCAAGCGCTTCGGTTCCATCCACGATCGCCGCCCGCAATGCATGCTCGCTGGCGCGGGCGTGCGCGGGGCCGGCGAGATGCACCACCGCGTCCACGCCAGCAAGCGCGCGCGACCAATCATGGCCCCCTCCCAGCTCGCCCACGCGAACCGCTTCGACAACTTCGCCATCGGGGCACGATCGGCGAGAGGCGATGCGAACGCTAAGCCCAGCAGCAGCCAGCGCAGGCGCCAATGCTGAACCGATGAAACCCGAAGCGCCAGTCACGAGCACGCGCGTCATGGGTTTCCTTGCTATGCCGCTCAGCGCGATTCATAGCCGCGCAGGTCAAGCTGCGCGGCGCCGAGCGGGGTTGGCACCGTGAGCCGAAGCGGCGCCGCAAATCCGGGCTGCGCCGGCAGCGCGAACCAAGAATCGGCAAGCGGAACGGCGCTGCGATTGAAATCCGCTTCAAAGCCCGCGACCGGCTCGTAGCGGAAGGTGCAATTGAGCGCTGGGCCATTGTAGCCGCCGCTGTTGAACGCGCCTTGTCCGCGCGTGGCCACCGACAAGCGGTAATGCTGGCGGCCGTCATAGATGAGGACCGCGCCACGGCAGGCGCGCGCGACGCCGATCTGGCGTCCCAAGGCGAGCAGCCCCGTCAAGGGATCGTAGGAATTGGCGCGCTGCACCATACTTGCCGGGGGCTCGCCCATGTCGCCATAGGCCGGGACGATGTCGGCCTCCACCCCGCTGGGCGAGCGGTTCATGCGGATGCGGCGGAACTTGCCCACGTATGCATGAGAGAGGTCATAGCGTGTCCAGGCGATGCCGGCGCTCGATATTGTCCCTGTCGAGGTCGCGGTGATTTCTGTCTGATCGAACAGCCGCGCCATGCCGGAAGTACGCAAGCCCGCGCGCACGGCGTAACGGGTGGGGCTGGCGGTGACTTCGAAATTCGCGGTCCCAAGCACGACAACGTTGAGCACCGCGGCCTCGTAGTTCAGGCGATAGGTCTCGGCCCGGGCGGGCGCGGCCATAACGAAGGCGGCGAACGCAAGCAGCAAGACGACATGCCGCATCTTTCTTCTTTCCCTTCAGGCGTGAGGCAATCGCACGCCAACGCCTTTAGCGTGACACGCTTACGCTGTCACGAACCCGCGTTCATACGTAAAGGGATCAGAAATTCTCGTGCGCGAACATAAGGTCGGCGAGCGCTTGGTGGCTGCCTTGATAGCCGTTCGCGCCTTCACCGCCGGAATAATTGGCCGGAACCAATCCCGGTTGCAACTCGGCCGCAGGCGCGCTGGCCGCAATACTGACAACCGGGGTTGCCGCCGCGGCGTTCACAGGCGCAGGCGCCACGATCGCGGCATCGACTGGAGCGAATGAGGAGCCGGCATCGTTTTCGGCAATGGCGCGCACATGCTCAATGCGCGCCGCTGTCGCCGCACGCGTCAGCTCAAGCGCAACGCTCGTGCGCGCGAGTTCGCCGCGAATTTGGTCGAGTTCGGAACTGGTGAGCGGCGCGGGAAACGCCGGCAGATTTGCATACGGATCGTCAGCAGGCGCGATGTTGTCGTTGCCGCCAAATCCCGACGCCAAGCTGGTGCCGATAAAGCCGCCAAACCCCGCTGGTGAAACCACCATTACCGCAAGCGCCGTGGCGGCAACGCCGGTGAGCGCGGACTTGATCACGGTCTCGCGCACTTCGCGCGCGTACCCGCCAACCCAATGCTCCTCGGCCACTTGATCCTCGGTTGGTTCCCTCATGGCGCCACTCCCGCGCAGGCGTCACTCAAAGCGTACAGCCCCGGACCTTGCGCGCCTCCGGCGTAACAAAGCCTAAAATTTCCCCGGCGCCAAGCATTAAGATGCGAAACCTTTGTTACCGCTCGGGAATGTTCAGGTCCGATGCACAGGGATTGCCAGCGCCGTGGCGACCGTGACAAGCCTCTCTCCCCGCGTGAAGGATGGGCCAATGGGCGGCAAGTTCAAAATCGGCGGGGGCGCGCGGGCGGTCTTCTTCGCATTGCTTCCAGCCGCAGCGGCCGCCGGAGCGATGGCGATCCCGGCAATGATCGCGGCGGCGGGCGCACTCTCATTCCGTCCTTCGCTGGTGCGGCAAGGGTTTGAATCCAGAGCCTTGTGGGTGTTGTTGCTGCTTGCCTTCACCGCCTGGGCGGCGGCATCGGCAGCGTGGTCCGCTTATGCGGGTCATGCCCAGTCCGCCAAACTGGTTGCTACAATGGTGCTGGGGTTGTTGTTTGCAGCGGCTGCGGCCGCCACCCCAGAATCCAGGCGGCTGACACGGGCGTCGGCGCTGGCAGCCTTTGTCGTCATGGCGCTGCTCTTGGCTGTGGAAGCGCTCGGGCGCCTGCCGCTCAACCGGGCAGTGCAGCCGGATCAGATCTACTGGCTGGTGGAGCGCAACCCGGCGCGCGGGGTCGTGGTGATTCTGGGGCTGGTCTGGCCGGTCGCGGGGGCAGCTTTTGGGGCTGGCCGGCCGCAATTGGCGATAGCCGCCCTGTTCGTGGGCGGTTTTTTCGCTTTCCAGTTCGATCAGGGCGCCAACGTGGTGGCGTACGGTTTCGGGCTGGGCGGTTTCATCGTGGCTTACATGGCCCCGCGCTTCGCCATCCTGCTGGTGAGCGGGGGCTTGGCGGCGTGGATGATGGCGGCGCCGTTCGCCACACCTTTGCTGCTCGCCAACCAGACTCTGGTTGATCGCCTGCCGCCAAGCCTGGCTGCGCGCGCTGGCATCTGGGATTACGTTTGCCAGCGGATTGCCGAGCAGCCCTGGATTGGGCGCGGCTTGGACGCCTCGCGGACGGTGACCGACACGATCATGGTGCGCGGAGCGGAGGCGCCGGCGATCCAGCTCCATCCTCACAGCGCCAGCCTGCAGGTATGGTTTGAGACCGGTCTGGTTGGAGCGGCGCTGGCGGCGCTCGCTATCCTCGCCGGCGGCTGGGCGGCCTCGCGCGCGCTGGCGCGCAGCCCATTCGCGGCCGCGAGCGCGTGCGCGACCCTCGCCGCCTACGGCCTGATTGCGAACGTAAGCTTCGGCGCCTGGCAGGAATGGTGGAACGCGAGCATGCTTTTGGCGGGCGCCGTCGTTGCCGCATTTGCGACACGATCGCTACGCGATGGGCGCTAGCGCAAGCAGAGTTGCATTTGCCGCGCCCGGCGCCTATCGAGCGCAAGCGACTTGGCAATGGCGCGCGAGGCTTCAAGCCCATGATTCCTGTCCTGGTGACCGGCGCAGCTGGCTTCATAGGCTATCACCTGGCCGCGCGGCTGCTGGCGGAGGGCCGCCCAGTCGTGGGCATCGACAACCTCACGCCCTATTACGATGTCGCTCTAAAACAGGCGCGGGTGCGCGAACTCGAGGCGCATGCGAACTTCCGCTTCGTAGGGCTTGACCTCTCCGATCGGCGGGCGGTCACGGAATTGTTCGCCGAGCACAGGTTCGAGATCGTGTATCATCTGGCCGCGCAGGCCGGCGTGCGCCACTCGCTGAGCGATCCTCACGCTTACGTCGCCTCTAACATCGATGCCTTTCTCAACCTGCTTGAGAGTTGCCGGCGCGGCGAAATCCGCCATCTTGTCTACGCCTCCTCGAGTTCGGTCTATGGGGCCGCGACAAAGCTGCCCTACTCGACCCATCAAAACGTCGATCACCCGCTCAGTCTTTACGGCGCCACGAAAAAAGCCAACGAGCTGATGGCCCATTCTTATAGTCATCTGTTTCGACTGCCGACGACGGGCCTTAGATTTTTCACCGTCTATGGTCCGTGGGGCCGGCCCGACATGGCGTATTTCCTGTTCGTGAAGGCCATTCTCGCGGGAGAGCCAATCAACGTGTTCAACAATGGCGAGATGGCGCGCGACTTCACCTATGTCGATGACATCGTCGAGGCGGTGGTGCGCGTTGGCGATTGCCCCGCCGCGCCCAATCCGGCGTGGGATGGCGGCGCACCCGATCCAGCCTCATCGGACGCGCCCTATCGCCTGTACAATATCGGCAACCATTCGCCGGTGAAACTCACCGATTTCATAGCCGTCATCGAGGCCGCGCTCGGCAAGCAGGCGATCAAACATTTCCTGCCCATGCAGCCCGGGGATGTGCCCGCCACGTTTGCCGATGTCGCCGATCTCACGCGTGATTTCGACTTCTCGCCGAAGACCCCGATCGAAGTTGGCGTGGCGCGCTTTGTGGAATGGTACCGCGCCTATTATGGGGTGACGTCAGCCACCGGCGCTTCTGAATTCAAGGATTCTTAGCCCTGTCACTCCGAGCCGCGAAGCGATGCCCGGCGCGCAACGGCATCACTTGCGCCAGACTGAGGTCGTTTGGGCCTATGGGTCCCGGTCCGCCTGTAGCGCCCGGAATGGCGGAACGCGTACATCAATCAGAAGTTCGAGTGTCAACTCCCCTGGTCGGCGTTCGGCGCTTCATCGGGCGCGCGTTCGATGGCGGTGATCGGATAGTTGCGCCGTGGATTGCCGCCGATCACTTCCACGCCCAAGCCGTTGCCGGTGCAAATCCAGGAGGTCGTGGAGCGAATGGCGATCACTTGTGTCCAGTCGAGGTCGCGGGCGTTGAACATGGTGGTCAGGATGTATTTGCGGTTGGCGCCCACGGTGACGCCGACATGCTCGTTGTCGATATAGGAGTAGCCGCTGACATTGTTGGCGTTGAAGCAGTCGCGGCCCTCCGGGGCGGCGGCGGTTTCCCCGGCCTCGGTGCTGGCGCACGCGCCCAGAGCAAGTGCTGCGAGAACGGGTAGTGCAAGACGCAAACGCATGAGGGTCTCCTTCATGGTCCAGTATGGGCGTTTCCGTTGGCGTTTGCGAGGGCGGGAGGCTTTGACCGCCCGCAAAACCGTGACATGAGCAATCAAGAATGAGTGAACTCCCGCCTGTCCGCGGCCAGCTCCTGCGCGGCGAAATCCTCGGACCCTTCACCTGGTTCCGCGTTGGCGGCCCGGCCGAGGTCTTGTTTCTTCCCGCCGACGAAAGCGACCTGGCTGATTTTCTGACAAAGATTTCACCTGCGATTCCGGTCACGATTCTCGGCGTCGGCTCCAATCTGATTGTGCGCGATGGCGGTATCGACGGCGTCGTCATCCGCCTGGCGGGGCGGCAATTCGCGCGGGTCGCGCCAATGGACGGCGCACGCATCCGCGCCGGGGCAGGCGCGCTCGATTCCATGCTCGCGAAGGGAGCTGCGCAGGCGGGACTAGCGGGGCTCGAATTTTTCACCGGCGTACCAGGCACGGTCGGCGGCGCGCTCACCATGAATGCCGGCTGCTACGGGCGCGAGACCAAGGACGTGCTGGTGGAAGCGCAGGCGCTGACGCGCACGGGCGAACGCGTGACGCTCGCCAATTCCGACTTCGGGTTCACGTACAGGAAAAACGCGCTGCCGCCGGGGCTGATCTTCCTGAATGCGACCTTTGCCGGGACACCGGATGCCCCCGACGCCGTTCTCGCGCGCATGGCCGAAATCACCGCGCGGCGCGAGGCAAGCCAACCGATCCGGGAAAAAACCGGCGGCTCGACCTTCAAGAACCCGGAGCTGGCGTCGGGTGAAAGGCTCTCCGCCTGGAAACTCGTCGACGAAGCCGGCATGCGCGGGCAGCGGCGCGGCGGCGCGCAAGTGAGCGAGAAGCACGCGAATTTCCTGATCAACACCGGCGAAGCCAGCGCCGCCGACATCGAAGGCCTGGGCGAGGATGTCCGCGCCGCCGTTCGCGTCCAAAGCGGCGTGGAATTGGAATGGGAGATCAAGCGCGTCGGGCGCGCTTGAATATGGCAGCCTTCAAGCCGCTTTCTTCCCGAACCGTTCGTAGAAGCTCTCCCCCTTGGCGGCCATGTCGCGCAGGAGTTTGTTCGGGCGGAAGCGCTCGCCGTATTGGTCCGCCAAACGATCGGCTTCCTCGACGAACTTCTTCGTTCCCCAGAACAGATCCATGTACGAAATGCAACCGCCAGAGTATGGCGCAAAGCCCCAGGCCAGGATCGAGCCGACATCGGCGTCGCGCGGATCGGTGATCACGCCTTCCTCGAAGCAGCGCGCGACCTCGATGCATTGGCGGAACAGGAAGCGCTTGGTGAGTTCTTCCTTCAGTGCCGGCGGGCATTCTTTCACCTTGGTCTCGATCTTTTCCGAGATGCCGGGCCAGATGCGCGTCGGCTTGCCGTCTTCGCCGTACTCGTAATAGCCCTTGCCGCCCTTGCGGCCGACGCGGCCTTTATCTTCCACGATCCACGAGAGCAGGTTCGCGCGCGGGTCTTTCTTGTAGTCCTGTTGCGAAAGTTCGGCATTGGTCTTGCCAATCTTGAGCGCGGTATCGAGGCCGACCGAGTCAGACACTTCAAGCGGCCCCATCGGCATGCCGCATTGCCGGCCCACGTTTTCGATGATCGCCGGCGCAATGCCTTCCATCAGCATCTCAACGCCCTCGGCCGGGTAAGTGCCGAAGCAGCGCGAAGTGTAGAAGCCGCGGAAATCGTTGACGATGATCGGCGTCTTTTTGATTTTCAGAACGTAGTCGATCGCTTTCGCCACGGTTTCGTCGGTGGTTTCCTTGCCGCGGATCAGTTCGACGAGCCCCATGCGCTCGACCGGCGAAAAGAAATGTATGCCGATGAAATTCTTCGGGCGCACACTCGCTTCGGCGAGGCCGGTGATCGGCAGCGTCGAGGTGTTGGAGCCGAACACCGCGTTCTCGCCCAGCACCGCTTCCGCCTTCTTGGTGATCTCCGCTTTCAGCGCGGGGTTTTCGAACACCGCTTCGATGACCAGATCGGCGCCCTTTATGTCACTGTAGTCGGTGGACGGCTTGATCAAAGCGAGCAGCGCGTCGCCTTTTTCCTTCGTCGTCTTGCCACGGCCGATGTCCTTGTCGACAATCTTCTTCGAATAGTCCTTGCCTTTCTCGGCATTCTCCATCGACACGTCGATCAGCACGGTCTCGACGCCAGCCTTGGCTTGCACGTAGGCGATGCCCGCGCCCATCAGGCCAGCGCCGATAACGGCGACCTTCTTCACTTTGTATTCCGGCGCGCCTTGCGGGCGATTGCCGCCCTTGCCGAGCGCCTGCATCGACACGAACAGGGTGCGGATCATGCCCTTGGCTTGCGGGGTTGCCGCGGTCCTCAGGAAATAGCGGCTCTCGATCCGCAGCGCCGCATCGATCGGCACCTGCATGCCTTCGTAGATGCAAGAGAGAATATTCCGCTGCGCGGGATAATTGAGATTGGTCTGCTTGGAAACCATGGCGTTGCCGCCGACGGCAATCATGCCGCCGCCCGACGAAAACGGCCCGTCCTTCACGCGATAGCCCTTCACATCCCACGGCGCGACCGCTTTCGGGTTCGCCTTCACCCATGCTTTCGCCGCTGCGACCGTAGCTCCCGGTGCAACCACTTCATTGATGAAGCCGAGCGACTTGGCTTCTTGCGGCGACTTGTCCTGGCCTTGCAAGATCATCATCGCCGCGTTCTGCACGCCGATGAGGCGCGGCAGACGCTGCGTGCCG
>JAKFYF010000134.1 GCA_021731005.1 Hyphomonadaceae bacterium
CACGTTGGCCTGCACCGACACATTCATGCCGATAAAGCCCGCGGCGCCCGAAAGCACCGCTCCGATCAGGAAGCCGACCGGCACCTGCCAGACGCCCCAAAAAGCAATGGTGAGCACAACGACAACGCCAACGCCAACCATGGCTATGGTCGAATATTGCCGGTTGAGATAGGCGCGCGCGCCTTCCTGGATCGCCGCGGCGATCTCCTGCATCCGCTCGTTGCCGGGGCTTGCCTTGGAAATCGCCTGGGTTTCGAGCCAGCCGTAGAGCGCCGCCACAAGGCCGCTGGCGACCACCAGCCAAAGGATCAAATCTTGGTTCATCTTGCCTGTCCTGGAGCGCGGGGGAGGACCCCCGCACGGGTTGGGGAATTGGGTTGGCCGCCCCGCGACATTCAGTCAGCGGCTGCGCTTCCCCCAGGGGTCGGGCGCGTTACTGCCAAAAGCTGGTGGCCAAAGCAATGTGTTGCTAACGCAACCCTGGCTCTCAATTCCGCTTAGACGCCCCCGCCGCGGCTGGAATAAGTGGCCACGACCGTAATCGGCCCGACCGCGCGGGCGCCCAGCGCCTCGATGGCGGCGGCCCGGTACACCTCAATCGCGCGCGCTTCGTTGAGAGCGTTTGAATCATTGGGGTCGGCCAGATCGTTGGCGTGGCTGGCCCGGACCAGCGCATCGCGCAGGAAATGCGCCTTCTCGCGGGTCGCCCAAAGATCGACACCGTTGGCGATCTCGATCCGCAGCGAGACGAACAAATAATTGGTGAGCTGGCCATCGCGCACGACGGGCGCGGCCAGGTAGGGCGCGTCCATTGAGCGGGCGCTGCCGGTTGCGGCCTCCTCGCCGCCTTCAGTTTTGGCCTTGGGGGCCGCGCCCGAGGCGAGCGCGTTCGAATTGGCGAGGCCAGCCAGCAAAGTGGAAGCGATGAGCGCCATCGCGATCGCGCGCTTCATGGGAAAGCTCCTTGCCCGCAAGCTCCGCTGGAAGCGTTAGCGAAACCTTAACGTGCGCCTGAGCCGCGCGGAACTAAGGAGAGGGAGGTTGTGGGTCTAAACGCGCTCTAGCTGCCGCGACCGCGATGCGCGGCAGGCGCCAGCGCTCCAACCTTGATGCTCCGCTTTATGGTGCGGGCGCTGCTTCCGCAGTTTGCTCCGCTGGCGCGGCCTCGGGCAACGGCGCGGGCAGCGGAATCTGGTTGGGCGAAATCGAACGCAAATAGGCAATGAGCGCGACGCGGTCACGGTCGTTGCGGACGCCGGCAAAAGTCATGCGCGTGCCTGGAACATAGGTTCCAGGCGCGCGCAGGAAATCGTTAAGGTGCATGTAATCCCAGGGGGCGTTCATCGCCATCATGCCGTCAGAATAGGTAAAGCCGGTGTGGGCGCCGATTGCACGGCCGAACACATCATGCAGGTTGGGCCCGGTTCCGTTGCGGCCGCCCGCTTCGAACGTATGGCATGACTTGCACTGGCTGGCCGCACGCTCGCCGCGCGCCACCAGATCCGCCAACCCTACCCCGTCCGCGAACAAGCGGCCAAAATCCGGCGGACCCACGGGCGCCTCGGCAGCGCCATTCGCCGACACGACGGTCACCTCGGGCAGATAACCAGGCGTTTCCGGGTAATGGCTTTGCACCACCGCCCCTGCGCCAACCCCCACAACCATAACGCCGAGCACCGACGCCAGCAGCGCGCCGAAAATCGAGTTCATCCTGAGATCGCTCATGGGTCCGCCCTGGAAGTGCCCGTCTGGAAGTGAGTGTCGGCGGGTTATGGCGTGCGTCGGCGCCGACGCCAAGCGGCAAGGGCCCGGGATGAGGGCGACGACCCGGGCGGCGAACCGCCGCAGGAGGCGTGCAAAGGCGCGGTTCAGGCCCTATCGAATGGGCCATGAATTCCATTATCGTCATCCCAGCCCGCATGGCCGCGAGCCGCCTGCCGGGCAAGCCGATGGCCGACATCCATGGGCGGCCGATGGTCGCCTGGGTTGTTGCGCTGGCGCGTGCGGCCAATTCTGGCCCGGTTCTGGTCGCTGCGGGCGAACCGGAGATAGAAGCAGCCGCGCGCGTCGCCGGCGCCGAGGCGGTGCTCACCGATCCGGCGCTTCCCTCGGGCTCGGACCGCGTGTTCGCCGCGCTGCAGGCGTTTGACCCCGACCGCCGCTACGACATCGCGGTGAACTTGCAGGGCGACATGCCGACCATGGCGCCGGCTGACATCGCCCGCGCGGTGGCGGCGCTGCGCGCAGGCGCCGACATCGCCACTTTGGTTTCGCCGTCGAGCAATGCCGCCGACCGCGACAATCCCAACATCGTCAAGGCAATCCGCGCCGCCGATGGGCGCTGCCTGGCCTTCACGCGCGCGCCGGCGCCTTGGGGCGAAGGGCCAATCGAACGCCATGTCGGCATCTACGTGTATCGCCGCGAAGCGCTGGCGCGCTTTGTCGCAACACCTCCCTCTCCGCTCGAAGTGCGCGAGAAGCTCGAACAGATGCGCGCGTTGGAAATGGGCATGACCATCACCGCCGACGCCATCGCCGACTTTCCCAAAGGCGTCGACAGCCCCGCCGACCTCGACGCCGCAAGAGCTGAGTTGGGGAAAATGCCATAACCGGCGCTCCGTGACCGCGCCCTATTTCTCCACCTCCGCCAGCGCGGCGCGCACCAGAGCACCCACTTCCTGCAGCGCAGCGACGGCGGTTTTCGAATAGGCGGTGAAGTTCAGGCCGCCGTGCATCAGCTCGGGATATTTCAGTTCGCTCACGTCAACGCCAGCGCCGCGGAGCGACGCCACCAGCGCCTTGGCGTCGGCGCGCACCGGGTCCATCGGCCCGCCTCCGGCCACGATCGTGCGCGGGGCCGCGCGCAAATCGAGATCGAGCAGCGAGGGCAGCTTTTCCGCACCGAGGCTTTTGGCGATGTAGAGCGCGGCGACGCGGCCCAGGAAGCGGAAATTGCGCAACTCCTCTTCGGCCCAAAGCGAATCCTGTACATGAACCAGCGGGTAAAGCAGCACTTGCAGCGCGACCGAACCCGCCCGCACCTGGTTGAACTCGAGCGCCAGGCTCGCGGCCAGATAAGCGCCGGCGCTGTCACCGGCGAGTGCGATGCGATCGGGTGCGCCGCCCAGGCGCTGCCCGTGCTGGAACGCCCAGATCCCGGCGGCGCGCGCATCGTCTGCCTGACCCGGAAACGGCGTCTCCGGCGCCAGCCGATAATCCACCGAGAGCACGCGCCCTTGTGAGGCGCTCGCCAGCCATGAGCAGATCGAATCGTGGGTGTCGATGTCGCAGGCAACGAAACCGCCGCCGTGAAAGTAGACGATGAGCGGAGCGCTTGTCGGGTTCTTGGCTTCGTAATAGCGCGTCCGAAGCGGCCCGGCGGGCCCCGGAATCGCGAGTTCCTCCACTTTCGCCAAACCGCCCGCCCGTGCAGCGGGAACCGCCAGCAGCGTGCGCAGCGCTTGGCGCGTCTGCGCCAGGATTGCGGCTTCCACTCGTTTCGCGGGGCTCATGGATTGAGGCCTCTACCGCATTCGGTCGCGCTAGGCTAACCACGGCTCATGTCTGAACGCATTTCCTTCCAGGGCGAACTGGGCGCCAATTCCCATATCGCCGCCCGCGCCGCCTATCCCGCGCTTGCGCCTTTGCCTTGCGCAAGCTTCGAGGACGCATTCGCCGCGGTGAGCGAACGGCAAGCGCGCTATTCCATGATCCCGGTGGAAAATTCGCTCGCCGGCCGCGTCGCCGACGTGCACCATTTGATCCCAGAGAGCGGGCTTTACATCGTCGCCGAGCGCTTCGAGCCGATCCGCCACCAATTGCTCGGCGTTCCTGGCGCAACGCTCGAAGGCCTGCGCAAAGTGCGCTCCCATCCCCAAGCGCTCGGACAATGCCGCAAGCTGTTGCGCGCCATGGGCGTGGAAGCGGTGAAAACCGCCGACACCGCCGGCGCAGCGCGCGAGATCGCCGAACTGGGCGATCCAAGCGTCGGCGCGCTCGCCTCGGCGCTGGCGGGTGAAATCCACGGGCTGCAAGTGCTGAAGCCCGACATCGCCGACGCCTACCACAACACCACGCGCTTTTTAGTGTTCGCGCGCGAGCCCGACGACGCGGCGATCGAATCCGGCCCCTGCATGACCAGCTTCGTGTTCCGCGTGAAGAATGTCCCCGCCGCTTTGTACAAAGCCATGGGCGGTTTCGCCACCAACGGCGTCAACATGACCAAGCTCGAAAGCTACATCGAAGACGGCGGCTTCGCGGCGGCGATGTTCTTCGCGGAGATCGAGGGGCATCCGGATCAGCGCAATGTGAAGCTCGCGCTGGAGGAACTGGCGTTTTTTTCCGCTTCGCTGAAAGTGCTGGGGGTTTATCCGGCGGATGCGTTTCGGGGGCGGTAGGGGTGTTTTTCAGGCCTGCTGCCGTGCGCATGGTCTCCAGCTGTTGGACGAACAATGACTTTGTTTGATGGTAAGTCCGCTCTAGTGGTCGGCGCCGGCGGCAGCTGCGACCTCAAGCTGCCGCTTGGCCGCGAACTCTGGGATTTGGTTAGCAGCGACGTGTTCGTAATGTCCACGGCAGTCGGCAAGCTCGGCGCAAATCTGCAGACCGCCAAGGTGTCTGCGCGATGGTCTGACCCAAAATCGTTCGCCTATGTTTCCGCGATGATGGAGCACACGGCAAACGACCAGCAGCAGCTGTCGCCTTCGCTGGTTGCAGAGATCGTCGGCGCCGACCGCGTTTACTCTAATGTCGATGAATTCGTTCGAAACCATCCCTCAATAGCTGCGCCAATCACCGCATTGGTCGCGGCGAACCTTTTCGAGAAACTTTACGCGCTCAAGGAAGACACCTGGGTGCGGAAACCGGAACTACTCTACCCGAAACTGCCAAATAGAGCGCGAGGTGGTCACATCAACAACTGGATGACCTTATTCGTCGGTCTCTGCAGGGAATGGCTGTCTGCCGCGGAACCGGCAGCCCCCCTCCAAGTGATCAGTTTCAACTACGACAGGATATTCGAAACAGTTTTGCGCGAATGTTGGGAGAAATCTGAACTCCAGTACCCCGCATTCGATAGCTGCTTCAAGTTTCGGTATCCCCACGGCGCGTTTTCTCAACTCCCACTGCAGTGCCCTGACCCCGCCGAATTTCTCGCGGCTGAGTACAAAAATTTTGGCCTGGCTGGATCAAGCACTTCAGTGAAGAGCGACATAGCCGAGGCAATTGCGCTTACAGGCAGGGTCTTTTTTGTGGGGTTTTCATTTGCTCCCGCAAACGTCAGTTTGCTTGGCCTTGCCGAAAGTGATTTTCAGAAAATATGGATCAACGGTCGATTGCGGGTGCAGAACTACGGTGGCAAAGATATTAGACTTACGCGTACACTGGAGGGGCTGTTCCCCGGTCGAGGGGTATCAGACACGGAGCCCGGCGGAGCGGATGAGCTTGTTTCCAACGGCTTCTTCGAACACTAACCGGACCGCACCAGCTCCGCCCGAGCGCAAGCGCTACCATGAAGAATAAGGCCAAGCCGGAATCCCCCTGGGCCGGCTTCGACGCCATGAGCGCCACCCAGCGCCGCGCCGCCGCGCGCGCCGATCGCGACGCCGCGCCGATCACCCCGGCCAACGAAGCGCGCCTACGCCGTACGCCGCAAGTGCGCGTCATCCGCCGCGCGCTGAAGCTTTCGCAGGAAGAGTTCGCGGCGCGGTTTCAGGTTCCGCTCGGCACGCTGCGCGACTGGGAGCAAGGCCGCAAAGCGCCCGACGCCGCCGCGCGCGCCTATCTCAAAGTCATCGCCCGCGATCCCGAAGCGGTGCGCAAGGCGCTGGGGCGGTAGCGGCGCCTCCAATATGGACCGTCGGCTTTCGCCGGGCGGCGCCATCCTCTCCTGGTTGGAGCGCGCGCCTCCCGGCGCGCAGCGGGGCGGGCGCCCCGCGCTCCCAATCACGTCGACAAGATTTTTCGACGCGATGGAAGCCTTGGCCGCAGGCACTCGCCTGGGGCGCCCAGCCGACGACATCAGCGCCGGGCTGCGCCGCGAGAATCAGGCCTCGCACGCCATCCTCTACCGGCAACGCGATGACGGCATCTTCGTCGTGCGCGTCCTGCACCAGCGCATGCATTTCCCCGACTATCTCTCCGAGGAATGGTAACCACCTCGACGGGCCGCGCGTAATCGCTACAAGTGCCGGCGATGGCGGATGAAGCGCAGCTCCGGGACCTGTTGCTTAAGGGCCTTGCCGGCGAGGAGGCCGCGCATCGGGCGTTCCTCACCGAAGCTGCGGCCTCGCTGCGGGGCTTCTTCCGCAACCGGCTGCGCAACGCGCCCGAGGACGCCGAGGACCTGGTTCAGGAGACGCTCTTGGCGCTGCATACCCGCCGCGACACTTACGACCCGCAATATCCGCTGACGGCGTGGATGTACGCGATCGCGCGCTACCGGCTGATCGATCACGTGCGGCGCGTGCGCCGGCGCGGCGTGCATAATTCCATCGACGATCACGACATTGGCGAGGCCGACCCGGAATACGAGGCCTCCGACGCGCGCCGCGATGTGTCCACCTTGCTAGAACGCTTGCCCGCCAAGCAGCGGGCAGCCATTCGCCTGGTAAAGATCGAGGAAAAAAGCGTGAAGGAAGCCGCCGCACTCACCGGTTTTTCGGAATCCGACATCAAGATATCGGTACACCGCGGTCTCAAGACCCTGAGCCGACTGCTTGGCGCGGAGGCCGCGCCATGAAGACCGAACATCTCGTCGATATGCTCGCGCGCGGCGTGGAGCCGGCCGCGCGCCCGCGCTGGGCGCGTAGACTGGCGCTAAGCGTGGCCGCTGGACTGGGTGCGGCGCTTTTGCTCTTGGCGATCGGCCTGCACGTGCGCCCCGACATCGGAACCGCGCCCGTGCCGGTGATGCTGAAGGCCATGTTTTCGGCTGCGGCTGCCGCTGTGATGTTGCCGCTGTTGGCGCGTCTGATGCGGCCTGGCCGGCCGTTGGGCTGGCGCGTCGGGGCGGTGTTGGGCTTTGTTGCGCTGGCGGCGCTCGCAACCTGCATCGCGCTGGCGAGCGCCGCGCCGGGCGAGCGCATGGCGGCGTGGACCGGCGGGGGCTTTCCTTGGTGCCTGGTGCTGGTGCCAGTGCTTGGCGCGCCGGCGGCGGCGCTGCTCTTATGGCTGATGCGCGCGGCCGCTCCGACGCAGCTGACGCTCGCCGGCGCGGCGATCGGGGCGCTATCGGGCGGCATTGGCGCGATGGCCTATTCCATGTATTGCCCAGTCGATTCGGTGGCATTTGTAACAACATGGTACGTCGCGGCGATCGCGCTCTCGGCGGCGCTCGGCGCGATCATCGGCGCGCGGCTCTTGAGGTGGTGAGGGCCACCAGGGAAGCCTTAGAATAATACTGCTTGGCGGGCGGCAAACTCTGTTATGCCTGCGCCTAGGCAAGAGGAAACCATGCAATGCCGATCCTAGGTGACGATCTCAAGCAAGGCTGGGGCGTTGTGTGTTTGAAACCCTGGCATTTGGCCGGCGTCTTTGCATCCAGCATCGACGCTGAGAATTTGGCGGAGAAACTGGGGGCAGGCTACGTGGTCAAATTTGGGGACCACACCAGCGGCTCGACCGATTTCAGTTTCGAGAATGGAACAAAAATCTGAGCCCAGATCGGCACAGGCGGACCCGATGTAACCACTGCGCTCCTTGAGGCGAATTTCCCTCCGAACCACATCAAGCCGGCGAGGGCCGGCGGCTCTAGGGAATACGCCCATGCTCGCCACCATCCGCCGCCACGCGCCCGCTGCGATTTCCGTGTTCGCAGCGATTATCTTCCTCGACAGCCTGCGCTATAAGTTCACCGACCATCCTAACACCCAGGAGATCTTCGGCCGACTCGACGGCTGGGCCGGCACGCTCGGCCTCCCCGGCCTGTTCGGCCATACCGGGCTGTTCAGCCAATACGTGATCGGCACGGCGGAATTGTTCGCCTCGGCGCTGTTGCTGATCGGGCTGATGCCGCGTTTCCGCCGGCTGGGCGCAGTCGGCGCGCTGATCGGCTTTGCGGTGATGAGCGGAGCGGTGAATTTCCATCTGTGGACGCCGCTCGGAATCGATCCCAACAATGACGGCGCGGGCCTATTCATCGCCGCGTGCGTCGTCTGGGTCACGACGCTCGCGCTCATGATCATCCGCCGCAACGAATTGTTCGCCCTAGGTCGCGATATCGCCAACGCCCTCGTCCCCCGCCAAGCCAGCACGCCGACGCCGCTGCGCGCCGCCGCTTGATCAGCCAGCCACTCAAAGGAGCCAAATCATGCGCAAACTTCTCGCCGCGCTCGCCTTCGCGTTCGCCGCTGCCGCTTCCTTTGCAGCGCCGGCCTTCGCCGATCAACGTCCGGTTCATACTGGCTTTGCCAGTAATGTCGGCGCTTCCGGTTATGACGTCGTCGCCTATTTCACTGACAGCCGTCCGGTGCGCGGAACCGCGCAGTTCAAAACCACTCACCAAGGTGTCGAATACCGCTTCGCCTCGGCCGAGCACCTGGCCGCGTTCCGCGCCGCGCCAGCGCGCTACCTGCCCCAATATGGCGGCTACTGCGCCTGGGCGGTTTCCCAGAACTACACCGCGCCAGGCAACGCCAATAATTGGCGCATCGTCGATGGCAAGCTCTACCTCAATTACAACGATGAGATTCAACGCCGCTGGGAAGCCAACATCCCCGGCTTCATCCGCGACGCCAACACCAACTGGCCGGGCGTGTTGAGCAGGTAAGAGGACATGCGCGGAATTCTGAACCCTGCCGGTGGAAGCCGGCAGGTTTTGCTTGCGTAAGGGACACTCGAGGTGTTACCATTCGGGCAAATAGGTAATACCCTATGAGAACGTTGACCGTAAAACTCCCCCCGCCCCTCGAAGCGCGGCTCGAAGCGCTGGTGCGCAAGCGCAAGCAGAGCAAGAGTGAACTCGTGCGCGAGGCCATTGAGCGGTTGGTTGAACAGCCTGGCGCACCTGCCAAAGGCAGCGTGCTCGATCTCGTCGGCGACCTCGCAGGCACTGGCAGCGGACCGCCCGATCTCTCGACCAATCCCAAGTATATGCGCGGCTTCGGCGAGCCCAGCAATCTCAAGCCGACGCGCGCGCCAAGTAAGAAATAAGCCTGCGCACGATTGTCGATACTGGGCCCCTTGTGGCGTTTTTCACCAAGAACGACACCCATCACGAGTGGGCGCGAGGGCAATTCGCGCGCCTGTCAGGCCCGCTCTTCACCTGCGAGGCCGTGATGACCGAAACCTGTTATCTGGTCCGCCGCGCCAGCGTCAGCGCGGGCGCCGCATTCGAACTCGTCGCCCGCGGCGCATTGGAGTTGGATTTCTCGCTCCGCACCGAACTCGAGGCGGTGCGCCGGCTCATGGCCCGTTACGAGGATGCAGGCGTTTCACTTGCCGACGCTTGCCTAGTGCGCATGTCCGAACTTCACCCGCGTTGCCAAGTGATGACCACCGACCGCGACTTCCTCGTCTATCGCCGCGAAAGTCGCCGCGCCATTCCCCTGCTCGCGCCGTTCAGCTAGGCAGGCCACCGCCCCCGCATACTTGTCCGGTTCGCCGCATTGACGGAGCAAATCCTGCCCAGCTAGTGTTCGGCGCGTGTTGCGCCGGAGCGCGTCCACAGAAATTCCAGGGAAAACAACGATGAAAGTGCTCGTCCCGGTTAAGCGGGTGCTCGACTACAATCTCAAGGTCCGGGTGAAGTCCGATGGGTCGGGGGTCGATCTCTCCAATTTGAAGATGTCGATCAACCCGTTTTGCGAGATCGCCATCGAGGAAGCGGTGCGCATGAGAGAAGGCGGCGGCGGCCACGCCAAGGACGCCGCCAATGAGGTGATCGCCGTATCGATCGGGCCTGAGCAATGTCAGGAAACCATCCGCAACGCCCTCGCCATTGGCGCCGACCGCGGTATCCTGGTGAAAGCCGAGGGCGAGATCGAACCGCTGGCGGTGGCCAAGTTGCTGAAGGCGATCGTCGATACTGAGAAACCCGACCTCGTCATCCTCGGCAAGCAGGCCATCGACGACGACAACAACGCCACCGGACAGATGCTCGCGGCCCTGCTCGACTGGCCGCAGGCGACGTTCGCTTCCAAGATCGTGCTGCACGGCGACAAAGCGAGCGTCACGCGCGAAGTCGATGGCGGCCTGCAGACCATCGATGTGGCGCTGCCCGCGATCATCACCACCGATTTGCGCTTGAACGAGCCGCGTTATGCTTCCCTGCCCAACATCATGAAGGCAAAGAAAAAGCCGATCGACGTGAAGACGCCGGCAGAATTGGGCGTCGACATCGCCCCACGGCTCAAAGTGGTGAAAACCGCCGAGCCGCCGAAGCGCCAGGGCGGCGCCAAGGTGAAAACCGCCGCTGAACTGGTCGGCAAACTGAAAGAAGCGGGGGTGTTCTGATGGCTGTCCTTATCGTCGCAGAACACAACAATTCAGCCCTGAAGGACGCCACTCACAAGCTGGTCACCGCCGCCAGGGCGATGAGTGCGGATATAGACGTACTGGTCGCTGGCCTCGACGCAAGCGCAGCCGCGCAAGCGGCGGCGCGGATTGCTGGCGTGCGCAAGGTGCTGCACGCCGATGGCGCGACGCTCGCCCAGCAAATGGCCGAGCCGCTGCAAGCGCTGACCACGCCGCTGATGGCGCATTACGACGCGGTGCTGTTTCCGGCGACCACCACCGGCAAGAACGCCGCCCCGCGCGTGGCCGCCAAGCTCGACGTGATGCAAGTTTCAGGCGTCATCGCCGTGGAGAGCGCCGACACGTTCGTGCGCCCGATCTATGCGGGCAATGCATTGGTCACCGTACACGACACGCAAGCCAAAAAAGTGCTCACCGTGCAGGCGACCGCGTTCAAGGCGGCTGGCGAGGGCGGAAGCGCTGCGATTGAAACAATCGCCGCGCCAGCGGGCCCGTTCAAATCTTCGTTCGTCTCCGAAGAAATGGCCAAGTCCGACCGTCCGGAACTGACCGCCGCCAAGCGCGTGGTCTCGGGGGGGCGCGCGCTCGGCTCAAGCGAGGAATTCCACCGCGTGCTCGATCCGCTCGCCGACAAGCTCGGCGCGGCGGTCGGCGCCTCGCGCGCGGCGGTCGACGCCGGCTACGCCCCCAACGATTACCAGGTCGGCCAGACCGGCAAAGTGGTGGCGCCCGAACTCTACGTCGCCATCGGCATTTCGGGCGCGATCCAGCACCTGGCGGGCATGAAGGACAGCAAGGTCATCGTCGCCATCAACAAGGACGAGGACGCCCCGATCTTCCAGATCGCCGATATCGGGTTGGTGGCGGATTACAAGGTCGCGGTGCCTGAATTGATGGAGGAGCTGACCAAAGCGGGGCTGTGACAAATGAGGACCGCCGGCTGGAAGCCGGCGCTCCGGGGGCGGCGCCTGGATTGCGCGCGATCCCCTTGCGTCACGGCTCGGCTTATGTTGCATTGCAGCAAGATTTTTGTGACAGCGGCCCGAAACATGAGCAGCATAAAAACCGTGGGCGTCATTGGCGCCGGGCAGATGGGCAATGGCATCGCCCATGTCTGCGCCTTAGCCGGCTACGAGGCGCTGCTCAACGACGCCGATCCCGCGCGCATCGAAGCGGGCCTCGAAGGCATCGCCAAGAATATGCGCCGCCAGGTCGGGCGCGGCTTGATCCAACAACCGGACATGGATGCGGGCCTGAAGCGCATCAAGGCCGCGCCAAAACTCGCCGCGTTCGAAGCCTGCGATCTGGTGATCGAATCCATTGTCGAGGATATCGAAGCCAAGAAGAAGATATTCGCCGACCTTCAGGCCGCACTTAAGCCGACCGCGATCCTCGCCTCGAACACGTCCTCGATCTCGATCACTGGCCTTGCCGCCAAAACCGATCGGCCCGACAAATTCATCGGCATCCATTTCATGAACCCAGCGCCAGTGATGAAGCTGGTCGAGTTGATCCGAGGCCTCGCCACCAGCCAGGAGACCTACGACACCTCGGTGAAGTTCGTCGAAAGCCTGGGCAAGACCATCGCCAACGCCGAAGATTTTCCCGCCTTCATCGTCAACCGCGTGCTGGTGCCGATGATCAACGAGGCGGTCTACACCTTGTACGAAGGCGTGGGCTCGGTGGAGGCGATCGACAAGTCGCTGAAGCTCGGCGCCAATCACCCGATGGGGCCGCTGGAGCTTGCCGACTTCATCGGATTGGACACCTGCCTTTCGATCATGCAGGTGCTGTATGAAGGCTTGGCGGATTCAAAGTACCGCCCCTGCCCGCTGTTGGTGAAATATGTCGAAGCCGGCTGGCTCGGCCGCAAAACCAATCGCGGCTTCTACGATTATCGCACCGACCCGCCGACGCCGACGCGCTAAAACCGCAGCACCTTCACATAGCGCACCTGTGGCAGCGCCTTGATCTGCGCCACCACGTCGTCGGGCACGATCTGATCGACGCCGACCAGCGCGATCGCATCCGCCCCCTCGCCTTCGCGACCCAGATGGAACGTGGCGATGTTGATGCGCGCGTCACCCAGGAGCGTGCCAAGGGCGCCGATGAAGCCGGGCTTGTCGGAATTGTTGATGAACAGCATCACCGGATGGAACGGCGCTTCCAGGTGCATGGACTTCACCTCGGCGATCTTCGGCGCCCCGGCGATCACGGTGCCCGCGATCGTGCGCCATTTGCCTCCGGTTTTCACCCTGATGCGAATAAGGCTCTCATAGATGGGCGAGCCCTCGCGCGTGGATTCAGTAAGCGGCACGCCGCGTTCCTTCAGCAGCGCCGGCGCCGAAACAACGTTCACGTCCTGGAGCAGCGGGCGCAACAGCCCTGCGAGCGCCGTGGCCGTCAGCGGCTTCATGTTGAGCTTGGCGACTTCACCTTCGTATTCGATGGCGACTTCCTCCAAGCCCTCGTCCGCGATTTGCCCGGCAAACGCCCCGAGCTTTTCCGCCAGCGCCGCGAACGGCTTGAGACGCGGCGCTTCCTCGGCTGTGATCGAAGGCATATTAAGCGCGTTGGTCACAGCGCCGCTGATCAGATAGTCGCTCATCTGCTCAGCCACCTGCAGCGCCACGTTCTCTTGCGCCTCGTTGGTGGAGGCCCCGAGGTGTGGCGTGGCGATGAAATTGGGCGCGCCGAATAGCGGATTGTCCTTGGCCGGCTCGACCGTGAACACATCGAAGGCGGCGGCCGAAATATGGCCGTTTTCAAGCAAGTCGCGCAGCGCCGCCTCGTCCACCAATCCGCCGCGCGCGGCATTGACCAGGATCAGGCCCTTCTTGGTCTTCGCCAGATTCTCGCGGCTGAGCACGTTCCTGGTCTTCTCCGTCATCGGCACGTGCAGCGAAATCACATCGGCGCGCGCCAGCAGATCCCCTAGCTCGACCTTCTCCACGCCGATCGCCAAAGCCCGCTCGGGCGACAGGAACGGATCGTAGGCGATCACTTTCATTTTGAGGCCCAGCGCCCGGTCGGCGACAATGCCGCCGATGTTGCCGCAGCCGATCAGGCCAAGCGTTTTCGCGTAGAGCTCGCGCCCCATGAAGCGGTTCTTCTCCCACTTGCCGGCTTGCGTGGAGGCATTCGCCTCGGCGATCTGGCGCGCGGCGGCGAACATCAACGCGATGGCGTGCTCGGCCGTGGTGATCGAATTGCCGAACGGCGTGTTCATCACCACGATGCCGCGCTGGGTGGCTGCGGGGATGTCGATGTTGTCGACGCCAATGCCGGCGCGGCCGATGACTTTCAGATTTTTCGCAGCGACAATGATCTCGGCGGTCGCTTTGGTGTTGGAGCGCACGGCGAGGCCGTCATACTGGTCAATGATGGCGATCAGCTCTTCCTTTCTGAGACCAGGCTTGAAATCAACCTCAAGCCCGCGCGCTTTAAAAATTTCGATGGCGGCGGGGGAGAGTTCGTCGGAGATGAGCACTTTGGGCATTGGTTCTACTTCCTTGAAATATGAGCATCGTCATTCCGGACGCGCGAAGCGCGATCCGGAACCCAGGGGCGAGCCCGGCGTTTTGCTATCCCCTGGGTTCCGGGTTCTCGGCTTCGCCGAGCCCCGGAATGACGTCCTGGGTCTGATCACGAGCGCGCACTCCACACATCGCGCTGCAGCCGGAACACGAAGCAATCGTCCGGCCCGAAGGCGCGACGGTCGATGAAGCGAAAGCCGAGCCGTTCGTAAAAGCGATGCGCGCGCGTATTGCTGTGGAGCGGATCAATGAGGATCGCGGTCACTTCCGGCGCCGCAAAACAGCGCGCGATGGCGAGCTGCATCATCCAGGTTCCGTAGCCCTTACCGAGGCAATCGGGTTCGCCGATCCAGATGTCGAGCGCGCGCAAATTCGGTTCGCACACACCCCAATAATGCGTGCGCTCAAGCGCCGGATCGATGATCTGCATGGCGCCAATGGGACGACCTTCCAGTTCGGCGACAAAGTACATCGAAATCGGCGTTTGCTCGGCCAGTTCGAGGCGCCAATCGGCATCTTGAAACGCCTTGGTCGCGCTGGCGTCATCGGTGGTGGCCGCGATCACATGCGGCGCGCTATCCCAGCGTTCGAACAGCGCGACATCGGCGAGTGTTGCGGCGCGGAGCGCCAATGCCCCCTCCCCGTGAGGGGAGGGGGTTGGGGGG
>JAKFYF010000092.1 GCA_021731005.1 Hyphomonadaceae bacterium
GATTTGCGCGATGCGTTCGCCGCGTTTGATCGTGAACGGCTCTTGGCCCAAATTCACCAGGATCACTTTCAGTTCGCCGCGATAATCGGCGTCGATGGTGCCCGGGCTATTGAGGCAGGTGATGCCGTGCTTCAGCGCCAGGCCCGAGCGCGGGCGCATCTGCGCTTCGAAGCCCGGGGGCAGCGCGATGGCGATGCCAGTGGGGGTCAAGTGGCGCTGCCCTGGGGCGAGCGTCACCGGTTCGCCCTCGGGCAAAGCGGCGCGGATGTCCATGCCGGCGGAAAGCGCGGTTTCGTAGGCCGGCAGCGCCAACCCCTCGAAATGCGGCAGGGTGGTAACCTCGATGGCGATCTTGCGCGTATTCATAGGGGAGGGCTTATGCCGGATTCGGGCCCGGCGGGAGAGGGCATGAATGGCGCACGGGTTCGCGGCACAGGGTGTGGGGGCAAAATTCAGCGATCCCAGGCTGACCGCCAAGGGTGAGCCGCGCGCCAGTGTGGCGCTGCACGCGCTCGACACGCTCTGGTTCAACACTGGCACGCTCTGCAACATCACCTGCGCGCATTGCTACATCGAAAGCTCGCCCGCGAACGACCGCCTGGCTTATCTTAGCCTCGAGGACGTGCGGCTCTATCTCGACGAAATCGAGCGCGAACGGCTGGGAACCAAGCTGATCGGCTTCACCGGCGGCGAACCGTTCATGAACAAGGCGCTCGCGCCGATGCTGCGCGAAACGCTGTCGCGCGGCTTCGAGGCTTTGGTGCTGACCAACGCCATGGCCCCTATGCTGCGCTTCAAACGAGAACTCCTGGAGCTGCGAGCAGCGTACGGCGCACGGCTACGGCTGCGCGTATCGCTCGACGATCCGCGCGCGGAAGTCCACGACGCCGAACGCGGGGAGGGCGCCTACGCCAAAACGCTCGCCGGTCTGCGCTGGCTTGCGGAGAGCGATTTCTCCCTCGAAATCGCCGGCCGCGACTTCGCGCATGAGCCTGAACCGGAATTGCGCGCACGCTTCCAGGCGCTGTTCGATGAGATCGGCTTGAAGCTCGATGCGTCTGATCGCGCCGCGCTGGTAGTTTTTCCGGAAATGGATCCGGTCGCCGATCCCCCCGAGATCACGACCGCCTGCTGGGGCATTCTGAACAAGGACCCGCGCGAAGTGATGTGCGCGAGCGCGCGCATGGTGGTGAAGCGCAAAGGCGCAGCGGCGCCTGCGGTGCTCGCCTGCACGCTGCTGCCCTATGATCCGCAGTTCGAACTGGGCGCCACGCTGGCGGAGGCCTCGCGCCCGGTGGCGCTCAATCACAAATATTGCGCGAGTTTCTGCGTGCTGGGCGGGGCGAGCTGCGGCGCGGCGAAGGGGTAGAGGTCCGCTACTTCCGCCGCACTTTCAACGCGGCTTTCGCCAGATCGCGCTTGGCTTGTTCTTCGAACGCCTTGATCTCGGCGGCTTCCTTCTCGGCGCGGCGGCGTTGCGCGGCGGCGATCAATTCATCGCGATGGCGGGCGGCGTCGGCATCGGCCTTGGCCTTGGCTTCGGCGATGCGCTGAGCCTTTTCCGTGGCGATGCGGGCCTTGCGTTTTTCTTCCGCCGCGGCGCGCTTGGCTTCGCGCTCGCGCGCTAAGTCCTCGCGCATGGCGATTGTTGTGGCGTCGGGTTTCGGGATCTCTTGCGCCTTGGCGCGGAACTTCTCGAGCATGGCTTGGCGCGCCTTCTCGGCGGTTTCTTGGCGTTCGTTGAGATTCGGCACGCTCATGCGTTTGGGCTCGCTGCTGCTTTGGGGGAGGGCGGCTCATAGCGAGATTTGGTGCGGAAATGAAGCCCCGATGCTGGAAAAAAACGACGTTCGGCGTCGGCCGCGCGCCATGTTAGACCAAACGCTCCATGTTCCCGATCAAGCTCTTGGTGGTTGGCGCCTGGTTTGCGCTGTTGGCGGCCGGCGAACGCATGGCGCCGGGCGCGGAACGCCCGCGCGGGAGAGACATAGCGCGGCTCACGCGCAATCTCGGGCTGTGGGCGGCGAACACGGTAATGAACCCGCTTATTACAGTGCCGATCGCGGCGGCGGCGGCGGCGTTTCCGCTTTGGGCGCGCCCCGACTGGCCGCTGTGGGCACAGCTTGGCCTCGATGTGATTTTGCTCGACCTCTGGACCTATGCTTGGCACCGCGCCAACCACGAATGGAAGCCGCCGTGGCGCTTCCACCGCGTGCATCATCTGGATCAGTTTCTCGACACGACCTCCGCTGTACGCTTTCATCCGGGCGAAGTGCTGCTCTCGGCGCTGGCGCGCGCGCCGCTGATCGTGGCGGGCGACCTATCGCTCGCGTCCGTTGCGCTTTTCGACACTTTGATTCTACTCGGAGCGCTGTTCCATCATTCGAACCTGCGGCTGCCGGCGCGGTTCGAAGCGGGTCTGCGCTTGCTCCTGGTGACGCCCTCGCACCATTGGGTGCACCATCACGCCGCGCACGCTGAAACCAATTCCAATTACGGCGCGCTGCTGACGCTGTGGGATCGCCTGTTCGGTTCATGGAGCAAGACGCAGCGCACGCCGGAAATGCGCATCGGCGTCGAGGACGAGGGTGATGCAAGCCTAGCGGCGCTGGCCGCGGCGCCGTTTCGCTGAATTTTGCCGAAGGAGTATTCCGTGCTATTCTGGCGAAATGGATAGCACGCTGAAAAAGCTGCCGGCTAGGTAGCGATATTTCCGCTCGTGCGCGTGTCGTTACAGTGCTTCCCGGTGAGGCGGAGTGGCGCGCCGCGTGCTTGGGACATCAACCCCAAGCAGGCCGCGTTTCAAGCCTCCATCGTTATCGACGGTGTCCATCGCTTCATAAAGGCGTGTCGTGGGCGCGAGGAATGGTTGGAATTCGGCGTTCACGTCGCCGACAAAAACGAGATCTTCCGCCGCAAGGTAGCCAAGGATTGGTGAGAAATGTCCGTGCCCGCTACCCCAGAGTGGGCCGCGATGGAAGTTGATGATGTACCGCACCGAAGCGTCATTGGCGCGCGCGATATGGCCCCGGAACTGGTCCAGCGTGAGATCGCGCAGCACCGTGACCCTCTGACCGGCAGCGCGCAGCACCTGCGCTTCTTCATCAAGGGTGAGACCGCCCACGAGCAGGCCGAACAGCGGCCGCACGTCCGTGCCCGCGAGAACGGTGCGTTGGGTGGCCGCTATACCTCGCGATCGCAGCAGGCTCGCGGCGCTAGCCGGCCCGCAGAAGCTGGGATTAGTCTGATGCTCGTAGCCGCCATCGCGATAAAGCGCGGCCACCGGCAGAGCCCAGGCGCGCGCGAGCAGAGCCGGGTCCTGATAGGAAGGCGCTTCGGCGATGCTGACCACATCGGCGTAGCGCGGGTCATGGTCAGCGCGGTATTGCGCAAATGTGAGGCCGCCGAGCCCGAGCGCCAGGAACGCGGCAAACCCAAGTGCGATGGCGCGGAGCTTCATGGACAACCTCGTTGCGCTGACCTCATAGCACGCGAGCCGTTGGGAAATCTATTTGCGCCGGACTTTGGCGGTCAGGAACTTTGCGATCTCCGCCGCGAGCTTCCACCCCACCGCTTCCTTCGCCATGCGCGGCCATGCTTCGGCGCTGTCGCGCTTGATCAGCAACACCTCGTTCTCAGCCCCGCCCATGACATCGCCGGAGACATCATTGGCGACGATCCAGTCGCAGCCTTTCTTGGCGATCTTGGCGCGGGCGTGGGCCTCGACATCGTTGGTCTCGGCGGCAAAGCCGATCACGAGCCTGGGCCGCTTCTTCCCGAGTTTCGATAATGTCGCGAGGATGTCAGGGTTTTCCGTGAGCGAAATCGCTGGAGTCCCGCTCTTGTCTTTCTTGATTTTCTCAGCTGCCGCCGCGCCCGGACGCCAGTCCGCCACGGCGGCCACGCAGATGGCGACATCCGCGGGCAGCGCCGCTTCGCACGCGGCAAGCATCTCTCTCGCGCTCTCGACATCGACGCGGTTCACGCCTGCGGGCGCGGCGAGAGTGGTGGGACCCGATACCAACGTCACTTCGGCGCCGAGATTGGCGAGGGCCGCGGCGATGGCGTAACCCTGCTTGCCGCTGGAGCGGTTGGAGAGAAAGCGCACCGGGTCGATGGCTTCGACCGTAGGGCCGGCGGTGACCAGCGCGTGCTTGCCCTTCAAAGGCCCGTCAGACAGCAGCGCCAGAATCGCGGCCTTGATCGCCTCCGGTTCGGCCATGCGGCCGGGGCCGTATTCGCCGCAGGCCATCTCGCCTGCGTCGGGCCCAACGAACCTGACGCCGTCGGCGTGCAGCCGCGCCAGATTGCGCTGCGTGGCGGCGTGCTCCCACATGCGCACGTTCATCGCCGGCGCCATCAGCACTCTCTTGTCGGTGGCGAGCAGGGCAGTGGAGGCGAGGTCATTGGCGAGCCCGTTGGCCGCTTTGGCCATCAGATCCGCGGTGGCGGGCGCAACCACCACCAGATCGGCCGCGCGCGAAAGCTCGATATGGCCCATCTCGGCTTCGGCGGTGAGATCGAACAATTCCTGGTACACCTTGTCGCCAGTGAGGGCGCCGACCGAGAGCGGCGTCACGAATTCCGCGCCGGCCTTGGTGAGGATCGCGCGCGACTTCACGCCAGCTTTCGCAAGCAGGCGGATTAACTCCAAGCTCTTATAGGCGGCGATGCCGCCGCCGATGATCAGGAGAACGCGTTTGTCGCTCATGGCGTTGGCTCGTGCGTGTTGCCGGTCCAGGGGTCGAAAACCGAAGCGCCAGCGGCGAGCAGATCGGGAACGTTTCGGGTGGCGACGCGGAGGCCCCTGGTTCGCGCGGTGGCGGCGATCAGCCCATCCGGAAAGCCGAAGCTCACGCCATTGGACATTGTGACGCCCTGGCGTACGCCGCAGAACTCCGCGGCATTCGCGTCGATGGGTAAAATACGATCGGCGAAGATGAGCTTGGTTTCGTGAAGCCAGTCCGCCAGCTCGGAACGCTTTGGCCCCGACGCGAGCCGGGCGACGCCCTTGGCGATCTCTGCAATGGTTACAACGCTGACAAAGGTCGTGTCGCGGTCAAGCGCGCTCATCCACGCTTTAACCGCCGTGGATCCGCGGGGGTGCCGGACCTCGGACAACACGTTGGTATCAAGCAGGATCATCGAAATCGATGTCCCGTCCGGGGGAGCTGTTGCGACTGAGGTCCAAGCCCTCGAAGCTGGGGCCGTTCATCAGATGCTCGATGAAATCCTTGCGCGGCTTCAGGCGCTCGAACTCGGCGGCTGAGATCACCACAACCGTATCGTCGCGCCGCCGCACCCGCTGCGGGCCCTCGGTGAGCGCTTTGGTGATCAGTTCGCTGAAGCGGTTCTTGGCCTCGGCGACGGCCCATTCCACTGTTTTGGCCGGCAAATTCGCCTCCTTTGTCCAGGTTGGACAATATCATGATGTGACGGAGTCAGCAACGCAAGCGGTTAAGGGGGCGCCGCCTTTGTCGCGGTGTCGGGACCCGTATCACCCGGCGCCGGCGTCGCCTCGAAGCTCGGCGGAATGGGCGCTATCGCCGCCGGCGCGGGCGCCGGCGCTTGCCGTTCAATACGCGCCGGCTCGGGCGCTGGTTGCGCGCGCGGCGCTTCGCGGCGCCCTCCCGCGCTCAGGATCAGCGCCAGCACCGCACCCGCCAGCAAGCCCAACCAGAACGCCGGCAATTGATACCAATGACGCTCCTGGCGCGGGGCGTCCTCGCTGACTTTGCGCGCCGCTGCCTCGAGCGCGGCGAGGGTCTGTGGCAGCCGGCGCATGGCGGCGACGCCCTGGCCCAATTCGCTCGCGGCGCGCGCGGTGATTGCTTCAGCGCCCATCTCGCGCTTGACCCAGCGTTCGACGATGGGCCGCGCCGCGCTCCACATGTCGTGCTGGGGATCGAGCGCGCGGGCCACGCCCTCGACCTGCACCATGGTCTTCTGCAGCAGCACCAATTCCGGACGCAGGTGCATGCCGAACATGTGCGAAACGTCGAACAATTGCAGCAGCAAGCGGCTCATGGAAATGCCATCGGCGGTCTTGCCGAAAATCGGCTCGCCGATGGCGCGTAGCGCCTGAGCAAATTCCTCCACCGTGAATTTCTCCGGCACGTAGCCGGCCTCCTGGTGCACCTCCGCGACGCGGCGGTAATCACGCTTCAGGAAACCGTACAAGATTTCGGCCAGATAGCGGCGCTCCTTCTGGCCGATGCGGCCCATGATGCCAAAGTCGACGATCCAGAGTTTGCCGTCTTTGCCGTACATGAGGTTGCCCTCGTGCATGTCGGCGTGGAAGAAGCCGTGATCGAGCGCGGCGGCGAGAAAGCCGCGGGTAATGGCGATGGCGAGCGCGCCGCGGTCGGCGCCGGCTCTGTCGAGGCCCTTGGAATCGGTCAACCCCACGCCGTCGATCCAGTCGAGCGTCATCACCCGTTTTGACGAGCGCATCCAATCGATGTTCGGAACCGTGAGGTAGCCGTCCTTCTCCGCGACTTCGCGGAACTCCGCGGCGGCGCCGGCTTCGAGCCGCAGGTCGAGTTCGCGCTCGGTGGCGGCGGCCACCGTGTCGATGAACTGCACCGGCTCCAGCCGGCGCGACTGCTTGGAGAACAGCTCGATGCCCTGCGCCAGGAAGCGCAACGCGCCCATTTCCTTGGCCATCTTTCGCTCGATGCGTGGACGCAGCACCTTGATGGCGACGACGCCGTGGCGCGGCACGATGCCCTGGTGCACCTGCGCGATCGAGGCGGCGGCCATCGCTTCGGAGACGCCTGCAAACACTTCCTCTGTGCCGCCGAGTTCAGCGTTAATGGTGTCCAGCGCGATGGTGCGGGAGAACGGGGGCAGCTTGTCCTTGAGGCGTCCAAGCTCCTGGGCGACGGTGACCCCGATCATGTCGGGCCGGGTGGCCAGGAATTGGCCCACCTTGACGTAGGCCGGGCCCAGCCGCTCGAACGCCTTCGCCAGCCGCGCGCCAACGGTGCGGCCGCGGTTGCGCTTGGTAAACACGCGCAACAATGTGTGGGTCGCCTGCAGCGAAACCGGATAGCGCTCGTAATACTCGGACGGCAGCAGCACATCGTAGCGCGCAAGCGTTCCCGCCACCCGCATCAGCCGCCACGAATGTCCGAGCCAGGAGAACACTAAACCGACCAACCCCAATGCAGCGCCACGACGCCGCCAGCCATGTTGCGATAGGCCGCGCGCGCGAAGCCTGCCTCCTGGATCATAGCCAAGAAGCGTTCCTGATCCGGAAACCGCCGGATCGATTCAACCAAGTATCGGTAGGAATCCGGGTCGTTTGCGAGCAATTTCCCCAAGGCCGGGATCGCCTTAAAGGAATAAAAATCATAAACCGGCGCCAGGCCTCCGATCGCCAAGCGGGAGAATTCGAGGCAAAAGAAGCGCCCGCCCGGTTTTAGAACGCGCTTGGCTTCTCGCAATACGGCGGGGATGTCGGTGCAATTCCTGATGCCGAAAGAGATGATGTAGGCGTCGGCGGCGTGGCCATCGACGGGGAGTTTTTCGGCGTCGCCCTCATGCCAGTAGAGGCCGTCTTCACCACGTTTGCGCCCGGCTTCGAGCATTTCAGCGTTGATGTCGATGACGTGGATTTCAGGCGGTTCGAGGCTTCTACGCTTGGCGGCGGCATCTCCCAGTTTCTTCAGCCGCCGCGCGACATCGCCAGTGCCGCCGGCGACGTCGAGGATCAGTTCGCCCGGCTGGGGATTGAGCTTCGCGGCGGCCGCGTACTTCCAAAGCCGATGCATGCCCCCCGACATGGCGTCGTTCATCAGGTCGTACTTTGCCGCGACCGAGGAAAACACGCCTCTGACGCGCTCAGCCTTCTCGGCCTTGGGCACGTCCTGGAAGCCGAAGGAGGCGGTGTCGGAGGGCATGGGTAGGAGCATAGCCGTGGGGGAGGGGCGCGGCTATATCGCCTGGCGATGGATTCGCTTCTGATTTCCGACATTTCGCCCCATGCCTGAACTCCCGGAGGTGGAAACCGTGCGGCGCGGGCTTGCGCCGCTTCTGGTTGGCAAGTTCATCGCGCGCGCGCAGACCAAGCGCGCGGACTTGCGCTTTCCGTTCCCCAAGCGCTTCGCGGCGCGGTTAAGCGGGCGGCGGGTCGAGGCGCTGACGCGGCGCGCGAAGTATTTGCTGGCGGAATTGGATGACGGCAACATCTGGGTTACGCACCTTGGCATGACCGGGCGCTGGTCTGTGGTCGGCGCCGAGCAACAGCCCGGCGATTTCTATTACGCCGAACCGCCCGATCCCGCGCACACCCATGTGATCGTCGAAATGGAACGCGGCGCGCGCCTCGAATTCAACGATCCGCGCCGCTTCGGCTACATGGATCTGATCGCGCGCGATGCGTTCGATGCGCATCCCTGGTTCAAGGGCTTGGGCCCCGAGCCGCTCGGCAACGCATTTCACGCGCCCTATCTCGCCGAAGCGTTCGCGGGCAAGAAGGCCAACGTAAAAGCAGCGCTCCTGGATCAGCGCGTGGTGGCGGGCCTGGGCAACATCTATGTCGTCGAAGCGCTCCACCGCGCCGGCATCGCGCCTGCGCGCGCGGCGGGGAGCGTGTCGCGCCCGCGACTGGAAAGGCTCGCCCCCGCTATCCGCGAGGTGCTGGAAGAAGCCATTTCCGTTGGCGGCTCGACTTTGAGCGACTACGCCGCCGTCGACGGCGCTCAAGGCGGCTTCCAGCAACGCTTCCGCGTTTACGATCGCGAGGGGGAGCGCTGCGCCACACCGAAGTGCAACGGCGCGATCAAGCGCGCGGTCCACAGCGGGCGCTCCACGTTTTGGTGCGCGAAGTGTCAGCGCTGACCTTTGGCGCACCTCCCGTGATTCCGGCCACGGCGTCACACTGCGTTTGGGTTGCCCGCCACGCGCTGCGTAAAGACGTCACGGCGAAGTGCTACGGCGCCACGAGGGGAGAAGGACGATGGTGCGCTTCTTAGCAATGTTGATCGAGTGCTCCGACCTTGCACCTCTCCCCTCGTGGGAGAGGGATCGCGGACGCTGGCGGTGAAGCTGCGCGGGCGCGGGTGAGGGGTGCTCACGGGAGGCAAACTCACATCCTCCCGTGCAGCGCGTTCCAGATTGCATCCATGGCGAACTCGCGTTCGCGGAAGAAGTCGCTTGTGGTGATGCGCAGGACGCGGAAGCCGGCTGCTTCCAAATATCTGGTGCGCGCTGCGTCGAACGCTGCTTGCTCGGGTTCGGCGTGCTGCGAGCCATCGAGTTCGAGCACCAGCTTGGCGCCATAGCACGCGAAGTCGCAGACGAACGCCCCGAGCGGAACCTGGCGTCGGAACTTGAAATCGGCGAAGCGGCGGTCGCGCAGCAGCATCCAAAGAATGCGCTCCTCGTCGCTCATGTCCTTGCGCAGCCTGCGCGCCCGCTCAAGCGTACGCCGGGATTTGGGAAGGCGCTGCATTGGGTGGGCTATGGTCGTTGAGCGCCGCTTGCGCAAGCGCCCCCTCATCCGGCTCGCATGCTTTCGCATGCGAGCCACCTTCTCCCACGAGGGGAGAAGGACGGGAGTGCGCAGGGATCGCGGAGGCTGGCGGCGAAGCTGCGCGGGATTGGGTGAGGGGGGGCTCGCGACCCGAAGCGCTAGCGCCCCCCCGCGGCATCGGCTACCACGCCCGCCATGAAACTCCTTTCCTTCCTCGCGCTTGCCGCGCTTGTGGTCGGCATTGCGGTCGGCGCTTGGGTTCGCGCCGATGCGCCCCAATTCACCGAGGCCGCGGGCGTCATCGAAGCGTTCGGCGGGCTTTGGCTCAATGCTTTGCGCATGACGGTTGTGCCGCTGGTGGTGGCGCTGCTGGTGGTCGGCATCGCTTCGGTGACCGACGCCGCCAGGGCCGGCGGCCTGGTGTTGCGGGCGGTCATTCTGTTCAGCGTGCTGCTGCTGTTTGCCGCGCTCTACGGCATCGGCGCGAGCAACGCCGCGCTCGAGTTGTGGCCGATCGACGCTGAAGCGGGCGCTGCGTTCTTGAACGGCGCGGGGGCGGACGCGCCGCAAGTTCAGGCGCCGCCAACGCTTTCGCAATGGATCGTGGGGCTGGCGCCGGCCAATCCGGTGCAAGCGGCGGCCGAGGGCGCCATCCTGCCGTTGGTGGTGTTCGCAACCTTTTTCGGTTTCGCGGCGACGCGTCTGGATGCCCAATTGCGCGAGGCGCTGGTCACCTTCTTTCGCGCCATCGCCGAAGCCATGATCGTGATTGTGCGCTGGGTGCTGCTGGCGGGGCCGTTCGGGGTATTCGCGCTGGCGCTTGGCGTCGGCCTGCGCGCGGGCTTTGGCGCAACCCAGACCCTGGGGCATTATGTGCTGATCGTTTCCGCGGTGACGCTCGGGGTGACATTTGTCGCGTGGCTGATCGCACTTGTCTTCGGCCGCCAACCGGTCGGGCGCTTCACCGCCGCGATGGCGCCGGTTTGGGCCATCGCCGCCTCGACGCAATCCTCGCTCGCATCGCTGCCGGCAATGTTGGACGCCGCGCTGCGCGGCCTTGGCCTCCCCGCGCGGGTGGCCGACGTAACGTTGCCGCTGGCGGTGGCGGTGTTCCGCTTCACCAGCCCGGTTGCGAACCTCGCCGTGTGCATTTTTGTCGCCCATCTCTACGGGCTTGAGCCGACCATGCTGCAATATGTCGGCGCGGTGTTCGTCGCCTATGGCGTGAGCGTGGGGTCGGTGGGGCTGCCCGGGCAGATTTCCTTTATCGCCTCGGTGGCGCCGATCTGCATTGCGCTTGGCCTGCCTACGGAAATTCTGGGCCTCCTGGTCGCGGTCGAAGTGGTCCCGGATATTTTCCGCACCCTCGGCAACGTCACCGGCGATTTGGCAGCGGCTTCGATTTTGGGGCGAGGGGAGAAGCCAAAGTAAGTTCCGTCCAAGTGGATTTGCGCTCCCCGCAATCCAGGCGGTGGCGCAATTCAAGCTGAAGTTGCTAACCCGGCGCGCGCTCGAGGCTTGCTTCGGGAAACAGGCCACGCATGCGGGCGCCGAACGAGATCAGGCATTCTTCGCTCGGGGCCAGCGGCCCGGTTGTGTAGCTTGAGGATTTCATCCCTTCCTGCACGGCATTGATCAGAGCGGTGTCCTCGGCGTTGACTTGGCGGTTAATGCGCCAATTGAGGAAGCGCGCGGCTTTCATTTCTCGGCTTGAATTGGGATGCACGTAGGCGATTTCGCGGATCAGCGTTTCGGTGGCCGACACCGGGATGAATTGCATGAAATCGACCTGGTCGGGGTAAATGTCGAAAGCGATATTGGGCCAGAGCTTGTAATAGACCCAGAGCTTGCGGCGCGCGGGCGGAATGTCGGCGAAGCCGTCGAGCAGCTTCTGGTAGCCGCGCTCGGACCAATTCGCGGAGGGCGCATCGGTGATGACGCCCGACATCTTGTCCACCCATTCGCGCGCTTCAATCCTGTACGTGCCGGCAAACAGCCGCGAGAGCCCGGGGTGCGCCACGGGGATGTGCATGCCGTCGGAATAATTGTCGCCGACATTTTTCCAGTTCACCGGCCGCGGCCGCAGCGTCACCCGGCCGTTGGGCACGAGCTTTTCCAACTCGAACTGCGCCAGCTCCTCGGCATAAGGCGCCATCATCTCCGCCACGCTCGGCAGGCCGGGCGCAAAACGGACGAAAATGAAGCCCTGGAAAATTTCCTGCTCCACCGGCGTGAGGCCAAGGTCCTTGGCCTTCAGTCCCTCGAAGCCCTGCCATTTCGGCGCGCCGGCGAACTTGCCGTCGAGCTTATAGCTCCAGGCGTGATAGGGGCACACCAGCCGATGCCCGCACGAGCCGCGCGCCTCGCCCGCGATTCTGCCGGCGCGGTGGCGGCAGACATTGTGGAACGAGCGCAACACGCCGTCCTCGCCGCGCAGCGTGACGACGCGCTCGCCCAGGATATCGAGCGTTATGTAATCGCCCGGGTTCGGCGCGTCGTTGAGGTGGCCGACGATGTGCCAAGCAGGGCGGAACACTTTTTCGCGCTCGGCTTCGAAGAAACGCTGGTCGGTGTAGAGCCAGGCGGGGAGTGAGTGGCGGTGCGCTGTAATGGAACTCAAGGCGCGAGTCCGATTGCCGAGAACCATTCGTCAACGTGCTCGTCGCGCGCGGTCGCCGCCGCCACATCGGCTTGCGCAGCGTCAACATGTCCGAGCCGCGAGAGGGCGACGGCACGGCCATATTGAGCACTCGCGAAGGCGGGGTCGACGGCGAGAGCAGCGTCGAAATCCGCACGGGCCGCTTCGAATTCGCCTCTCCGAAGGTGAAGCAGGCCGCGGCTATCGTAGGCGTGTGGCGAAGGCTGGGTGACTTGAATTGCGGCATTGCAGTCAGCTAACGCCAGATCGAGTTCGCGATTTGTGGCGGCGCGAACCCGGCAGCGATTTGTCAGAAGCTCCGCGCTGTTTGCGTTCAGCACGAGCGCATCGTCGAGATCGGCAAGCGCTTCATCGGTGCGGCCCAGGTTAAGCAGAGCCGAGGCCCGGACTGTATACGCCCAAACCAGAATCTCGCGATCTTCCGTTGTCATGATGTGGCCAAGGCTCGGCGTGCATCCATAGCGCACGAGCGCGTTGCAGGCGAGCATTTGCCGATGCTCGGTGAAGCGCCCGCTTTCGTTGGCGCACTGACTCAGTGTTCGCCGCAAATCTGTGCGGTCGATCACCGGTGACGCATTGCCGCTGACAGGCGGGCAATCGGCAAAGGCCGTACCGGCCGCCGACAATACGCTCGCGAACGCTGCTGCTGCGAGAAAGCTTAGGCGACTTGGCTTCCCATCCATTGTGGCCTCCTGCGCCGAAGTTAGCTGCAAAAGCTTGCCTTCTCAACCGCTATGTCGACCTACCCCCTCGTTGGGGGGAGTGGCGTGCAATCACCACCCGCACCGGCCACCACAACATCGCCAGCGCTCCACGCCCGATTGCGTCGGGCACACCCAGCGGCGCGGTGCACGGCCCCGGCGCGTGATGCGTGGCGAACGCCTGGTCGAACACCGAGAAAACCGTCGCGAAATTCGCGCCCACGCCTGCGCCCTCGCGCACATGGTGCCAGCGGTGCATGGCGGGGGAGACGAACACGCGCCCGAGGGCCCCGTAGGTCAAGGGCAAATCCATGTGGATGAACAGGCCATAGTAATGGCGTACAAGATTGTTCACCACGAGAGCCCAGGGCGGAAAGCCGAGCAGGGCGAGCGCGGTCGTGTCTATCAAAGCGGTGGTGAAGCGGTTGATGGGATGAAAGCGAAGTCCGGTGGTCCAGGTCATCGCCGTGTCGCTGTGGTGGATCGCATGCGCGGGCCAGAGCGGGGGCGTGTGCTCGAGCCGGTGGCGCCAGTAGCCGATGAAGTCGCCGGCAAAGATCACCGCGAACGCGACCGCCCAGGATGGCAATGCGCTCCAGTCAAACGCGAGCGCCATGCCGCTGCGTTGCATCCAGCCGCCAACCTCTGCCAGCGTGAATGCCAGCGCCGGCGCCACGAATAGGAGATCGACGATGGCCAGGGTGAGGTTGATGCTCACCTCGCCCGTCGCCGCACGCGCCGTGTGCAGGCTCGCAGGGCCGCGCGCGAGGAACGCCAGCGCTGCAAACGCCAGCGCACACAGCGCGAGATCGAGCGCGGGGGTTTGCAGCGTGATCACGAAGCGTCCAATTTCACCCTGATCCAACACCGAGCCGTCATTCCGGACGCGCGAAGCGCGATCCGGAACCCAGGGGCAAGCGCCGTGTTGGCGGCCCCTGGGTTCCGGGTTCTCGGCTGGCGCCGAGCCCCGGAATGACGGTTGCTTTTTCCATCTTAACGCTGCGCACGCATCCCCCGCCACCCACTCACAACAATTTCGCCAACATTGCCCGAAAGCGACGGTCGCGTTTGAGCGCCCATTCGCGGCTCATGGCTTCGCGGCGTGTCGGGTGGCGTTCGGCGTAGAGCAAGACCCAGGCGCGCCCGCGCGTCGAGCGCGCGCCGAGGCCGGCATTGTGCAGCGCCAGGCGCGCCTCGATATCGACGCTCCAGCCGACATAGGTGCGCCGGTCGGCGCCGAGTGCGCTGCCGAGGACGTAGACATAGCCGTGATTCATCTATGGACCGCCGGCGTCTCGCCGGCCCTTGTTGTGCTTGATGCAACGATGCCGGCGGGGGACGTTGGCGGTGCGGAAACGGCGCCATCGCGGTTCCTCCTGCACGCCCCCCCTCCGGCTCGCATACGCTCGCCACCTCCCCCGCAAGGGGGGAGGGACCCGCGCCATGAAATCCCTCCGCACTCTGCTCAAGATCGCCAAGCGCGACCTCGACCTGTTGCAACGCGCGCTCGCCGATCAGTTCACCCGTCTGCGTTCGATCGAAGAGCGCATTATCGGCCACGACCAAACCTTGCGCGCCGAGCAGGCGCTTGCCGCGCGCGACTACGAAAGCGCGCGCGCCTATGGCGGCTATGCGGTGCTGGCGATGGGCATGCGCCGCGCGCTGGAAGCGGAGAAACAATCGATCGAACGCGAAATCGAACGCATGCGCGAACTAATCAAGGCCGCGCACGTGGAAGTGCGCAAGTTCGAGCGCCTGATC
>JAKFYF010000348.1 GCA_021731005.1 Hyphomonadaceae bacterium
CAACGCCGTGGCGGGTGAGTTCGCTCCCATGCGTCTTCGGCACTTTCACCTAGATTTGTCTTCAAATGCGATTGCCCTGCCCGACAGGGGGAGCTGTCAGCGAAGCGGCCCGATTTTGTTTCAGCCGCAAACAATTTGCTTGAGAAAAACGTAGTACGCGCCGCCCCCGCCATGCTTTCGATGCGCCCGCGCGAAGCCCGCGACCAGGGGGCGCAGGTCGGGCTCGGCAAGCCATTCCGGCAAGCGCCTCTTCAGCACGCCCTCGCCGGCTAGGCCCGATCCCGTCACCACGATTATTGCGCGCTCGCCGCGCTGCGAGGCGGCAGAAATAAATCTCGCCAAGGCGGCGCGCGCGCTCGCCTGGGTGTGCCCATGCAGATCAAGCGTCGCGCCAAGCTCGACGCGACCCCGGCGCACCCGCTTTTCGCCACCGCGGTCGGCGGGAGGCGTTGGGGAAAGCCGCACCAGCGCTGGCGCAACCGAGCGCGGCCGTTGCTGTTTTTCGGCCAGCGGCGCGGCGGCGCTCAGGGGCTTCTCGTTTGCCTGGCGCCGCTTAACCCCAACCGCAACGCGCCCCCACAGTTCCGCCTCCTCGCCGGTGAGGCCGCGTGGCCGCTTGCTCACGCCGCGGCGACGCGCGCCAGGCGCCAGTTTGGATCCGGCGAACGAATGTCGCGCTCAAAAGTCCAGCGCTCGCGCGCATCGCGCACGCCGTGGGCACCTTCGGCCAGCTCCGCCTCGAACTTGACCGCAACCCGCGCAATTGCGCCTTCCAGCACTGCATCGACAAGTTCAAGCCCTTTCAGCCGCACCAGTTCGGGGCCCTGGCCGCCTGCCTCGGTGCGCTTGGCGATCGCGTCGGAATAGGATTCGAACACGCGCGGGGTCAGCAAGCCGCGCAAAGCGTCGCGATCGCCCTTGGCGAATGCGCCTATTATGAGTTCGTAGGCGCCGCGGGCGCCGGCGAGAAAGTGCTCGATGTCAAAACTTGGATCAGCGCGGACGATCGCCATCACGCCATTGCTCGCCTGCCCCGTAGCGGCGCCTGGGTTGCGCGCCTCGACGCCCACCGGTTCGCGCGGCAGTTCGCCCTGCGCCGGCGCCGGCGCGGGCGGCGGCTCAGCGCCGGTGCGCTTACCCAGCGTGGAGTAGAGACGGAACAGAACGAACCCGGCGACAAAGGCGAGGACCGCGATCTGGATCAAGCTGTCGTTCAATTCGCAACTCCCACTTCGCGATACCTGGGCGAGCCTTGGCCAAGCCCGCCGCACCAAGATAGTCACAAGCACGCGCCGGCGCCAGCGTGGCCTTGCGTTTACCGCCCGATCCGGCCGTGCTAGCGCTGCGACCAGGATGAGCATGGATAATCTGGCCCTGGACGCCCCGCCCGTCGACGCCCCCCATCTCAGGGTACTGGCCCAATACCTAAAGGAAGTTTCCTTCCGCAATGTGGCGGCCGCCGCCGCCGTGCTGCAGGCGCACGACCATCAGCCCACCATCGACATGGGCGTGCAGGTAAAAACCCGGCCAATGGGCGCGCAAGGGGACGCCGCCGAAGTGGATCTCTACATCAATGTTGACGCCAAGCGCCTGGATTTACCCATGTTCTCGGTGGATATCGTCTATTCGGGCGTGTTCCAGTTCGTAAACGTGCCACCCCAGGAACTCGAGCCCTACATCTGGATCGAATGCCCGCGGCTGCTGTTTCCGTTCGCCCGGCAAGTCCTGGCCGAGGTGACGCGCGAGGGCGGCTATCCGCCGCTGCTGATCAGTCCGATGGACTTTGCCCCGCTCTACTGGGCCGAACTGCGCGACCGCGAGGCTCGTTCGCAGGCGTCGACGGACACGCCGCTCGACAAGCCGGAGGACGTCCCCCTGGGAAGCCTATCCGAACCGCCGCCATAAGGCGTCCTGACCCAAACTGGCGGTAAAGGCGGCGTGGGCCGCTTCTTCCGCCGCGGAAATTCTCGGCGCGAGCAGCGCTGGCCGCTGCTGACGGCGCACGAACTGGATGGGGGCTTGCGTCCCTGCGCCTTCGCCCGCGGCCGGTGTGGAATCGTCGAAAACTAGCCGCTGCTCGCGCCCGCCCCTGAGCTGCAGATAGACCTCCGCCAAGATGCGCGCATCGACCAGCGCGCCGTGTCCGCCCGGACCTTTGCGCGAGGCAAGGTCAAAGCCGTAGCGGTCAAGCTGAAACCGCTTCGCCAACGCATCGAGCGAACAGGAGGCGCCGGGAAAACGCTTGCGCGCAATCGGGAGCGTATCCACGAATCGGCTCGTCTGCATCGCCTCGCGCCCGCTGCGAACCAATTCGGCGTTGATAAAGCTCTGATCGAACGATGCGTTGTGGGCCACCAGCGGCGCATCGCCGATGAAGCTCAGGAATTGCTCGACGAGGTCGGCGAAGCGCGGATGGCTCTTGAGAAAATCGCGCGTGAGTCCATGCACGCGCACCACTTCGTCGGGCACGCTGCGTTCGGGATTAAGGTAGAGGTGAAGCTCGCGCCCGGTGCGCTCCAAGCCGACCAGCTCGACGCAACCGATCTCGACAAGCCGGTCGGGGCCGTTTTCGCTGAGGGGATCGAGCCCAGTCGTTTCCGTATCGAAGACAATTTCCCGCATGCGACGGCGCTAATCCGCTTCGCGCAGCGCGTCCAGCACGGAACGGACCTGGGCGCGGGTTTGCTCTAGGTCGCCCCCGGTATCGATGACGAAATCGGCGCGCGCGCGCTTTTCCGCGTCGGGCAGCTGCCGCGCCAGAATGGACTCGAACTTCTCCGGAGTCATGCCCGGCCGCGCCAGCACACGCGCGCGCTGCACCTCCGCCGGCGCGGATACAACCACCACCTTGTCGACCGCGCGCGGGCCGCGCGCCTCCAGCAGAAGCGGGATGTCGAGCACGGCGCACCACGCGGCAGCTTCACGCGCCGCCTCGAGAAAATCCCGCTGCGCCGCCGCGACCAGCGGATGCACGATCGCTTCCAGTTTCCCGATGGCGGCCTCGTCCCCAAGCACGCGAGCGGAAAGCGCCGCGCGGTCGATCGCGCCGGCTCCCACAACGCCAGGAAACGCTTGCTCCACCAGATCAACTGCAGCGCCTCCGGGCGCGTAGAGCGCGTGCACGGCGGCGTCGGAATCGAACACCGGCACGCCCTCCTCGGCGAACATCGCCGCCACCGTCGACTTGCCCATGCCGATGGAGCCGGTGAGCCCGATCACGATCATGGCCCCAACGCCGCTTCAAGCCGCGCTCGAGCGTTGGCAGCACTTGGCGCGACGCCAAACCATAATTCAAAAGCGCGCGCGCCTTGGTGGATGAGCATGCCGAGGCCGTCCATCGCCGTGAGGCCGCGCGCACGCGCGGTGTGAAGCAATTGTGTTTCCAGCGGCCGGTAGACGATGTCGGCAACGATTGCGGAACGCTGACATTGCGCCAGCGGCCATTCCAGCGCATCCGCGCCATCGAGGCCCAGCGAAGTGGCTTGCACGATGAGATCGGCGCCGGCGAAGCCGCGTTCCAGCTCCCCCCAGCGCAAGGCGTGGCCATTGGCGAGCGCGGCGGCGGCGGTCTCCGCGCGGGCCATTGTACGGTTCACGAATTGCACGGTCTCTACCCGCGGCGACAACGCCTTGCCGATGGCGAGCGCGGCCCCGCCCGCACCCACGATCAGCACGCGGCGCACCCGACTAGCCCAGTCCGGCGCGGCCTCGGCGAGCGCATCCAGGAAGCCCGCGCCGTCGGTGTTGAACGCCGAGAGCGTGCCGTCCTGTTCCCAACGCAGCGTGTTGGCGACTTCAGACTCGCTGCGATCCGCGGCCGCGGCCGCTGCTTGCTTGTGCGGCAGCGTGACGTTCAAGCCGGCGAAACCCAGCCCCTTCAAAGCGCGGATATCATGTTCGGCGTCTTGGCTGTGAAACCGCAGGGCGACATAGACCGCGTCGATCCCGTGATCCTCGATCCAGCCATTGTGCATGATGGGCGAAAGCGAATGCGCGACTGGATCGCCGATGATTCCGAGTATTTGGGTGGCGGGCGTGATCTTCATGCCGGCGCAATCCCCTGTTCGCGCAGAAACCCAAACAGCGGCAGCAACGGCAATCCCAGCACGGAAAAATAATCGCCCTCGACGCTCTCGAACAATTGCGCGCCCAGACCTTCGAGCTGATAGGCGCCGACCGAGTGCAGCACCGCCTCCCCGGCTTGGACGAGGTAGTCATCCAGGAAAGCATCCGAAAAGGCGCGCATCTTGAGCCTTGGCGTCTCCACGCGCCGCCAGATCGCCGCGCCGTCGCGGGCAACGACAGCGGCGCAGAGCAATTCATGAGTCTTGCCGCGCAGGCGCATCAAATGGCTGCGGGCTTCGACAACGTCCTTGGGCTTGTCGAGCGTTTCGCCTTCGATGGCCAGCATCTGATCAGCGCCGATGACAAAACCGGGCCGGCGCCGCGAAACCGAAAGCGCCTTGAGCTCCGCCAGCGCATCGGCTTGATCGCGGGGTCTCAGCCCTTCGGCGCGCAGGCTGGCCTTCGCCGCTTCTTCGTCCACGCGCGGCATCTCCACCTCGAACGCAAGGCCAGCAGCTTCCAGCAACCGCCTGCGCACCGCGCTTGCCGATGCGAGGGTGAGTTTCATTAGGCGCGATGCTCCGCCAGCAGATTGAGCACGGAAGCGGCGGTTTCCTCGATCGAGCGGCGCGAAACGTCTATGGTCGGCCAGCCCTCGCGCTCGAACAATTTTTGCGCGTCCATGACTTCGCGGCGCACCGCGTCCTCATCGGTGTAGTCGCCGGCCCTGGTCTCCTTCATGGCCATCAGCCGGTTGCGTCTGATGTGGATGAGGCGGTCCGCGGAGATGAGCAGGCCCACGACCAGGGGCCGCTCTTGGGCGAACAATTCAGGCGGCAACGAGGCGCCCGGCACCAATGGCACGTTCGCTGCCTTCACGCCGCGATGGGCAAGATAGACGCTGGTTGGGGTCTTCGAGGTCCGGCTGACGCCGACCAGAATGACGTCGGCGTCGCTGAGCTCGACCGCCTGTTGGCCGTCGTCATGGTACATGGCGAAATCAAGCGCATCGATGCGTTTGAAGTACTCGGCGTTGAGACGCCGCGAAGCGCCTACACGGTGATTCAGCTCCTGCCCCAGGTACCGCGAGGCGATGTCGAGCACCGGATCGAGAACCGCCACCGAAGGCATGTCGAGCTCTTTGCAGCGCTGCTCGAGCATGCCGCGATGCTCCAGGTTGGAAAGCGTGAACATGACCACGCCAGGCGCCGCCTCGATCTCGCGAATCACACGCTCCAGCTGGCGCGCTGAGCGCACCAGGAAATAGGAATGCTCGATAGGAATGATGTTGTCGAACTGGGCGCAGGTCGCGCGCATGACCCCCGCCAAGGTCTCCCCTGTGGAGTCCGAGACTAGGTGCACATTGAAATAAGTCGCCAAACGATCAGGCATGCGCAGCACCCATAGCAGGTATCGCGCCCTTTGTGGACAAGGTGTTAGAAATTGCCGCTGTCCCGCGCGAACCGCTCACCCTTGCGGGATCTACTTCCCTCCATGGGCGATTCCTCCCCTCCGTTTCCACATTTCGCCGATGTGGAGGAACTAGAATCGGACACCGTGAACAAGCGCTTTAAGGCTTTAATCTTTGTTATCTTTTAGGGCATCTTCACCGGGGTATTTCTGGGTAAAGGCTGTGAGCAGCGGGGATTTCCCGGTTTGTATATCGCTACAACAACGAGTCCCATACTAATTCGAATTTCAAGATTATAGATTTTGGTTGGAACAATGCAGATCCCCGCCTTGGTTCGCGTCCTGACTGGAGAAAGGCTAGCACGGCCGCCTATCTGGATCATGCGCCAGGCAGGCCGCTATCTGCCTGAGTATCGCGAACTCAGAAAGCGGGCCAAGAACTTCCTGGATTTCTGTTATTCGCCGGCCTTGGCGACCGAGGCGGTGATGCAGCCTTTGCGCCGCTTTCCGCTCGACGCTGCGATCCTGTTTTCCGACATCCTCGTTGTTCCCGATGCTCTTGGGCGGGTTGTCGACTTTGTGGAAGGTGAAGGACCGAAGCTGTCGCCGCTCATGAACGAGGAACATTGGCGCTTTGACGATCCGCAACGCGCGCTGCAACGGCTGGCGCCGGTTTATGAAGCGGTCGAGCGCATCAAGCGCGGGCTGGACAAGTCGGTGGCGCTGATCGGCTTTTGCGGTGGGCCATGGACGGTTGCGACCTATATGTTGCAAGGCGAAGGCGGCGATAAAGAACGCTCGCGCCGTGTTTTCTATCAGCGGCCCCACGATGTAGACGCGCTGCTCGCGTTATTGGCGGAGACGAGCGCGCAACACTTGGCCAAACAAGTCGCGGCCGGCGCCGATTGCGTGCAGATTTTCGAGAGCTGGGCGGAAGGCCTCTCCGAACCGCTCTTCCGCCGCCTGATCATCGAGCCGACGAAGCTCTTGGTGTCGAGGCTCCGCGCCTTGAATGTCAGCGTTCCGATCATCGGATTTCCGCGTGGCGCCGGGCCGATGATCACTGCATACGCGCATGAAACAGGCGTGAATGCGCTTGGCGTCGATACCCAAACGCCAGCCGTGTTCGCGCGTGGCGTCGCGCCGCCCGGCATGGCTTTACAAGGCAATCTCGATCCGCAGCTCCTGGTGGTCGGCGGAGACGCCCTCGAGCAAGGCGTCTTCGAAGTGCTCGAGAGCTTCGCGGGCGGGCCACATGTTTTCAATCTGGGTCACGGCATTACCCCCGATGCGACGCCGGAAAACGTCGCGCGCCTGGTCGAGCTGGTGAAAGCGAGATCGTGAGCGCGCAGCCCATCGAGGATGAGACCGCCGCGGAGCGGCGCAATATGCGCATCATGACGTCGCGCCGCGTGGCGATCGTCCTGTTCAATTTGGGCGGGCCGGACTCGCCCAAAGCGGTGCGCCCGTTCCTGTTCAATCTGTTCAACGACAAGGCCATTGTGAGCCTGCCGCAACCGCTTCGCTTTGTGCTAGCGCAGTTGATTTCGAGAACCCGCGAGAAATCGGCGAAGGCCAATTACGCGCACATGGGCGGGGGTTCTCCAATTCTGCCGGAGACGGAGAAACAAGCGCGCGCGCTCGAAACGGCGATGGCGGAGCGCGTCTCGAACGTCTCCTTCCGCTGTTTTCCGGCGATGCGCTATTGGCGGCCGTTCGTGAAAGACGCGGCGAAGGCGGCGGAAGCCTGGGGCGCCACGGATGCGATCCTGTTGCCGCTCTACCCGCAGTTTTCCTCTACCACGACGGCTTCATCGCTGAGAGCCTGGGCGCGAGCATCGCGCCTGCCCTGCTCAACCATGTGCTGTTATCCCGTCGGCGCGGCGTTCGCGCAGGCGCACGCTGACGCGATCCTGGAGGCTTGGCGCAAGGGTGGCTCGCCGCCGCGTCCGCGCGTGCTGTTCTCGGCGCACGGGCTGCCGCGGCGCGTGATTCAGCGCGGCGATCCCTATCAATGGCAGGTCGAGCAAACCGCGGCGGCTGTGCGCGGCCTATTACCCGCCGCGTGGGACCACGCCATCTGCTATCAGTCGCGCGTGGGGCCGCTGAAATGGATTGGCCCGGCCACGGCGGATGAATTACGCCGGGCTGGCCGCGATGGCGCGGGCGTGATCGTCTCTCCCATCGCCTTTGTTTCGGAGCACATCGAAACGCTGGTCGAACTTGACATTGAGTACGCGCAACTGGCGCGGGAACTTGCTCTGCCATTTTATCTGCGCGCGCCTGCCCTGGGCAGCGCCCCGCGCTTCATTGACGCGCTGGGCGATCTGGTGGAGCGCGCGCTGGCCGCGCCGGGTAAGGTGTGCTCTGAAAACGGGGCGAGGCTCTGCCCCGGGGAATTGGGCCTGTGCGCCCAGGAAGGGCGACGGCAAGGGTGACCTGATGGATCATTTGATCGGCTATGACCTCGCCCGCGGGCTCCACATCATCGCCGTGATCGCCTGGATCGCGGGGCTGCTCATGTTGCCGCGGTTTTACGCCTACGTCACCGGCTCACAGCCGGGCGGCGAGCTTGAAACCGCAATGTTGAAGGCGGCGGCAAGCCTGCGCGCCATCATTCTCGCGCCTAGTCTGGTGATAGCCTGGGCATTCGGCATTTTTCTGTTCGCTACCTACATTACGGGGGACTGGACGCGGCCCTTCGGCGAAGTCGTCAGCGGCGTGCCGCACTGGTTCTGGGCCAAGCTATTGCTGGTTCTGGGCTTGTCTGGCTACCACGGCTACCTATCTGCGGAGGGCCGACGCCTCGCTAAGGGCGAGCGACGGCGGTCCCAGCGGTATTGGCGGCTGATGAGCGAGGTCCCGTTCCTCATCGCCATCGCCATTGTGCTGCTGGCGACGGTCGAGCCCTAGGCTCCAAAACGCGTTAACCGGCTTGACGGCTTTGCCGGGTTATGGTGTGCCTCCTGCGGCGCGGCGAGTTCCTCTCGTTGCGCTCGCGGCGGCGGCGCCGGCCCTTTTCTCCTTTCCGCCGGTTCACAATCTTCCAACCTGACGGCCTCGCTTTCGCACTCGGTGCGCGAGGCCCTTCCCCGAGACATATTCATGACTGACGAACAAGCCCTAGAAGAGCTTACCCAGCTCACGCTGCAGGAGCTCAAGCGCAAGCCGCCCACGGAAATCCTGGCGCTGGCGGAATCGCTGGAAATCGAGGGCGCCAACACCCTGCGCACCCAAGACATGCTCTTCGCCATCCTGAAATCGGTGGCTGAGCGCGGCGTCGAGATCGGCGGCGCCGGCGTTTGCGAAATCCTGCCAGACGGGTTCGGCTTCCTGCGTTCGCCGCAATCGAATTATTTGGCCGGCCCCGACGACATCTACGTCTCGCCGCAACAGATCCGGAAATTCGGCCTGCGCACCGGCGACACGGTCGAAGGCCAGATCCGCGCGCCCAAGGACGGCGAGCGCTATTTTGCGCTGGTAAAGGTCAATGCCATTAATTTCGAGGATCCCGATCGCGTCCGCCACAAGGTCCATTTCGACAACCTGACCCCGCTCTATCCAACCGAGCGGTTGAAGATGGAAATCGAAGACCCAACGCTGAAGGACAAGACCGGACGCATCATCGACATCGTCGCGCCCATCGGCAAAGGCCAGCGCGCGCTGATCGTGGCGCAGCCGCGCACCGGCAAGACCGTGATCCTGCAGAACATCGCCAAAGCGATCGCCGCCAATCACCCGGAAGTGTTCCTGATCGTGCTCTTGATCGACGAGCGCCCCGAGGAAGTCACCGACATGCAGCGCTCGGTGAAGGGCGAAGTAGTCTCTTCGACCTTCGACGAGCCGGCGACACGCCACGTGGCGGTGGCGGAAATGGTGATCGAGAAAGCCAAGCGCCTGGCCGAACACGGCAAGGACGTGGTGATTCTGCTCGATTCCGTCACCCGCCTGGGCCGCGCCTACAACACGGTGGTGCCCTCTTCCGGCAAGGTGCTGACCGGCGGCGTCGACGCCAACGCTTTGCAGCGGCCGAAGCGCTTCTTCGGCGCGGCGCGCAACCTCGAAGAAGGCGGCTCGCTCACCATCATCGCCACGGCTTTGATCGACACCGGTTCGCGCATGGATGAAGTCATCTTCGAAGAGTTCAAGGGCACCGGCAATTCCGAGCTCCAGCTTGACCGCAAGGTCGCCGACCGCCGCATCTTCCCGGCCATCGATGTGCTCAAGTCCGGCACCCGCAAGGACGAACTGATCACGCCGAAGGAGCATCTGCAGAAGATGTACGTGCTGCGCCGCATCCTCTCGCCCATGGGCACCCAGGACGCGATCGAGTTCCTGCTCGACAAGCTCAAAGGCTCGAAGAACAACGACGACTTCTTCCAGAGCATGAATACGTAAGGCGCGATGCGCTGGGGCCCTTTCCTCGACCGCTTGTGGCGGCGCCCGCCAACACGCGAGGGGCGCAATGAGCAGAAGAAGTCGTTGGCGGCGCTTTTCAACGCGCTCGCAATAACCACGGTGGCGACCGGATTGATTGGCCCGGCGTTAAATCCCGCCCTTGCCGCAAGCCTGCAAATGGCGGATCGCCTGATACTTGTCGCAGCCGGCGTAGCGGCGCATATTGCGGTGAGGGCAATCTTGTGGAGCCTGGAGGATCGATGATGCCTTCCCCGGAAGTCCTGACTATCCTCGCGATGATGTTCGGTGTCATGGGCTTGCTCATATTGATCCACGTATTCCAGGGCCCGCCGCCGAAAGAGCCGCCGACTTTCGCTGAATAGCGCCTACGGCTTCAGCACCAAGCTCCCCGCCGTCTTGCGTGATTCCAGATCGCGATGCGCCTGCGCGGCGTCAGCAAGGGCATGGCGCTTTGGCGGCGCGATCTTCACCGCCCCGCTTTCCAACACGGCAAACAGATCCGCCGCGGTTTCGTCGAGCTGCTCGACCGTGGCGGTGTAATGCGCCAATCCGGGCCGGGTCAGGAACAGCGAACCCTTCGCCGCCAGCACGCCTGGCGCGATCGGCGGCGGCGGACCCGACGCGTTGCCAAAGCTGACCATCATGCCGAGCGGGCGCAGGCTATCGAGCGAGCCCTCCCACGTGTCCTTGCCCACGCCGTCGTACACGACATGCACACCCTCTTTGACGATAGCGCGAACGCGCGGGGCGAAATCCTGGTCGCCGCGAATGACGAGCGCATGATCGGCGCGGAGAGCGCGCGCGATTTCTGCTTTCGCTTCGCTGCCGGCGCTCGCGATCACGAGCGCGCCCAGATGTTTGGCCCATTGTACAAGAATCTGCCCGACGCCGCCGGCGGCGGCGTGGATCAGCACCACATGGCCTGGTTCCACGCGAAACGTCTTGCGCAAAAGATAACGCGCCGTCATCCCCTTCAACAACGAAGCTGCGGCAATGTCGTACGAAATCGCGTCGGGCAAACGCACGGCGCGGCCTTCGTTGAGCACATTTGCCTCGGCATAAGCGCCGATCGGCCCGCTGCAATACGCGACGCGATCGCCCAGTTCGAAGCGCGCCGCGCCTTCGCCGATCGCGTCGACGATGCCCGCCGCTTCGAGGCCCAAACCGCTTGGCAGCGGAATCGTGTACAGCCCTGTGCGATGATACGTGTCGATGAAATTGACGCCGATGGCGTGGTGACGCACGCGGATTTCGTGCGGGCCAGGCGATGGCTCGGCGACATCGACGAAGGCCATCGCCTCTGGTCCGCCATGTTGTTCGATGCGAATGGCTTTCACCGCGCGCTCCCAATCACCGCGCGGCGGCGCATTGCACCGCCCCGAAGCCCTCCACCCCATCAGCCGCATCGAGATCGCCCACGGCGGCCGCCACGCGATCGGTGGAGATCAGTTGCAGCCCAGTTTCCGCAAATTCCGCGTATTGATCGTCGCCGCTTTCCGCGAAGCGCTCATCCCAGGAGTTGCGGCCGCCTAAAGTCCCGAACATCGCTTCGACGCCGCGCCGGGCGAGCGCAACGTTGAGCGCGGAATTCGGTTCCTCGATCCCGGTCCAGGCAAGGATGCGCGCCAAGCCGACGCCCGCGCGTTCGAGCGCATCGAGATCGGCCTCGCGTTCGATCGTGGTGGAGATCGTCAGCTCCGGCGCCAAGCGATGCACGCGAATGGCGGCAGGCACGCTGTAGGTGATGAAGATCACGCGGTCGGCCGCGTCCGCAGCGCGCACTGCGGCGACGACGTCCTCATACGAAACGCCGCGCTTCACATCGAGTTCGAGGATGGTCTTGCCCGCCGCCCAGTCGAGCGCCTCGCGCAAGGTCGGCGGATGTGCGTCGAGCACGGCGCCGGTTTCGTCCTCCAGCGACAGCACTTGGAACGCCGCCAAATTGAGTTGATCAACAGGGCCTTCGCCGGTCGTGGTGCGCTCAAGCGTGTCATCGTGCATGAGCACCAGCACGTCGTCACTGGTTTGCGAGATGTCGATCTCCAGCAGCGCCGGCGCCAGGCCGATCGTGTGCGCGAACGTCTCGATGGAATTTTCCGCATAGCCAGGCTCGGGCCCGCCGCGATGCGCGGCGACTATGGTTTGTCCGCGCTCGCGCAGGCAATCGAAGAATGCGGCGAGGTCGGCGGGCGCGAGAGGCTGCGCGCCATCGGCCTGCGTGGGGGCTTGTACGGCGGCTGGGTTGCACGCGGCGAGCGCGAGCACGCAGCTAAGGGCGAGGCGCTTCATGCCAAGTGCGCCTGGAAGAACGCGATGGTGCGGCCGTCGGCGAGCCGGGCGGCGTCGGCATCGAAGTGCTTGCCGCCTTCGCGCGTGAAAGCGTGATCCTGCTCCGAGTAAGTGTGCAGCGTGACCTTGGCGTTGCCGCCGAGGCCGGCGTGCATCGCATCCTGCGCAGCTTTGTCGACGAACGCGTCCTTGCCGGCGATGTGCAGCATCAGCGGTCTCCCGATGTTGCTTGCTTCGCCGACAAACGCGGGGATGTTGACGCCATAATAGCCGACGCTGGCGTCCGCGTCGGTGCGGCATGCGGTGAGATAGGCAAGCAGGCCGCCGAGGCAATAACCCACCGCGCCGACTCTTGTACAACCCATGCTGCGCGCCTGCGCGATGGTGGCATGGATGTCGCGCACGCCGGCGTCGATGTCGAAGCGCTTGAAGTAATCGAACGCCTGCGCCCACTCGGCCTCGCTCTGGTCGGTGATGTCGATGTCCTTGCCGAGCCGCCAGAACAGGTCCGGTGCAATCGCGAGGAAACCCTCGCGCGCCAGCCAATCGGCCTTCTTGCGCATGACCGCGTTGACGCCGAAAATCTCCTGGATCGCCACGACTGCCGCTCGCGGCTGCCCCACGGGCCTGGCGACATAGGCCCTGAAGGCGCCGTCCGGCCCCTGCACCTGAACCCAATCGCTCATCTCGCGCTCCGTCTGTTTTGATCCGGTCAGGCGGGTTATAGACAGGCCAAGCGCATTTTGCGCGAGGGATTCGCGGCCATGAAGTTCACCGTCAATGTCGAGTGCAGCCCGGAGGAAGCGCGGCGTTTCATGGGGCTGCCGGATGTCACGCCGATCAATGAGCAATTGGTCGCCGAGATGGGCAAGCGGTTGGAGGCCAACGTGGCGCTGATGAGCCCGGAGACGATGATGAATTCCTGGATGAGCGTCGGAACCCAGGCCCAGGACGCGTTCGTGAAGCTGATGACCAGCGCCGCCGGCATGGCCAAGCCCTAACAGCGCTTAGAGTTTTTCACATGAAACCGGGCACGATCGTCGCTCTGGCCTCCGGCGCTGGGCGTGCTGGCGTCGCGGTGCTCCGCGTGTCCGGGCCCACGGCTGGCGCGGTGCTGCGCGCGCTCGCTGGCGTGCTTCCTGAACCGCGGGTGGCGACGTTGGCGCGCTTCCGCGACGCGGAGGCCGGCGAAATGCTCGATCATGGCTTGGCGCTTTGGTTTCCTGGCCCAGCGAGCTTTACCGGCGAGGATGTCGCGGAGCTGCATGTGCATGGCGGCCCGGCGGTGATTGAGGCGGTGATCGGCGCGTGCCTTCGCGCCGGCGCACGGCCCGCCGAGCCCGGCGAATTCACCCGCCGGGCCTTCGAGAACGGCAAGCTGGATCTGGCGCAAGCCGAGGGGTTGGCGGACCTGGTTGAGGCCGAGACCGAGGGTCAACGCCGCCAAGCCTTACGCCAATCCAATGGGGCGCTGAGCGCGCTGTATGAAAGCTGGCGCACGGGGCTGATCGAAGCCGCCGCGCTGATCGAGGCGGAAATCGATTTTCCCGATGAGGACCTGCCCGGCGCCTTGGCGCAGCAGGCGGCGCCGATCCTCTCGGCGCTGGCAAGCGACATGGGCGCGCACCTAGCCGACCACCGCGGGGAGCGCATCCGCGACGGCTACCGCATCGCCATTATCGGCCCGCCCAATGCCGGTAAGTCGAGCCTGCTCAACGCTCTCGCGCGGCGCGAGGCTGCGATCGTAAGCGCGCTTCCCGGCACCACCCGTGACGTGGTTGAGGTCCGCCTTGTGCTGGGCGGATACCCGGTCTGGATCGCCGATACCGCCGGCCTACGCGAAGCGGCTGACGCGGTCGAGGCCGAAGGCGTGCGCCGGGCGCTGCAGCGGGCCGAGGAGGCCGACTTGCGGTTGGGGCTGGTGGAAGCGGGGAAGGCGGCGCCCGGCGATCTCCGCGCCGCTCTTCGCCCTGGAGACCTGCTGCTCCGCTCCAAGGTTGACCTTTTTCCTCCCCCGTTTGCGGGGGAGGAAAAAGGTCAACCTTGGAG
>JAKFYF010000298.1 GCA_021731005.1 Hyphomonadaceae bacterium
GGGTTGGGGGGTGAGGGGCGTGCAAACGCTTAGGCGCCTGATTGTTGGCCCGCCGCTCATCCGGCCGCTTTGCGGCCGCCTTCTCCGCAAGGGAGAAGGCGGGGGTTCGAGCGAATTTCACCGCCTGCAATTCCGGTACGGTCCGCCGCGCGCGCCTGTGAGCGTCGCTGCCCCGCCGCGTTCCCAATAATCGACCGCGCCGTTGTTATAGCGTGCGCCGGAGACGGCTTGCACGTGCGGCAGGCGATAGAGTTGCCCGCCGGCGAAGACTTCCGCCGTGTCGTCCGTCTTGATCCGCACCGAGAACGCAGCACCCCCCTGGCAACGCCAGTCCATCCGCGGGCCAATGTCGCCGACGCTCGCGCAAGCTGAAAGCCAGATCAGCGTGGCGGCGGCGAACGCTGGCTTCACGGCGTCAATCCCTGCGGCAATTGGTGTAGCGGCGCCCGTTGACGCCCGAGAGGCTCGCCATCTCGCCTTGCTCGAAATAGGTGACTTCGCCATTGCTGTATCCGCTATCGGTGCGCTCAAGGCGGATGGTGCGCAGGCCGGCCGAGACGGTCGCGGTGCGCGCTTCTTCATTGATGCGCACCGAGAAGTCCGCGCCGCTGGCGCAGCGCCAGTGTGTGCGTACACCTTCCGCCCCGCCGCCCAACCCAAAGCGCGGCAGCCTCGGCATGTCCGGCATGTCTACGTGCGGCAGACTTGAGCAACCAGCAAGCGCCAGCAAGAGCGCGGCGGCGAAATGTTTCTTCATCTTTCCCCTCACCCGAATGACTTCACCTCGCGGACGCCGGCGCTTGTGGCCCAGGCCCGCTTCATTCCCTGACTGGCGAAGGGTGTGGCGACATTTCCGGCGGCGTCAACCGCTATCAACCCGCCGTAGCCGCCCAGCCCGCGCACGTCCTCGATCACGGCGCCAGCGGCTTCGGCTAACGACTGCCCGGCATAAGCGATGCGCGCGCAGACGTCCGCCGCGGCGTTCACGCGCATGAAATATTCGCCCAGCCCGGTGCAGGATACCGCCGCGCGCTGGTCGGCCCAGCAGCCCGCGCCGATGATCGGGGTGTCGCCGACGCGGCCGGGGAGTTTGCCGTGCAGGCCCCCGGTTGAGGTGGCCGCCGCCAGCCGCCCGGCCATGTCGCGCGCCACCGCGCCGATGGTGCCGGAGCCAGGCGTTCCCGGGCCCGGCAGCCCGCTTTTGGCCGGCGTGTAATAGAGGCTGGGATCCTCTACGCGTTCGAAGCAATTGATCTCGGCGAAGCGCGCGGCGCCCGCACCGGCGATGAGCACGTGCGCAGTTTTCTCCATCACTCCGCGCGCCACTCGCACCGGCGACACAAAGCCGCTCAGCGCCGCCACAGCGCCCGCGGCGCGCGTTTGTCCATCCATGATCGAAGCGTCAAGTTCGACACTGCCCTCGGCGTTGGGCGCGGCGCCCTTGCCGGCGACATGCAGCCCGCACGCTTCAAGTTCGGCGGCCATCTCGGTCACGACATCGAGCGCGCTTTCCCCGCGCGCCAGCATCGCCACGCCGCGCTCGAGCACGCCGCGCATGTGTTCTTCTTCCTGCCGGTAGAGATGGGCAGCGATGGCGCCGGCGCCGCCATGGAGAGCGAGGGCCCAGATCATGGCGCAGGAGGGGACACACACTCGCGTGAATGCCCGGGGGAGTTTGGCGGCGGTCGCGCCGCGAGTGTGTGTCCCCCGGCTCCGAACAAATGCCCCTCGCGCCAGCCGACATAAAGCGCCACAAGCGTGGCTGTGGGGATGAAGCCGTCGGCCTGGTCGGTGAAGTCGAACAATTCCCACAAATTCACCAGGCCCGCCGGCCCCCACAGCGCCACCAGCACAATCGTGCCCACGCCCTCCGTCACCGAGCCGAAAATCGGCACGCGCCCCAGCGTGAAGTCGAACAGATCAATGACGACCGAGAACGCGAGGCGCAGGAAATAGCCGGTGCGGGTCATGGGCGAAGTATGGACCGGCGGCGCCCCCGCCGGCAACACAAGCGTCAGCCGGCAACATGTCAGTGCTCCACATTACGCTTCAACGTTGCGGCGCGATGCACTACGACCGCCGTGAAAAATTGGAGAGCATTGCATGAAATCCCTGATGAGCACCAAGGTCGGGCCGCCGGAAACGTTGGAGCTGGTGGACGCGCCCGATCCGGTCGCGGGCGAGGGCGAGGTGGTGATCGCGGTGAAGGCGGCGGGGGTGAATTTCCCTGACGCGCTGATCATCGAGGACAAATACCAGTTCAAGCCGGAGCGCCCGTTTGCGCCGGGCGGGGAGGTGGCCGGCGTGGTCGAAAGCGTCGGCCCCGGCGTGAGCAACATCAGCGTCGGCCAGCGCGTGATCGGCTCGATGGGCTGGGGCGGGTTCGCCGAGAAGGTGAAGCTCCCGGCGCCGCGCGCGTTGCCGATCCCGGATGCGATGCCGTTCGACGAAGCCAGCGCCTTCATCCTCACCTACGGCACCTCGTATTACGCGCTGAAAGATCGCGGCCAGCTCAAGGCGGGAGAGACTGTGCTAATCCTCGGCGCGGCCGGCGGCGTCGGCGTTGCCGCGATCGAGCTTGCGAAAGCCATGGGCGCGAAGGTGGTGGGCGCGGTGTCGAGCGAGGAGAAAGCTGCGTTTGCGAAAGCGGCGGGCGCTGACGGGACCGTCATTTACCCCCCCGGCGCCTTCGCCAAGGAGCAAAGCCGCGCGCTTGCGGAGAGTTTCAAGCAGGCCACCGGGGGCGGCGCGGACGTTGTGTACGATTCCGTCGGCGGCGATTATTGCGAGCCGGCGCTGCGCGCCATGAATTGGGGCGGGCGCTATCTCGTGATCGGCTTTCCCGCCGGCATCCCTTCGCCGCCGCTCAATCTCACGCTGCTGAAGAGCTCCTCCATCGTCGGCGTGTTCTGGGGCGCGAGCACCGCGCGCGAGCCAGAATTGCACAAGCAGAACGTGCGCGATCTGTTTGCGCTCTACGCCGAAGGCAAGATCAAGCCGCGCATCTCCAAACGCTATCCGCTGGCGCACGGCGGCCAAGCCATCCGCGCGCTCATGGACCGCACCGCAACGGGCAAGCTGGTGGTGGTGATGGGGTGACTGTGAAGTGGCGAAAAACCAGGAATTGCAGTCGGAATCATGCATGGCGCCGGCATGGACCGTAGCTGTCCCTCGCGCCAGCGTTACGAAACCGGCCGCGCGAGCACGATGCCGGCGACGATGAGCGCCTGCGCCGCCGCGTAACTCCACCACACCACCGGCGCGGTAATGCGGCGGGCGGGCGCCTCGGCGGGCAGTCTGAAAAGCTCCACCGCAAGCACGAAGTCGCTGACCAGGAACGAAACCGCGCCCAGCATGGCGGGCCAGCCCGCCCACGGCAGCCACATCGCCATGCACGCCATGGCGGTGATGGCGATCGAATAGGGCACGACACCCAATGCCATCCAGCCCAGCTTGGGCGCCATCCAAATCAGGAAACCCAAGCTTGCAGCGACGATGAGCGCCATCGCCGCGTAGCGCGGCCATACCGGGTTTCCGTCCGGGGCGGCGAACCAAAGCCCCATGAAGATCAAGAAGTAAACGAGCTGGGCGGCCAGGAAGGCAAGAATGCCCAGCGGCACTAGCCATTTTTTGTCGTAGGCCAGGAACAAATCGCCGAAAGCGGAGGCAGCGAGCGCGGCGACCAGGAAGGGGTGTGCGCCGGCGTTTGCGAAGGCAGCCGTCAGCGCGGCCATGAACGCGGTCTTGACCGCCGCGCCGACAAGGCTTGGGGGGCGTCCGACAAAGAACAACCCGTAAGCGGCCGCCGCCAGGGCGCCCAACCCACACAGCGCCCAAAACGTCGCACCGAAAACCATTGGCCCGCCCCTCGCTTCAAACTGCATCAGAGCAAGTTTGACGCGAAAGCGGAAGGGGCCGGTTGCGTTCGTGCGCTTCGGCGGTAGAACCCAGCCAACAGAGGAGAAAATCATGCGGCTTTCAGCGGATGTGGCGGCGGTCGTCACCGGCGGCGCATCGGGCCTCGGCAAGGCCACGGTTCAGAAATTGCGCGCCGCGGGCGTCAAGGTGGCGATTTTCGATCGTGACGAGGAGCGGGGCAAAACCGCCGCCGCCGAACTGGGCGCGACCTTTTGCAAAGTCGACGTGACCAGCGATGAAAGCGTTGACGCAGGCTTTGCCGCCGCCCGCAAGGCCAACGGCCAGGAGCGCATCTTGGTGAATTGCGCCGGCGTGGGCAACGCCGTCAAGACCGCGAGCCGCGCCAAGGAGAGCGGCGAGATCAGGCACTTTCCGCTCGACGCCTTCAACATGGTGATCCAGATCAATCTGGTAGGGACGTTCCGCTGCATCGCCAAATCGGCCGCCGGCATGCTGACGCTTGAGCCGATCGACGGCGAGCGTGGAGCGATCGTGAACACAGCTTCGGTCGCGGCCGAAGACGGACAGATCGGCCAGGCTGCTTATTCGGCATCGAAGGGCGGAGTTGTGGGCATGACCTTGCCGATCGCGCGCGATCTCTCGGGCGAAGGCATCCGAGTCAACACCATCTTGCCTGGCATTTTCGAAACGCCGCTGATGATGGCGGCTTCCGACAAGGTGAAAGGGGCGCTGGCCGCGAGCGTTCCGTTTCCGAAGCGGTTGGGCCGGCCCGAGGAATATGCCTCGCTGGCGCTGGAAATGATCACGAATCCGTATTTCAACGGCGAGGATGTGCGCCTTGACGGCGCCATCCGCATGGGATTGCGCTGAGCCGAAACATACGAATCGCCGCGAAAATCATGGGTTTTTGCGCAACACCGCGCCGTCGTGGCGGCAAATACCGCCGATAAACTGCAGTTTTTTCGTTGCGACTCGCCGCGCATCATGCCAGGGAGTGCGCCGCACCACGCGAATATCCGCGAAAAACAAGGCTTTTTGTGGATTTTTGAAGAGCGGCGACACTCAGGCAGGGTTCGTCAGGCAGGGTTCGACTAGCGTCACTCACTTACTCTAACGCAAGACAACCTTTGAAGAAGGGAAAGCAAATGGCTCGTAAGGCAATGAAGAAGGCAGTGAAAAAGGCGCCGGCTCGCAAGAAGGCAGTCGCGAAGAAAGCGCCAGCGCCGGCGTCCAAGCCCGTGCGTGTGACAGCGGTGGCCGGCAAGACCATAACCGCCTCGGCGCTGCTGCAAGCGATCGCCGATCATAACGGTGTGAAGAAGAGCGAAGCCAAGGCCTTCATCGAAGGCTATTTCGATGTCGTCCGCGCTCACATTCTCAAGGGCGTGAAGGTGAAGATTGGCGACCTCGGCATGATCCTGATCCGCGCCCGCAAGGCGCGCATGGGCCGCAATCCCCAAACCGGCGAGCCGGTGAAGATCAAAGCCTCCAAGAAGCTCGCCTTCCGCCAATCAGCGGTGATGAAGGCGGCCGTGATGGGCGGGCGGTAAGCGCTCATTTGAAGTAACCACATAGCGAGACGGCCGGCGGCTACGAACGCCGGCCGTTTTCGTTGTGGCGTCCTCCCCCCAGTGTGGAGCGCGCGCCTCCTGGCGCGCTTTTTTTGGCCGACGGAAGCGAGCCTGCCGGCTCGCGGGCGCGCGCTGGAGAGGACGGCGTCTTGTTGGACCGCCGGCGCCCTCGCCGGCATTTTTCCCAACGACCGCGCTTGGCGTGTACGGGGACAAATAAGAGCCGGCGAGGGCGCCGGCGCTCCGGGGGGGGCGGCTTTTAGTTTGACAAGCGGACGCGTCGCGCTTGGTGTTGCGGCTGTCTTGGCGGAGCGCCCCGAATGAGCTTCATCGTCGATAATATGCAATGGATCATGCTCGCGTCAGGTCTGCTGACGCTTACCATGGCGCAAGCGGTGTTCGCGCCGCGCGCGACCGCACTGGCTATTTTTGGGGAAGAGATTTCCGGGGCCGCCGCCGAACTTGTCGTGCGCAATTGGGGCGGCTTGATCGCCGGCGGCGGCGCGATGCTGATCTACGCCGCGTTCAATCCCGAATGGCGTCCATTGGCGCTGATTTTCACGGGGGCCGGCAAGGCGATGTTCATTGGCCTGGTGTTGGCGCGCGGGGGTAGATTCTTGCGCCGCCAAGCTGGAATAGCAATTGTGCTCGACACCATCATGGTTGTGCTGTTCGCGGCATATCTCGCCGCCGCCTAGCTGGTGCAGGCCGCGACCGCTGCATCGGCCTCTGCGCGCGAATGTTCCCGGGACAAGATGTCGAGCGCCTCCTGAAACAGATCCTGGTTCAGCAGCCGCTTGATCTCGCAAGGGGCGAACGAGGCGACAGCGTCAAAGAAGCCGACATTGCGGCGGGCTTCGGCTTCAACGTCACCGAGGTTAAGATGCCGTGCCGCAATGGCTCTGACCAATTCATTCCAGGCGAAAAGCCCGGTCGCCTCGACGGCTTCGGCGTTTTCAAGGGCGCCACTGAAATCCCCGGTGCGCAAATAGGCGAAACCCAAATTCTCCTGCGTGCCGCTGACCTCATTGGGCGTCTGGCGCAAACGCCGGCGCAAAGTAACGGCTCTGTTCAGACAAGCCAGGGCGTGAGCCATGAGCGCGTCCCCCTCGGGCGCGCAGGCCTGCCGGGCCAGCGGCAGCGCTTCAGCGACCGCGGGATCGGCGGCGTCGTTCATCACAATCAAGGTGGTCCCAACGCCGTGAAAAGCGTTCATGGCCAACAACAACTCGCCTTCATCGCGGGTCGTGTTCGCGGCCTGCCAAGTGCTCGCCAGCATGCGCGCGTAATCGCGCAGCGCCTCGCCGGCGCGCCCGAGCTTGCGCTCGCATTGGGATCGCTGCCAAAGCAGATGCGGGCTGTCGGGCGGCGCAGCGGCGACCGCGTCGAACACCGCCTGGCAGCGGGTTTGCTCGAAGTTCGGTTGCAGACCCGATGCTTCAAGATAGAGCAGCCGGGCAAGCCCGGCGCTAGCGCGCATCGCGTAAGCGGGGTCAGCCGCGGCGGCTTCGAACGCCTCGCGCGCGCTCTCGAGTTCGGCGGGTAGCGCGGTTGCTCCCTGCGGCAAGTTCGCGTTGTTGCGCTGGCTCCAGGTGTTAAGCTGCGCGGACGCTGTCAGGAAATGTCTGAGTGCGGATTCTGGGGCCCGCTCAGCCGCCGCTTCGATGGCGTTCTCCTCGGCCAGGGCAAGCAGGTGGCCGCGCAGCAGGTAAGCCTCGGCGGCGCGCAGCGCGCCTTCGTCATTCAAAGTGGCGGCGCCGGCGCCGGCCATGCGGCGAATTTCGTCGTGGATGCGATTGAGGCGGCGGTCCTGCGCCGCGACCGCGTTGTTCTGCTGATCGAACTCGCTGCGGGTGTCGAAACGTTGCCGCGCGATGGTGTTCTGCAGCTGCTCTGACGCGCGCCAATAATAGAAGCCGAGCGCAACCGACATGATCGCCAGCACCAGCAACAGGGCGAACCCCGAGAACAAAATGAAGCGGAAGCCGCGCTGCTCGTGCTGCACCAACGCGATCAGATCGCGTTCGCCCTGGTTCGCCATATACCTGCCCCCACCTTGATGCGCGGTCCTGGCCCGCGCCTGCGATCACCCTAGCACTGCGGCCTTGGCCACGGCGAGCCATGCGCCGCGCTTGTCCTTGCCGGCGCAATCCAGCCGGTCGAGAAAAGCCTCGAACATCTTCATGTCGCCGATCTTGGCGAAGAACAAAGTCCGCTCAATAGAGTTAATGCAATTCTGGACCGTGAACAACGTTCCAAACAAACTCATCACCGCCGTTGAGAGCGCGCCGAGCAGGCCGAACAAGGCCAGCGCCTTGTTGTCGACCTCTCCTGGATTGGCGACGATGAAAAACACGGCGATGCCGACCGAGATGATCAAGGAGAAGAAGAAAACGCCGAACATGCTGGCGCAGAGCAGCCGCTTGGTGCAGTGGCCGCGCCGCTCGATCTCGAGCAGCTCGGCCAAATGCCCGATCTTGCCTGAATCCATCGCCTGTCCGCTCATGCCATCGCCTCCGGCCTCTCTATAGCACGGGCGCGGCGGCTGTCAGCAGCCAAGCTGGGCAGAGGCGGGGCCAGCACGCCGGACCGGGCCCCTCCAGCAGCGCCTAAAGCAACGGACTTTAAGTTCGCCTCAGTTTGATGGCGATCGCGGAGCGAATTTAAAGTCCCAAAGTTGCTTTAGAAACTTTTGAATCTAAAGCGTCTTCTTGGCCTGAAATGCGACTACCAGATCGATCCAAGCCCTGAGTCGCATTTAAGGCCAGACGCTTTAGGCCCGCCGCGGCGTTGGTGACTTCAGATGAATCCGGCGACGGCGTGGGGAAGGTAGGGCTCTTCCAGCCGTGCGATCTCCTCTGGTGTGAGCTTCACCTCCAGTGCGGCGACGGCGTCACTTAGGTGCTCCGGCTTTGTGGCCCCGACGATCGGCGCCGTGACCCCCGGCTTGGCCAACAGCCACGCCAACGCAATCTGCGCGCGCGCCGCGCCGCGCGCTGTCGCAATGTCGCCGAGGCGCCCGATGACGGCGCGGTCGGCGTCCTCGCTATTTTTGTACAAAAACTTGTCGAAACGGTCGCTCTCGGTGCGCGCAGTGGTCTGGTCGGCAGCGCGCGCCAGACGTCCGCGCGCCAGGGGCGACCACGGGATCATTCCTACGCCCTGGTCGCGGCACAGCGGCGCCATCTCGCGCTCTTCTTCGCGATAGATCAGATTCATGTGGTTCTGCATGGAAACGAAGCGCGCCCAGCCATTGGCCCTCTGCAGCGCCAGCGCCTTCATAAATTGCCACGCCCACATCGAGGAGGCGCCGATATAGCGCGCCTTGCCCGCCTTCACGACGTCATGCAGCGCTTCCAGTGTCTCCTCGATCGGGGTCTCGGGATCGAAGCGGTGGATCTGATAGAGATCGACATAATCCATGCCGAGGCGTGTAAGGCTGTGGTCAATCTCGGTCAGGATCGCTTTGCGCGAGAGGCCTTTGCCGTTAGCGTCGGGGCGCATTTGCCCGTGCACCTTGGTGGCGAGCACGATCTCGTCGCGCCGCGCCAGCTGCTTGAGTGCGCGCCCGGTAATCTCTTCGCTGGCGCCGAGCGAATAGACATTGGCGGTGTCGAAGAAATTGATCCCGGCCTCGAGCGCCTGCTTGAAGAAGGGCAGGCTCTCGTCTTCCTTGAGCGCCCAGGCCTGGTGACCGGTCGCGCCGTCGCCATAGGACATGCAGCCAAGGCAGATGCGCGAGACCTTGAGGCCGGTTGCGCCTAGATTGACGTAGTGCATTGAGAAGCTCCGGCTTGATCCTAACGCAATCGCAGGCAAGCGCCATCCTTGCTGGCCCCGTCCTTCGTGAAAAGAAGGCGCCGGAAAACACTCGCGCCCAACGGAGGGCGGGGACGCGGCTATTCGCGTCGCAAAAGATGCGCCGTTGGTTCGGCGCTTATGACGCGGACATCCGCGTCCCCGTGATCGATTGCTGTCGGCGCCGTCGCCGGAGGTGTTTCACTCCGGTAGGCGGCTCGGCCGAAGGCGTGCGGGCCGTTGTGTTCGACAACGATCCCCGGTTCGTCCTCCCGCGGTTATGGCGCTCCGCGGGCTTCTTGGGCGCAAAAGTGTGCGCCCATCACGCTCAATCACAGCGCTCGCGCTTTGGTTCGAACATTGGCCAAATGCCCTCCAGCGGAGCGATGGAAGGGAGTGTAAGGGCGTCGCCGGGGGTGTGGGATAGATTTTTTCGGGGCTCGCTCGGCCCTTCTCCCCGTGCGGGAGGAGGCGGCCCGAAGCGGCGGCGGATGATGGGCGCGGTAATTCGCTTGCCGTAACCACTTCGTCATTCCGGGGCTCGGGCGACGCCCGAGAACCCGGAACCCAGGGCCGGCGCGCATCTGGATGACGCTGCGTGCGTTGGTGAAAGAGCGCTGTGTTGTGCAAGAGTTCTACGATCCCCTGGGTTCCGGGTTCGCACTTCGTGCGCCCCGGAATGACGGGGTTTGTTACAACAGCAGCGATCACCGCCGCGCGCACCAGCGTGCGAGTGCGTGTAACGCGCCTAACGCGCTATCGCCCGGTTGTCAGCTCCACGAACACATCCTCCAAGTCCGGCTCTTCAATCGAGAGGTCTTTGATTTTGACGCCCGCGGCGCGCACGCGGTCGAGCATTTCTTCGACGCTGTGATCGCTGGTCTTGTAGGTGAGCGTGAAAGCTCCGGTCGGGCGCATGGCGAAGGTCACGTCCTCGAAGCCGGCGATGGGCGGGGCTAGCGCGGTTTGCGGCGTTACCACCAGCGTCTTGCGGTCCAGGCGGCCGACAAGTTGCGCCGTCGGTTCGCAGGCAATGACTTGCCCATGATTGATGATGGCGATGGTGTCGCAGAGTTCTTGCGCTTCCTCGAGATAATGCGTGGTCAGCACGATGGTGACGCCGCTTGCATGCAGTGCGCGCACATGCTCCCAAAGCTGGCGGCGCAGATCGACATCGACGCCGGCGGTCGGTTCGTCCAGCACCAGCACTGGCGGGGAATGCACCATGGCCTTCGCCACCAGCAGGCGCCGTTTCATGCCGCCCGACAAGGTGCGCGCATAGGCGTCGCGCTTGTCCCACAAGCCGACCGCGCGCAGAATTTCCTCGCTGCGGCGCTCAGCTTTTGGCACGCCGTAATATCCGGCCTGGATTTCCAGCGCTTCCAGCGGCGAGAAGAACGGGTCCATGTTCAGTTCTTGCGGCACAATGCCGATGGCGCCGCGGGCGTTCATCGGGTCGGAATCGATGTCATGGCCCCAGATCGAGGCCGATCCGCCCGACTTCACCACCAGGCCGCCCAGGATATTGATGAAGGTCGACTTGCCCGCGCCATTGGGACCCAGCAGGCCAAAGAAGGCGCCGCGCGGGATGGCGAGGTCCACGTGCTTCAGCGCATGCGCGGCCTCGCCCTTGCCCTGGGCGCGGTAGGTTTTGTCGAGTCCGCGCGCCTCGATGGCGTAGACGGGCGGCGGCGTGGGTGCGAGCATGAACGATCCGGAAATTGCGCCGCATTGCGCGCGGGCGCGATGCGCTCTAGGTACGGGGCGTTTTCGTAACCGCCAAGAGCCAAATGCCCAAACTTCGCGACAATCCGCTGACCGACCAGGCGAGCCACGGCCATCCCGACGCGATCCCCGCACCGGAAGTGATCACGTCCAATTCGCGGCGCGTAAAGTGCGACGGCGGCGGCGCTCTGGGACATCCGGTGGTGTACTACGACATGGGCGAAGAGGACTTCGTCGAATGCGGCTATTGCGACCGCCGGTTTGTGCTGGACAGCGCCGACGCACACTGACGTATGGACCGCCGGCGTCCCGCCGGCATAATGTGATCGCAAATGCACCTGCTTGTGCATGTCGAGACACCGTATGCCGGCGGGACGCTGGCGGTCAATAATTGCAGAGGAGCCCATGCCCGCACGCCCGCAAGACGCCGCCCGGTTCCATGCGCTGCACCAGGATTTCCTCATCCTCCCCAATGCCTGGGACGCCGCCAGCGCCAAGCTGACCGAGCGCGCCGGGGCCAAGGCGATCGCCACATCGAGCGCGGCGGTGGCGTGGGCGCATGGGTATGCGGACGGGCACGATCTGCCGATCGACAAGCTCGTCACAACGGTGGAAGAGATTGCGCGCGTCATCGCTTTGCCGATCACCTGCGATGCGGAAGGGGGCTATGCCGACGATCCGGGGCAAGTCGGCGAAAATGTCGCCGCTTTGATCGGCGCCGGCGCGGTTGGGATCAATCTGGAGGACGGGCGCGAGCCGCACGATCTGCACTTGCGCAAGATCGAGGCCGCACGCGCGGCGGCTGAACGGGCCGGCGTAAACCTGTACATCAATGCGCGCACCGATGTGTACTTGAAGCAGCTCACGTCCGCTGAGCAGGCGCTGGAGGAAACCATACGGCGCGGGCGCGCCTTCATCGAAGCCGGGGCGTCGGGCTTGTTTGCGCCGTTTGCGATAAAGCCCGACGACATCCGCGCCATCGCCGGTGCGGTCGATCTGCCGCTCAACATCATGGCCTGGCCCGGTGTGTCCGACGCGGCGACGCTGCAATCACTCGGCGCACGCCGGCTCTCTGCGGCGACCTGGATGTTCCGGGCGGCCGCAAGCGCGGTGGCGGAGGCGGCTTCCGCTTTCCTGCGCATCGGCGATTGCGAAGCGCTGGCCGCGCGCGCACGAGACCGGACCGATTTCGACGCGATGATGCGGGGCTGACGGGGGGCTGACGCGGCGTGGCGCGTATGCTAGCAAAAGGGATGGATTCCTGCGTGACTCTTACTCAGCTCAGAAACCTCGAACCGCAATTGCGCCAGTTCGGCATCGCCTCGCTTTACCTGTTCGGGTCGCACGCCAGGGGCGACGCAGCAAGCACAAGCGATGTCGATCTCTTCTTCGAGCGTCAGCCAGGGCGGCGCCTGAGCCTGCTCGACGTGATCGGCATACGGCATTTCCTTGAGGACCGCTTGCATTCGCCCGTCGATCTTATCCTGCGCGAGAGCCTGCACCCGATGCTCCGCGGCGACATCGAGGCGGAAGCCGTCGCCGTCTTCTGATGCCGAGACCGAAGCCGACGCGGTATCGAGTTTTCGCGATCCTCAACGCAATTCACCACATCGAACTGGTGGTGCACGACATCGACGAGCAGACTTTCGCCACCGACTTTCGCCCTTACAGGATCGTGGAACGCGAGCTTGAAATCATCTCGGAGGCGAGCCGGCATTTGACCGAGGCGCAGAAGGCGCGGTTTCCTGAAATTCCGTGGCGGCGTATCGCCGACATCGGCAATGTGCTGCGCCACTTGTACGACGACGTTGCGCCATCGTTGCTTTGGGAGGTGGTCGTACGTGACTTAGCGGCGCTGAAGGCGGTCGCTGAGAAACTCTATAGCGAAGTGAAGCTACCCGCCGATCCCTGGCCGGACGCGGCCCCGAAATGACCAAGCCCCCTTCCCCCCGCCTCTTCCTGGTCGACGGCTCCGGCTACATTTTCCGCGCCTACCACGCGCTGCCGCCGCTGACGCGGGCGAGCGATGGCTTGAGCGTCGGCGCGGTTGCCGGCTTCTGCAATATGGTCTGGAAGTTTTTGGAGGAGATGAAGGGCAGCGAGGCGCCCACGCACCTCGCGGTCATCTTCGACAAGTCGGAAGTCACGTTCCGCAACCAGCTCTATCCCGAATACAAGGCCCACCGGCCGCCGACGCCTGAGGATCTCGTCCCGCAATTTCCGCTGATCCGCGACGCCACCCGCGCCTTCAATCTGCCGTGCATCGAGATGGGCGGGTTCGAGGCTGACGATCTGATCGCCACCTATGCGCGCCAGGCGGCGAAAGCGGGCGCGAGCGTGAAGATCGTCTCAAGCGATAAGGACTTGATGCAGTTGGTCACCGACGGACAGATCCAGCTTTACGATCCGATGAAGCAGAAGCCGCTCGGCGTCGAAGCGGTGTTCGAGAAATTCGGCGTTACGCCGGACAAAGTGATCGATGCGCAGGCGCTGATCGGGGATTCCACCGACAACGTCCCCGGCGCGCCCGGCATCGGGCCGAAGACGGCGGCTGAGCTCATCGCGCAATTCGGTTCGCTTGAAGCCATCCTTGAGCGCGCAGGCGAGATCAAGCAGCCTAAGCGGCGCGAGACACTAATCAACTTCGCCGACCAGATCAGGCTCTCAAAGCAATTGGTGACCTTGAAGGACGATGTGGCGGTGGAGAATGCGTGGGAAAGCTTCGCCGTGCGCGAGCCAGACCCTGGCATGCTGCTGCAATTTCTCGATGTGATGGAGTTTCGCACGCTCGGCCGGCGCGTGCGCGAGCACTACGCCAAGGAAAAGGGCACAGCGATCGTGGCGCAATATGCCGCGCCGATTTCGGCCGCCGCACCGGCTGCTGCCGCGGGGAGCGGGCCGGTGGTTGAAGCCGTCGAGACCGAATTCCGCCGCGAGGCGTACAAGATTGTGCGCGATCTCAATGAGCTGAACGCCTGGATCGCGCGCGCGCAGGCGGCGGGCACTATTGGCATCGACACCGAAGCAAGTTCGTACGATGCGCAGCGCGCCGAGCTCGTTGGCGTGTCGCTGGCGCTCGCCGCCAACGATGCATGCTATTTGCCCTTGGGCCACCGCGCCGCCGATCCGCGCGCGGGGGAGCTGTTTGCGAGTGAGTTCCCCTCCCCCCTTGCGGGGGAGGGGTT
>JAKFYF010000204.1 GCA_021731005.1 Hyphomonadaceae bacterium
CATAATCCGCCGGCCACCATTCTTGGCTGTCGGTCATCAGCTCGGTGAGGTCCTTGATCACCGCATTGAGGTCAAGGCTCTTGAATTCCTTGGCATAATCGAAACCCGCACCCATCGGGTCGGATTTCGGCGAATGCTGATGCAGGATCTTCAGATTGAGCTGATTGGGCCACCAATCGGCGTTGGTCTGATACGCGCCGACGGCGGTATGCCGAAAACCGCCTGTGACTGGGCATTTGGCGTCGTCTGCCATGCTAACCTCCATTTCCAGCGGACGCGCTGGGTGCGAATTTGGGTGACATCGCACCGATAGACCTTCAGCGCGCATCGGCCAAATCGATTTTGCGAAAGGCTTCCATAGAGTGCGTCTTGGGGTCGGTTGTGGATGGCCTGGCGGCTTGTTATGTGGCTACCGGCAAACGGGAGATGGACGTGCGTCAGCGGCGAACGAAGGAGCGCTTGGCGAAGGCCGCCGCGCTTGCGGCGGCGCTGCTGCTTGCCGCATGCACGACTTTGCGAGACGCGGCGCTACCGATCGCGGCGGCGCTGACGCCCTCGGTGCAAGCGACGGAAATCATCGCGGGGCCGCCCAGCGGGGCAATGTTCGAAGCGGAAGCGCAAGCCGTGCGCGGCCCCTGGAGCGAGGCCCGTATCGCGCAGGCGCGCGCCGACGACCGCTTCGACGCCTTTTCCGCTTTCGCGCCCGTGCTGGGCGAGCGCTTCACCGAGGCGAACTATCCGCTGACCAAAGCCGCGCTCGAACGCGTGCTGACCCCGCTTGGCGCGGCCATCGGAATCGCCAAGAGCCGTTACGACCGCGAGCGCCCGTTTGAAGTGGACAATGCGGTGACGCCTTGCGTCGAAGCTGCCGACCGCCTCCGCGCCAGCGGCTCGTACCCGTCCGGCCACGCCGCGTTCGGCTGGGCCTGGGGCCTGGTGTTGGCGGAACTCGACCCCGCGCGCGCCGATGCGATCCTGGCGCGGGCGCGCGAGTATGGCGACAGCCGCGTCGTGTGTGGAGCGCACTATCCAAGCGACGTTGAAGCCGGACGCACCGTCGCCGCCGCCGCGCTGGCGCGCCTGCATGCCGAGCCAGAGTTTCGCGCCGCGATGGATGCAGCGCGGGCGGAGTTTACGCGCTAAATCCCCGCCCTGCGTCCGCTCAGAAACCGGATCACCGCCCCATCGCGTTCGCGCGCAATGGCTTCATCGTAGGCCGCGCGCGCTTCTTCGCGGCGACCAAGGCGCGCCAGCAGTTCCGCGCGCAATGCCCAATAGGGTTGGTAGCTCTTCAGCGACCGCACTCCAATCGTTTCCATTTCGGCAAGACCGGCCTCGGCGCCGCTCTTGCGCGCGATCGCGGCGGCGCGGTTTAGGCGCACGACTGGCGAGGCGGTCAGCCTGGCGAGGGCATCGTAGAGTGTGACAATCGCCTCCCAATCCGCATTCCCGCGCGTGCGCCGCGCGGCGTGCGCGGACTGGATCGCGGCTTCGAGCTGGAAGCAGCCGATGCGATCGGCGGTGACAGCGCGTTTGAGGATCGCTTCCGCTTCATCCTGCATGTCGGCGCGCCAAAGCGAAACGTTCTGCTGCTCCAACGGTACAAAGCGGCCCTCGACGCGGCGCGCGGGGCGGCGCGCTTCCAAATGCAAGAGCAATGCTAGCAGTCCAAGCGCCTCGGGCTCTTGTGGAAGCTGCGCGGTGAGCACGCGGGCGAGCCAGATCGCCTCCTCCGCCAACGCCGCGCGCTCGGGATCGGCGCCTTCGGGATCGCTCCAGCCTTCGGCATAGGCGGCGTAAATGGCCTGCAGCACTGCATCGAGCCGGGGCGACCATTGCTCCGGCGGCGGCGGCGCAAATGGGATGCGCGCTTCAGCGATGCGCTGCTTGGCGCGCACCAGGCGCTGGCTCATCGCAGCCGGTGTGACAAGAAACGCCGCCGCTATCCGCGCAGCGGAGAGGCCCAGCACCGTTTGCAGCATCAAGGCGGTGCGCGCCGCGGGGTCAACCTCGGGGTGCGCGCAGGCGAACAGGAGATCGAGCCGCCGATCGGGAGTGCGGCGGGCGTCGATGTCCGCTTCCAATTCCTCCGCCGCCAGCGCCAACGCCGGTTCACCCCCAGCGGCGGTCTGGGCGCGGCGCGCGGCGTCGATCAGCTTGCGCCGCGCGGCGGCAAACAGCCAGGCTTCGGGATTGTCCGGCGCGCCCCTCCGCGGCCAGGCGGTGAGCGCGGCGGCGAAAGCGTCCGCGAGCGCGTCCTCGGCGGCGGCCAGATCATGGGTGCGCGCCGCCAGCAGAGCCAGCAGGCGCCCGTAGCTCTCGCGCGCGGCGCGTTCGGCGATGCGCGCCTCGTTCACCGCACCATGATCGGCCTGAGCTCGACGCCCCCGCCATGCATCATGGTCGGCGCCTGCTTGGCCCAGCTGAGCGCTTCCGCTTCAGTTGCGCATTCGATGAGATAATAGCCGCCGAGGCTTTCCTTGGTGTCCACGAACGGCCCGTCGACGACCTGGGTTCCGCCCATTCCGCGCACGCTCTTGGCGGTGGCGACGACGTTGAGTTCGTCGCCGGAAACCAACGCGCCGGAATCGCGCAGTTTGTCGGTGTAGGCGTTGTAGGCGCCCATGATTTCGCCGGATCGTTCGGGAGAAACATCGGCCCAACCGGCTTCATTGCTGTAGATCAGGATCATATAGCGCATCGGTCTACTCCTCGCGGCCGGTCGCCGTCAGTACGATGACGCCGTTCGGCCGCGCATTTCGACAGCGTCAGTTCCATGATTCGCCGCCACTGCGCGTTCAAGAGGAGCGCGCCGCCTCCGGCGGCGCATGAAACGTCGTGCGCGCGCTCCCACTAAACCATCCCGAGCCGAATAAGGCTCTCCGCCGCCGCCACGGTCGCTTCCTCGTTAGACCGCGGCGCCCAGCCGAGCACGCGGCGCGCCTTTTCGTTGCTAGCGTCCTTGAGAATACCGAGTTCGCTGGCGACTTGGGCTACCTCCTTGTCGGCGAGCGCCACTAGGCGCAGCACGAAGTCCGGCACCTGGTTTGTTTTCACCTTCGCGCCGGCAGCACCCAAGCGCGCCTTCAGCATTTTCGCGATGTCGGCCATCCAGACGAAATTCTCAGCGATGGCGAGAAAGCGTTCTCCCTTGGCGGCGGGATTGGTCATCGCCCGCAGATGCAGGTCGGCGGTGTCGCGCGCATCGACGATGCCGAAGCGGATGCGCGGGCAGCCCGGCATCTCGCCCTTCAGCATGCGCTTGACGAGGATCAGCGAGGTAGAAGTGTCGGCGGCCAGCGCCGGCCCTAGGATCAGCACCGGGTTAACCACGGAAAGCTCAAGCGCGCCGCCTTCGCCGGCGATGAAATCCCAGGCCGCGCGTTCGGCGATGGTCTTGGATTTCACATAAGCCGAGACGTCGCGGCCATCGAGTTTGGTCCAGTCGTTTTCGGTGAAGGGCGTCGCGCGATTGCCTTGGCCGTAGCCGATGGCGGCGAAGGACGAGGTGAGCACCACGCGCTTGACGCCGGCATCGCGCGCGGCGCGCAATAGCCGTAGGGCGCCATCGCGCGCGGGCACGATGAGGTCGTCCTCGCGCTTCGGCGCGCCAGCGGGAAACGGCGACGCCACGTGCAGCGCGTAGGCGCAACCCTGCGCCGCCTCGGCCCATCCCGCATCGGCCGAGAGATCGGCCTCGGCAAAACTCAGCCGATCTCCGGCGTCGACGCCCGCCGCTGACACCATAGCCCGCACATCGCTTTCGCGCTTCTTACTGCGCACTGTAGTGCGGACGTGATAGCCGGCGGCAAGCGCCTGCGCGATGCAATGGGAACCGAGAAATCCGGTGCCGCCGGTGACGAGCACCAATTCTCCAGCCATTTTGGCCTCCTGTTATTGTGTGTCTAAGCGTGCGCCGGCGCGACACGCGCGGCCAGTGAGTCGAACGCGGCCCAGAATTGAGCGCGTGCTTCGTCGCGCTCCATCAGGATTTCATGCTTGGAATCTGGGACAACGATGTGGACGGCGTCGGGGAGCGCGGCCACAACCCGATCGTGGCTGGCATTGTCCACCAATTCCTCCTGAGCGGCGGTGGCGACCAGGATCGGAACGCGCAGGTGCGCCAGCGCCGATGGTTGGGCGATGGAGTCGATGACGCCGCCGGCGGCGGCGACCCAGCCCAAGGTAGGGCCAGCGAGAGCCAGGCGCGGCTCCTGGGAGATCAAATCCTGGCAGCGCGCGTGGCGCTCCTGGTCACTGGTGACCGGATTGTTCTTGAACGGCTCGCGCTTCCACCTGGTGTCCACGCTTGGGGCAAACATGCCCCCGGCGCCGACCGAGGTCATAAAGGAGGCATAGCGTTTGGCGAATTTGTTCAGGCTTGCGATGCCCCACATCGGCGCTGAAAACGCCGCGGCGTCCAACTCCACGCGGCGCGTCTGCATCGCGCGCAACAGAATGGCGCCGCCCATCGAGTGCGCGAGGCCGATATGAGGACGGGGCAGCTTGTCTGCGAACACCTTCATCGCTGTCGCCAGATCGTTCACCGGATCATCGAAGCTGACGAAATGACCTTTGACGCTGTTTTCCACTTCGCGCCCGGAAAGCCCCTGCCCGCGCCAATCGATGCACAGCACCGCGAAGCCGCGCTGCTGCAGCTCGCCGATCACCTCGAAATACTTCTCGATGAATTCGGTGCGTCCGGGCGCGACAATCACCGAGCCGCGTTGCGGCGCGCGCGCCGGTGCGGTCAGCACCCGCACCTTGATCCCGCCGCGTCCCTCTAGCCAGTGCTCCTCCGCGCCTTCGGGAATTTCGTTGCCGGGGACGCGGACGAACGCCATTCGGATCAGCCGCGCAGCTTGGCCATGACGCTCTGCAATTGCATCGCCACGCCCATGTCGCCCTCGACCTTGAGCTTGCCTTGCATGAACGCCGAGGTCGGGTCGAGTTTGCCGCCGGCCATATCGACGAAATCCTCGAGCTTCACCTTGATGGTGGTATCGGCTGCGGCGTCCTCGGTCGACACCTTGCCGGCGCCGCCATCGAGAAAAATCTTGCCGGCATCGCCAAAGTCGAACTTCACCTTCTTGCCGGGCACGGTAACGCCGCCGCTGGAAAACCGGTTCAGGATTTCGTCGAAAGTCATGGGGCAGTCCTCCTCTGGCCTCGTTACACACCAGCGCGGGCTTGGGAGCAAGGGGCGGGGTAGATGCGCGGCCGGAGGCCGCGCGCTCCAAATCATTCACTCTTGCTTGTGCCGGCGAGGGCGCCGGCGCTCCATAATTGCTCCTACGGCGCGGAACTCGCCGCCGCCGGCGCCGCAACGGAAGGTTTGCGGAACTTCAGCGTCATGCGGTCGCTTTCGCCGATCGCCAGATAGGGTACGCTGTCGAAGCCTGAATCATCGGCCTGACCTAGCGGGGCGGTGCGCAAGGTCGGCGGCAGCGTCCAGACGCCGTAGGGGTGATCGCGGGTGTCGCGCGCGTTGGCGTTGATGTCGCTGGCAGCTACAAACTCGAAGCCAGCTTCGCGCGCGAGGGTGCGGACATAGGCTTCTTGGACATAGCCGGTCTCGGCCGTTGGCGATTGCACGCCCGCCGAAGAGGCCCGGTGCTGCTCAACGCCAAAAGCCCCGCCCGGTTTCAGCGCGGCGAAAACGTCGGCGAACACGCGCTCAGCGGCGCCCTCAGCCATCAAGGTGTGAGCGGCGTTGGCGAGAATGGCAAGATCCACTCTGTTGGGTGCAGCCAGCAACTTCCCCGGAGCAACAATAGTGCGTTCGATTTCGCCAAACAAATTCTTGTTTGCATCAAAGCGCGCGTCGAACGCCGCCAGCACATCGCGCTGCGCCTGCGATGACGAGTTCGGGTCAAAGCTGGCGGCGATCAATTTGCCGCCATTGGCGGCCAAGTACGGCGCAAGGATCGCTGTGTACCAGCCGATGCCCGGCAGTACTTCGAGCACAACCATATCACCGGCGAGCCCCCAGAATTGCAGCGTCTCGAGCGGGTGGCGCCAGCGGTCGCGTTCAGGCGACATCCGCCAGCGGCCGGACATGGCCCAGCCGATCGAGCCCCTGGGCGAGGTCTCGCCAGGCGCGGCGGGCCTGGCGCACCCCGCCAGCGCGGCGGCGAGAGCAAAGGTGGCGTGGCGGCGGCTCAGCATGGCCCCGCGCTAAGGCCGAAGCAGGGCGTTTGTCAAAGCGCGCGTGCGGGCCGACCCTTGAACCGGGGCGAACTCCTCCTAATTCATGGCCTGTACCGGCGCTTCTAAAGAAGGCCGGTGCGCGAGAGACGCCGCCGCTTCGGGGCGAATTCTCCCGCCTCCGCTCCGGCTGGGGCACGCATGTCGCTTTGAAAGGAAGGACATAAGATGAGCAACGAACTGAACCCCCTCTATCGCACTTTGGTTGGCTTCGACCGCATCGCCAACCTGATGGACCAGGCCGCGCGGCATGACGCAGCGCCGGGCTATCCCCCGTTCAACATCGAACAGACCGCCGAAGACGCGTTCCGCATCGAACTGGCAGTCGCCGGCTTTGGCCAGGACGACCTCTCCATCGAGTTCAAGCAGAATTCGCTGACCGTCTCCGGCGCGCGCAAGCAAACCGAAGCACAGCGCAATTTCCTGCATCGCGGCATTGCCGAGCGTTCCTTCGAGCGGCGCTTTGGACTTGCTGATCATGTGCGCGTCGCTGGCGCGAGACTTGAAAACGGCCTGCTGACTATCCATCTCGTACGTGAGCTTCCCGACATCCTGAAGCCGCGGAAGATCGAGATTTCAGACGGCGCGGCAAGCGCGCCCAAGGTGAAAACAAAGGTCGCGGTTGCGGCCAATGACGAAACCGAAGCGGCGTAATCTGCCCGCTTCAAGCTCGCCGCGCGGCCATCTCCCCTCCCCCGCGCCGCGCGGCGAGCACCTCCCCCAAGAGCAAGAGCGGCCCGCGCGCCAACGCGGGCCGCTCTACTCTCGAGCATCGCCCTCCGCGCGCCCGGCCTCAGCCCCCGTCTCGCCCTCGCCATCCGCCTCGGCATCCGCCGCCAGCACCGCATCGCAACCGCTTTCGCCCAGCAGCGCCGCAAGCGCGGCATTGTCGCCAACGCGCGCGCGATTGTTCTGCAGCGCGGCCAGCGCCTTAGCGGCGTAACGCTGCGGCTTTTGCGTAAACATGGCGCCATCAATCTCGACGCTGAAATGCGCTTCATCATCGGCGACAGCGGCGGCGTTCGCTCCGGCCCAAACCAGATAGGCGCCGGCGACTTCTGAACGAAGCAATGCCGCAAGCCCTTCGCGCAGCGAAGCCAGACTGACGAAATCGCCCTCGGCCTTGGGGTCGTCCATGCGCGCTGCCCAGCGCGCGACATTGGGCGCCTGGGCGCGGATCAGCGCGCCGGGGGTCGGATCGGAAAGCAATTGTCCCACTTGGCAGGCAAGACCGAAATCAGCCAGCGCCGGGCGCCCGCCGAGAAGATAGGGATGCTCGCCGAGCATGGTTTCGAGCAGACCGAGCAGACGCGTGAACGAGGCCTCGATCACCGGGCCGGTTTCCTGAGAGGAACCGACATGGTGCAGCCGCGCGGTCATGCGCGCGCGCACGGATTCTTCGAGACCGGCGGGGGCTTCAGCGTCCGCGAACATTCCCGCCACGATGCGGGCCGCCGCGCTCTCTTGGTCGGCGGGATAGGTCCAGCGATAGTGGAACATGGCCTTGTTGAGCCATTCGTCGGCGTAATCCTCCAAGAGCGCGGAAACGAACGCCAGCGCCGGGTCCTCGGGCGCGATGGCGGGCTCCGGGAATTGCCCCTCCAACGCTTCGATGATGAGCGTTGAATCCTGCATCGCCTTGTCGTTGGAATCGACCAACACCGGAATCAGCGGCTGCTTTGCGTAGCGCGCGAACGCCTCCTGACGCGCGGCCGTGCGCTGCAGCCATTCAAACGGAATCTGCTTGTAGCGCAGGTAGGAGCGCACCTTCACCGAATACGGAGAGAGTTCGGCGCCGTAGAGTCGAAATGGAGCGTTCATTGTAATTCCCGAAACAGAATCGCCGCGGGGCTGCCCGCGGCGATCCAAAGCCACAAATTGTGCGGCTCAAACCGGCTTGATGTTGACCGCCGACGGCTTGTTTTTCCGCGGATCGTTTTCGACGTCGAAGCTGACCGCCTGCCCTTCGCGCAGACCGGTCAGACCCGAGCGTTCCACCGCGCTCACGTGCACGAACACGTCCGCGCCGCCCTCATCTGGAGCGATAAAGCCGAAACCCTTGGCCATATTAAACCATTTCACGATACCGGTAGCCATCAACTCACTCCTCAAGATTGCGCCGGGGTCACAAGCGACCGCGGTTGGACCTGCCTGGAAGAACGAAAGCCGGCGCGTTGAGGCGCGGGTCGGGTCGTCTCGACCGTGTGTCCGGGCCGCATAGGGCGCAAGCCCCGCGCCTAAGTCAAGGCTGCCCGGATGCGCCAGCCCCGCCCACCCGCTCAAGTGCAACCGCAAGCATGGCGCGCAAGGCGGTTTCCATCGCCGGTTCGTGGACGAAGAAGCGCGGAGAATGGTTCGGCGCGGCCTCGGCGGGGGAAACGCCGGGTGGGTTGACGCCGTAATAGAAGAACACCCCCGGAACCGCCTGCTGGAAGAACGCAAAATCCTCCGCGACCATGTTGGGCTGGTCGGAAAGCACATTTTCCGCGCCCAAGGCGCGCGCCAGCGCCGCGCCCGCGCGTGCGGTCGGTTCGGGCGGGTTCACCACTGGAATGGCGTTGTTCTGGATGCTCACCTCCACGGTAGCCCCGGCGCTGGCGGCGATCTGCTCGGCGGTGCGGCGGATGCGGGCGTAGAGATCCTCGCGCGTGTCCGGGTTGAGATAACGGATGGTGCCCTGCAGCTCTACGCGGTCGGGGATAATGTTGTAGCGCACGCCGCCATGGATCGACCCGATAGTGACGATGACGGGCGAACGCACCGCATCCATCTGCCGCGACGGGATGGTCTGTAGCGCGCTGATGATTTGCGCCGAAACCACCACCGGATCGATTCCGCGATGCGGCTGCGCGCCATGGGTCTGGCGGCCGTTGACGATGATCGTCAGCTGGTCGGCGCCGGCCATGAACGGACCGGGCGAGATCGTCACCGTGCCGGACGGGCCCGGCCAGGCGTGCAGGCCGAAGATCGCTTCCGGCGCGAGATCGCCGAACAGGTTTTCCGCCAGCATACGGCGCGCGCCGCCGAGCCCGCCCGCAGGCGCGCCCTCTTCCGAGGGCTGGAACACAAAGATGATCGTTCCCGCCAAGTCTTCGCGCCGCGCCGCCAAAACGCTAGCAGCCGCCATCAGGATCGCGACGTGCGTGTCGTGGCCACACGCATGCATGATGCCCACCGGCTGGCCGTTGTAGGTTCCGCGGACGCGGGAGGCGAACGGCAGGTCCACTTCTTCCGTCACCGGGAGCGCATCCATATCCGCGCGCAACGCAATCACCGGCCCAGGGCGGCCGCCGCGAAGCACGCCCACAACGCCCGTCTGCGCCACGCCGGTGCGCACTTCGTCGAGACGCAAGCTGCGCAGATGCCGCGCAACGATGCGCGCGGTGCGGACTTCTTCGTAGGAAAGCTCGGGGTTCTGATGAAAATCGCGTCGCCAGGCGAGCATGCGCGGGAGGGCTTGGGCGATGGAGGTTTCGATGGGGGCGGGGAATGCGGTTTGCGCGGTCGCGGCGGCGGGGAGCATCGACCCCAGGGCGATCATCGCCGCGGCAATCCAAGTGGGAGATTTTTCGCGCATGTTCCCTCCCGTGCGACCAATGCCAGGGTGCTCCAGCTATGGACCGCCGGCGTCCTCGCCGGCAACCCCTGCTCGCTCGAAACGCGGCCGTTGATCGTCATTCCGCACATGCGCGGACGAGAATGGCCAATCCTCGGGCCGTGCACACAAGCCCGCCGCAACCGGATTGTTCTCGACGTAGCCGAGCGTCCATTCAAACTGTTTCGCCGACCGCATGTAGCGATCAAAATATTCGCGCCGCCAAAGCCTGCCTTTCCGACTCTCGACCCTGTTGATCGCGTGCGCCGTAAAGGACTTCCACGTTTGAACAACCTCAGCAAGCGAGGAGCGGTCTGTCTGCTCGACGAGCGCATGGACATGCGTCGGCATCACGCACCAAGCTGCCAGCCGGTAGCGTTCACCATCGCCGAACAGCAAACAATCCTGTACGATCTGCGCCATGTGTGCAACGGCAAGCAATCGGCTTCCACGACCGACGTCCAGGGTCTTGTCCGCCCAATCAGTGCGCGCTGCGGGGTCGGTTATGTGAGCCGGCGCCGTTCGCGGCATAGCGTCGTCAAGACCAAAGACGATGTGCTGCACGAGCCCACGCTCGTCGCAATGCGGCAGGTACCCGCGCGAGCGCCATCCGTGTACGAGCGGCTTCTGCTCCATTGGCTACGCTGCCAGAACATGCCGGCGGGACGCCGACGGTCCATAAAGATGTGTCAATTATGGACCGCCGGCGTCCACGCCGGCAACCCCGCTTGCGCAATCGGCGTCGTCAGACCGTGTCCCGCCTGTAAGCGATCAGGAACATCGAGGCTCCCAGAAAAGCGCCTGTCAGCACACTTGGAACGATCCGATACAACGGGCCAGTCATGGATGAAAGACGGAAGGTCGCGAAGAACATTTCAGCATGTTCAAGCAACAAGTACACCACGACGTACAATTGCAGTCCCAAGTACGAGCCAAGCGCGCCGACAATTGTTGCCGCCAACACCGTTCGTGGAATTCGCCGCCACGCCATCCAAATTCCAAGGGCCGCGCTCAGTCCGATCGCGTAGTTCCGATCGCGTAGTCAAGATAACGAGCGAATAGCTCCGGCGCCAACTGAAGCCATTCGTCTAGAGAAAATACGCCGAGCGCTCCCCAAATTCTCCTGCCGCAAGCTGCAAGATGCCGGCGGGACGCCGGCGGTCCATACTACCGCACCCCCGCCGCCAGCAAATCATGCATGTGCACCACGCCGACCGGTCTTCCTTCCTCCACCGCGAACAATATCGTAATGCGCTTGGCGTTCATGATGGCGATGGCGTCGGCGACGGGGGCGTCGGCGGCGATGGTGAGCGGGTTGGGCGTCATCAAAGCGCGCGCGTCGCGTGCGAACATTTCCGGCGTCAGCCGCCGGCGTAGGTCGCCATCGGTGATGATGCCGATGAGCTTGCCGTGCTCGACCACGCCGGCCGCGCCCAAGCTGTCGCGGCTCATGGCTTTCAGCGTATCGGGCACCGAAAGATCGGGCGCGATCAGCGGATCATGCTCGCCCACGCGCATCAGGTCGCGTACTCGTTTCAAGGCCGCGCCGAGCTTGCCGCCGGGATGGATGGCGCCGAAATGGTCCTTGTTGAAGCCGCGCGCTTTGAGCAGCGCCACCGCCAACGCATCGCCCAGCGCCAGACACATCGTGGTTGAAATCGTCGGCGCCGGGGCCTCCTCGCTGGCTTCGCCGCAATCGGGCATCACCAAAGCGGCCGTCGAAGCGCGCGCCAGCGTCGAACTCGATTTGAAGGTCATGCCGATGATCGGTACGCTCAAGCGGTGGCAATGGTAGAGCAGATCGGAGAGCTCGGCCGTTTCACCCGACCGCGAGATCGCCAGCAGGCAATCCTGCTCGACGATCATGCCGAGATCGCCGTGGCTGGCTTCGGCGGGATGCACGAATTGCGCCGGCGTGCCAGTAGAGGCAAGCGTCGCCGCGATCTTGCGCGCGATGTGGCCGGACTTGCCCATGCCGGAGATGATCACCCGGCCCTTGGCGCCCGCGAGCAGCCGTGCCGCATGCACGAACGGCTCGCTTAGTCCGTTGCCAAGCGCGCCCGCCAATTGCTCCAGCGCGCGCGCCTCGGCGCGGATGGTCTCCTGGCCGGCGGCGATGGCGGCGTCAGGTTTGACGATGTCGTTCATGCCTTCCCATAGAGCCCGGAAAGGCGTTGCGCCAGTTTGTCATTCCAGGCGCTGAGATCGAACTCTTTGCGCACCTTGGCCGCGCCGGCGGCGCCCATGGCCGGCCAGCGCTCAGGGGCGTGCGCGATGGCGGCCATATTCGCGGCGAGGCCGGCGCGGTCGCCTTCGGCGCACAACAGCCCAGAAACATCGTGCTCGACCAGTTCCGGCGTGCCCGAGTGGCGCGTCGCCAGCACTGGCATGCCTTGCGCCATCGCCTCCATCAGCGCCACCGGAATGCCTTCCATGTCGCCGCTGCGCGCCGTGCGGCTGGACAACACGAAAACATGCGCGCGCGCCAATTCCTCCGCCACCTTGGCGTGCGGCAACAGGCCCGCGAACCGCACGGTGTCGCCCTGCCCCAAGGCGCGCGCGCACGCTTCAAGCGATGCGCGCAGCTCGCCGGCGCCGATCAATGTCAATGTCGCCATCGGCGCGCCAGGGGTCGCGCGGAACGCGGCGAATGCAGCGATAGCGTCGTCGAAGCCCTTTTTTTCCACCATGCGCCCGACGCCGATGAAGCGCACCGGCTCGCCGGGCGCCAAAGCGCGCGGCGTTTCCACGAAGCGGAAAGCGTCCACGCCCATGCGGTGCACCAATGTGCGTTCCGCTGGCGCACCGAGCGCGAGTAGCTTTTCGCGCCAGACATCGCTGATCGGCAGGAACAGATCGCCGCGCCGCAACAGGTTTGCATACGCGTTGGGGCGGCGGTCCAGGTAAGCGGACATGTCCTTGCCGTGAAACACGGTGGCGATCGGCCCTTCGATCAGCCCCAGTTCGCGCAGCGCACAGGCGAACGCGCCCCAGCGCCCGTAATGCGCCAGCCAGACCCGCGGCGAAGGCGCCGCCTTCGGCCAGCGCGCTGCAGCGAGGGGCAGCCGCAGCGAAACCGCATCCTCGCCGAAGCGGGTAATGTCGAGGCCGGCCCACGCCTTCGCCGTAGCAAGCGCACTGGGCAAAGTCGCCAGCCGGGCGCCGAACGTCTTCGGGATCGGAACGAAGCTGACCCGAAGCGTCTCAGACCAACGCGCGGCGATCTCACGCAACGCAGCTTCGTCACCCTGCGCCAGCGCCACGATCTCCACGGCGAGGCCGCGCGCCAACAGACCCTCGGCCTGGGCCTGGATGAAGGTTTCCGAGGGGTTGGGAAACCGCGACACAAGAAAGGAAACCGGCGGCGCGGACATAGGCGGGGCCAAAAAGCACGCCTAGCGTGCGCTGTCACCTGCTCGGCGCCGAGCCGAGTTGAGACTCAGCTCGATCGCGGCTAGCCTTGATCGATGCGGATTCTCCACCTCATCGCTGGGGCAAAGCAGGGCGGTGCTGAGCATCATATGATGGAGAACGTACTCGCGCTGGCCGAGGCGGGCTTCGCCCAGCACGTGGTCACCCGTAATCAGGCGCCTTACCGGCTGACGCGGTTCCGGGAGGCGGGGGTGCCGCTCACGTTCGCGTCCTTCTCCAAGATGTGGCGCAAACACACCGAGGCGACCGTGGGTTCGGCCATCGCCCAGTTCAAACCCGACGTAGTGCATCACTGGATGGGCCGCGCCGGGCTTTTCGCCCAGCAGGCGTGGACGCCGCGCAACCTCGCCTGGCATGGCGGGTACTACAAACTTGAGCGCTTCAAGAATTGCGCCTGGCACGCCGCGGTCACCAGCGACATTGCCCGCTCCATCATCGAGCGCGGCGCTCCGAAGGAGCGCGCGGTTACGCTGCACAATTATGCGAGCCTGGAGCCGGACGGTCCGTTGGACCGCGCTAAGTTCGACACGCCAAAAGGCGCGCCTTTAGTACTGACGCTTTCACGGCTGCACGTGAAGAAGGGGCTCGATACTCTGTTGCTGGCGTTGACTGAGATGCCCGGCGTCTACGCCTGGATCGCCGGCGAAGGACCCCTTGAAGGCAAGCTCAAGGCGATGGCCGTGCGCCTTGGCCTTGCGAACCGCGTGCGCTGGCTGGGCTGGCGCACCGACCGGGCAGCGCTGCTGGCCGCGTGCGATGTGGTGGCGCTGCCCTCGCGCTACGAGCCGTTCGGCAATGTCACCATCGAAGCCTGGGCCGCGGGCAAGCCGCTGGTGGCCGCGGACGCGGCAGGACCAGCCGCCACCATCACGCCCGATGTCGATGCGCTCATGGTTCCCCGCGACAACC
>JAKFYF010000187.1 GCA_021731005.1 Hyphomonadaceae bacterium
GGTGGGGAGCGTGCCGATGCTCAGGCGTCGGGCGCGGTGGAGCGCCCCCCCTCCGGCCGCTCCGCGGCCACCTCCCCCGCCGGGGAGGTGGAGCCGCTGTTGCGGACTCTCGTGCGCTTCGCCTCAGACCCCGGCCCGCCGGGCGAGCTCACGCCGGAAAATATCGCGCGCATCGATCGCATCTTCGCGCATTCTTCCGTTGAAGCGATTTTTGCTGCGCTGCAAGCTGATGGCTCGGACTGGGCCAAAGCGCGGCTCGCGACGCTTGCAACCAAGTCGCCGCAAACGCTGAAGGTCGCATTCCGCCAGCTGCGCGAAGGCGCGTGCATGGCGAGCTTTGCCGATGAGATGACCCAGGAATTTCGCATCGGCGCGCGTGTGGTGCAGCGGCATGATTTCCTTGAAGGCGTGCGCGCTTTGATCGTGGACAAGGACAACAAGCCGCAATGGGACCCGCCCACGCTCGCCGGCGTGACAGATGCGATGCTGGATGAGATATTCGCGGCGCTTCCGGCGGGCGAGGAGTGGACGCCGCTCTGAGCCGGCTCTTGTGTGAACGCGGCGCATTTGGAGCGGAAGCTAACCCCGGAGCGCCGGCTTCCGGCATTAGGTGGATGTGATTGGGAGCGCGTGGCGCCCGCCCCGCTGAGCGGCGGAGCCGCGCGCTCCAACCTTGAAACGCCGGTGCCGGGCCGGCGAGGCGCCCGCGCTCCGAGGTCGCGGGCCGGCCGGGAGTGTGCTATGCGAACGTCCATGAGCATGGGCGTCGACAATGATCTGGGTGTCGAGGTCGTCGTATTTGTGACGGATGAAATTGCCAATCCCGCGCACGCCCGGCCAGTCGATCTCCGGCGCCAGGCATTGGGTGATCGTCGGATCGAGTTTGTCCAACCGTATCGCAGCCTCGCTGACGATAAGCAGTTGGCGCTCGATGCCGCTGCGAACAAGAACGTCGCCCATGGCGAGTTCAGCGCCGCCAGCCTGACCTGACCACCCGATGATCAAATCAATAGCGTTTTTGATGTCGGCAAAGCATTTGCGGACGCGCTCAGAAGGCATGCACCCGATCCCGGTGGATCGCGCCCAACAAGTCAGGTTTCTTGACCGGCTCGACCACCAAATCTACATCAAGTTCGCCAAAGGCCTCATCAAGCAACGACTGAACACCGCCCAAATCGATCAAGTCGAGGCGGCGTCCGGGAACGGGCGTAACGATGACGTCCACGTCGCCGCCCGCGCCGGCTTCGCCACGGGCGATCGAACCGAAGATCGCCGCACGCGCGATCCCGCGCGCCTCAAGACGGTTGCGAATTCGGCGAAGAATGCCGAGGGCGTGATCGAGATGCATGGCGCAACCAATATAGCATCTGGCTTTGGGGAATTCACCAACAAACGATCCGCCTGTCGTTCGCCGCGCCGGGGCTGAGGGTGGCGGATCTAAAGAGGTAGGCTGCCTGCGCAGAGCGAGCCGCGTGAGAGGGGAGAAAGCCTTCACGCTCGGTGGAATGGGGCCCATCTCCGGCGCCTCGACCAGCACAAGGTATTCCTTGAGGTTAACCTGCACACGCGGCACGCCACTCGATGGAAGAAGCGCCGGAACATCAGGGGCCTTGGGCGACTTGAAGGAGCTGAACCAGCAATGCAGCGTCGGTGCTTGTAGGCCGCCCGCCAGCGCCGATCGCTGCCATGAACAAGCGATCGCGTGCGCGCGTGCACGCAGCGAGTATTTCGTAGAGAGGAGTGAACCGCGGAGAGCCGTAGCATCGCAGAGTTTCCAGGCCCTCCAAGGTATCCAGAGCATCGGTAGCAGGCTTCGTTGACAGGGTCAGGATTTCATCCTCATTCTCGTTGAAGTAGAAGCAAGACGCCTCCCCAGGGCGGACTTCATCGCGCTCACTCAACGCTGCGATGTGAAATCCGGCGTGCGCGCCAGCACAGATAAGTCCCGTGTCAGGGTTCCTGACTGCCTGACTATCTTCCGCCCAAGCCCAGTAGCCACTTGATTGGACAACCGCCCGTTCGGCGCTATCATATGTGGGTTGAGCAAGCGGGTCTGCAGTTGCGAAAGTAGTGGCGCAGAATATTGACGCGGCAACGCAGGCGACAGAGCTATGTCGGAGAGCGTTGTCACGCTCACCCCCTTTGCTCCCGCCGCGCCAAGAACGCCAGGCGTTCGAACAGCATCACGTCGGCTTCGTTTTTCAGCAGCGCGCCGTGCAGGGGCGGGATGAGTTTTGAGGGGTCGCGCTGTTTCAGCGTTTCCGGATCGATGTCGTCTGTGAGCAGCAGTTTTAGCCAGTCGAGCAACTCACTTGTGCTCGGCTTCTTCTTCAGCCCCGGCACTTTGCGCATGTCGTAGAAGATTTTCAGCGCTTCGTTGACCAGGCGGGTCTTGATGTCGGGGAAGTGTGAATCGACGATGGCGCGCATGGTCTCTTCGTCGGGGAAGCGGATGTAGTGGAAGAAGCAGCGGCGCAGGAAGGCGTCGGGCAATTCTTTTTCGTTGTTGGAGGTGATGATCACCACCGGGCGCACTTTCGCCTTCACCGTGCGGTTCAATTCGTAGACGTAGAATTCCATGCGATCGAGTTCTTGTAGGAGATCGTTGGGAAATTCGATGTCGGCTTTGTCCACTTCGTCGATCAGCAGCACCGGCCGCTCGGCGTGCTCGAACGCTTCCCAGAGTTTGCCGCGCTTGATGTAATTGGCGATGTCGGTCGCGCGTTCGTCGCCGAGCTGGCTGTCGCGCAGCCGCATCACCGCGTCGTATTCGTAGAGCCCTTGCACCGCTTTGGTGGTCGACTTGATATGCCACTCGATCAGCGGCATGGCGAGCGCCTTGGCGACCTCGATCGCCAGCATGGTCTTGCCGGTGCCCGGCTCGCCCTTGACCAGCAGCGGACGCTCCAGCGTCACCGCCGCGTTCACCGCGACCTTGAGGTCGTCGGTGGCGACATAATCCTCGGTGCCCTCAAACCGCATGCGCGCCCCTTAGTTTTTTTGGAGCGCGCACTTAAGGCGGCTAGGCCCGCCGGCGCAAGGGCGTGCGCAGCAGGCTCACCAAGCGCAGACGCGCCTGGATGAGTTCTATCTCGGCGCTGCGCGAGCGCGGGAGCGCCATGGCGCTGGCGACCGGCGGCGGCAATTGCGGCGGCGGCGAGGGCGGCTGCGTGTGCGCGCTCGCTCCGATTGCGGCGCCCAACAGAGCCAGATCGGGGTGGTCGAGGTTGATCCGCGCATTGCGCGGGCCCTTCACCTCGATGAATTCCGCCTCCTTGAGCAAGGACGCCATCGCCACCACCAATCCCGCGCCGTCGCGGTCGCGCAGCACCCAGAATTGAGCGATGCCGCGCCGAAGCATGGCCGCGTAGGAGGAAGCGCGGCTCGATGCGGCGAGGCAATTGTGAAACTCGCGGCCCGCGCTCTGCAGCTTAGCCACGGACGGAACCCGCTCCCAGAAACGGCCCATGGTGGCGGGGATGGTTTTCGGCGGGCAAACCTCGGTTGCGTCGCGATTGGCTTCACACTCCGCCCGCAGACGCGAATAGTGCAGCGCCTTGATGGCGGCGGCGTCGAAGGAGACGCGATCGAATTTGTCGAGGAAGCGCCGCGCCGCGCTGATGTGGGCCGCGCAGATCGGATAATCGGCGGTCAGCCCATGAGCGACTTCGCAGGTATGCGCCAGCCGCCGCGCGACGACGTGCAGGCGGTTTGCGATTGCGCGGTTCGGGTTGAAAACACTGATGGTTTCGCCGCGCGCCCACGCTGCGCGGGCCCAGTCCGGGCCGAACTCAATTTCATCGCCGCGCGCGGGCCGAAAATTTCTTGGTTCTTCGAGCAAGCGGCGGAAGGCGAGGCGCTCAAACCGTTCGGCGATCCGGCCGTCGGCGATTTTGCGGGCGGCGCGGCGCGCCAAGGCGCGCATCGGCGCCGGGTCAAGGACATTGGGCATTAGTCGGCCTCCTTTCCCGCGTTTGCGGGCTCTGGTTGCGGACGCGCGTGCGCAGCGCGAAATGCGCCTCATGTTAGGATGTCGGCGCGGCGAAACTCGGTTCGGCTGCAGATCAATTGCAGTTCAGCGCGCGCAGCTTCAATGCGGCGGCGCCGATTGCACCGCTGCGCTGCCAAAGCGACACGTATTTGCGCATTGTCGAGCCGCAACAAAATTCCCGCGGCCAAGCCGGCCGCGGCAACATCTGGTTAACCATCCTTAGCGAGGCTGCAATGCAGTGACTCCCAGAACCGGGAGGAGGGGGCTTTCATGCCTTTGAAACTATCCTTGCGGCCCGGCGAACGCTTTGTCGTCAATGGCGCTGTCGTTCAGAACGGCGATCGGCGCGCATCGCTGGTGCTGCAAAACAAAGCATCGGTGTTGCGGGAAAAGGACATCATGCAGCCGGAGGATGCGGAAACGCCGGCCAAGCGCATCTATTTCCCGATCATGCTCATGTATTTGGACGAGCCAGGCAGGGAAAAGGCCTACAATGAGTTCGCGGTTCGCTTGGCCGAGTTCATGGGCGCGGTGCGCGACCCGGAAATGCTCGCCGAATGCATCGGCGTTTCCAAAGAAGTAATCGCCCGCGAATACTACCGGGCGTTGATGCGCTGCCGCAAGCTTATCGCCTACGAGGCCGAGCGCTTAGGGTTGAGGAATGTCGATCAAAGCCTACCAGCGCGCGGCCACGCAGGCTGAAACGCCAAGGGAACTTGAATATCGCGCGTTCGGCCAGGTGACGGCCGAACTGGTGCGGATCCGCCAGGATCAGCCTGCGCCGGGCCATCTTGCCGAGGCGCTGGCGGTCAACCGCCGACTCTGGAGCATGTTGAGCGCGGATTGTGCGCTGACCGAGAACCGTCTCCCAATGGCGCTGCGCGGGCAGATCATTTCGCTTGCGCTCTGGGTGGTTCGCTATTCGGCCGAAGTGCTGCGCGACGGCGCCGACATCGATCCCTTAATCGACATTAACCGGACGATGATGGAAGGCTTGGCGGCACGCTGAGGCAGCGCCAGCGAATCGTTCCGCAGCATCAATGGCCCGTTAACCCATTCACTGTATCACTGCGGCCTCAAGCGGCGTTCTTCTCCAAGGGAGGGGGTCGTCGCGCGGCGTCACGGGGCGCGCAACCGCTCCACCGGTCTAAATGGCCGGCAACTCTGTCCAGAAGGACTAACGGATATGGCAAGCGTAAATACCAATTACGGCGCTCTCGTCGCGCTGCAGAGCCTCAACAAAACCACCAGCGAACTGGACATGGTCCAAAACCGGATCAGCACCGGTTTGAAGGTCGCTACCGCCAAGGACAACGGCGCCGTATTCGCCATCGCGCAAGAGCAGCGCGGGCGCATGGCCGCCCTCGGCTCGGTGATGGACGGCATCAATCGCGCTACATCGACCATCGATGTCGCGTTGTCGGCCGGCCAGTCGATCTCCGATCTGCTGATCCAATTGAAGGACAAGGCGGTCGCCGCTCAAGCGGGCGATCTCTCCACCGACCAGCGCGCGGCCCTGGAAGCCGATTTCAGCGCCCTGCGTTCCCAAATCAATCAGATCGCGGGCGCGGCGACCTTCAACGGCGCCAACCTGGTCGCCGCCGGCGGTAGCAATTTCGCGGTGCTGACTTCTGATTTGACCGGCGCGAGCACGGGCCGGCAAATCCAGTCGGTCGCGGTCGCCGGGTCGGTCCCTTCGCTCTCTGGGTTTATCGTCGGCACCGAAGGCGTAGTCGCGGCGGACGATTCAACGTTTGAGCTCGACGGCGTCGCCATCGGCACGGTCGACGTAACCGCCACAATGACAGTCGCCGATTATCTGGGCGCGGTTTCGACCGCCACCGGCGGACGAGTCTCGGCGTCCTACAACCAAACCACTGGCCAATTCACCTACGTCGCGGCCGAAGCGGTGGTGGGCACCAACGAATTGACCATCACCACGACCGGCACCGCCCGCAGTTGGCTCGGCCAAGGCGAAACCGCCACCGCGGTGACGTCAGCCGCGGTGACCACCTCGGTCACCGACCGCGACTTCACCGTTGACGGCGCGGGCGCGCTGGCGACGGTAACCTCGGCCCTCACGCTGTCGAACGTCGCCAATGCGCAGGCGGCGGCGACCGCGGTCGACACGGCGGCCAGAACGCTCAACCTGCAACTGGCGACAATGGGCTCGCAGTCGCGGGCGCTGGACACCCAGAAAACGTTCTTGGGCAAATTGTCGGATTCGATCGAAGCCGGTATCGGCAATCTGGTCGACGCTGACCTCGCCAAGGAATCGGCTCGCTTGCAGTCGCTGCAAGTGAAACAGCAATTGGGCGCGCAAGCCCTATCGATCGCCAACTCGGCGCCGTCGATCGTCTTGTCATTCTTCCGCTAAACGGACTGGAGGAAAGGGCGGGGGGCGAAAGCCCTCCGCCTGATCCGCCTGCGGCCGTCGCGCCATGCGCACAGCAATCCCCCCGGTCCCACCCCTCGAAACGCGCACGGCGCCCGCCGCGCGCGACGCTGCCGTTGAAACCACGGAAGCAGCGCCGCGACCAACGTTGGAACAAGCGCAAAACCTCACTGGGCCGAGCCCCGCCGAACACGGCAAATTGCTGGTGCGCTTCGATGGCGAAGCTGGCCGCTTCGTGCAGACCATGACCGACGCCGCCAGCAAGGAAACCATCTGGACCTATCCGAGCCAAACCCAGCTTTCCTACTCGCGCGCCGTCATGGCCTATCTTCGTGCGCTGAGCCGAAGGTAAAGAAAGCGTAAAAAATTCCGTTTCGGATATGAGATTGTTAACCTGTTGTTAACACTTTTGGGTTTCGTTCGCGCCTGTGGCGAAGCCGAGCAGCGCACTGCACGCAGTGCGCTATCCGAAGGAGCGGGCGACATGGTGACGAGCATTCTGCCGGGCGCGACGGGCGTGGGAGCGCTCGGCGCTGATAATCCATTCAGCAGGGGTCCGGCGCTCAATCCACGTTCGAACGAGGACGCGCGCGCACGCGATCGGGTTGAGTTGAGCGGCGGCGCCTTGGCGGCGGTGCGTGAAAGCGTGCGTGCCGGCATGGAGCAGGCCCACTCGGCCTTGGCCATTGGCCACGATGCGCAATCCTTGCTGGTCAATTTGCAGGCGCTGTTGCGAAGCGGCGGCTCGCAGGCGGAAGCGGACGCTCTGCTCTCGGCGTTCGCCAAGCGCGTCGAGGACGCGGTCGCCCAGGGCAATGTGTTGAGCGCAGGCGAGGACGTGCAAGTGCAAGCCGAGCCTGGCGCCGCCCCGCTTACTATTTCAGGCGTCGACCTACGGCTCAAGGACGATCCGGGCGGCGAGGATGTGATGACGGTTGCAAGAGACGCCCGCCTTGACGATCCGGCTTTGCCGAAGACTCTGCAACAATCGCTCGAAGCGCTGCAGGGGGCGATGGCGCGCCTGCTGGACACCGTGCGCGCGCTTGAGGCCCATCAGGGTTTCCTGGGCGCTGTCGAGAACTCGGTTGCCGGCGTGCGCCACGATCTCAATGCCGACAGCGCAAGATTGTTGGCGCTGCAAGTGCGCCAGGGGCTTGAAAGCGCTGGGCCCTCGCCGATCGCCAACGTGGAGCCGCAGGCGGTGCTGGCGCTGTTCAGAAATTGAGGCGCCGGCGGCGTCAGCCGCGCCAGGATTCAGTTCTGATTTCTACGAGGTCGCCATATTCGTCCTCGCGCAAGCGCGACCAGAAACCTTGCGCGGCCCGATAGGCCTTGAGGCCGACAATGGCGAGCAGGCCGAACATCGCCAGCACCGCCAGCGCGATTGCCGCGGCCAGGTCTCGCGTCATCGTCAATTGCCCGCGCGCCGCCGCCAGCAGACGACCGTCGCGCTGCAAACGCTTTGCCGCCGCCGCCGCCCGGTCGCCAGAGGCCTGCGCCACCACGCGAAGCTTGGGCAGATCGCTAAGCCCCGCCGCATGGGTGAGCAGGACGACCGCGCCTTCGTGCGAGGCCGCCTCGCTCATAATCCCGATCTGATCGAGCGCGCCGAGCGCGCGCCGCAGCGCCCGTTGGTCGAGCGAAGTGCGGAACGCGGCGGCTGCATTGTCGAACGCGCCGGGATCGCCGTTTGCGTGCGCGGCTGCGTCCTGGAAAGCCGCGACCGGGGCAACAGCGCTCATCATGTCGGCCATGTCGGATTCGAGGCCGAGCGAATAATCGTCGCGCCGGCTCGCCTCGAGTAGGGCGGCTGCGCCTTTAGCGGCGCGATCCGGGAGTGGGCCCGCCAGCCCAAGGCGCAGGCCGGTCAGCACGAATTGCAGCGTGTTGGTCTCCGGCTCCTGCAGCAAAGCGCGCGCCATCAATTCGAAATCGCGGGGATCGACTGGCACCGCCGCCGAGCGTCCGGGGTCGACCGCCGCCGTCGCGGCGCGCCGCGACAAGAGCGGCACGATCGCTTGGTAGCGCGCGCGTGTGCCGGGAGTAAGCAATGTGAGCGCGGCGCGCTCGATATCGGCGTCGGTTGCATCGCGCGGCAGCCGCAACGGTCCGGTAACGCGCGATGGCAGCATGCCGCGCACCGAAAGCAGGAAGCCGCGAGCTGCGTGGACATCCTCGGCCATGAGTTCCATGGCGACGAGGTCATCCCATTGCCGCTGGCGGTCGAAATCGAGCTGGATGAGCTCGCCGTTCAAGCGCTCGACCCGAGCCGCGATGGCGCGTCCGCCAGCGCTGGAGGCGTCGTAATCGTAAAGGCCGTCGCGCGCGATAATCATGAACGCGATGGCGGCCGCCACCGGCGCCAGCAGCAAACACAGGTTGAACACAAAGGCGCTGAGGATCCCTTGCGCGCGCCCTTCCTCGTAGGCGCGCGTAGATCCCCAAGACGGCGGCATTGCGTGCTTCATCCCTGGCCCAACTAAAAGACGATAAAGACCTCGCCGCGTGCGCTCCTGCAACATGAATTACAGGAAAGGCGAAATCATCGCCGCCGCGGCGTTTCTTCACCTCGAGTTGGTTTACACGTCCGGCGCGTTGTCAGGCGGTGTGGTCGATAATCGCGGGCGCCGGGCCCGCCGCGGCTTCGAGCACACCGCGCGCGCCATACGCCCCGGCGCTGCCGCGCTGGCGCAGTGTTTCTTCGGCCATCGCCTGCACCAAGCCCTCGGCGACCAGCTTCACCGCGCTCAACGAGGTTTCGTGCGCGGCCAGCCTTTCCCGCAGCACGCCAGTGCGGCTGCGCAATTCTGTGAGCAAAAGCGGTGGTGCTCCCTCGATCAGGCGGCGGTCCTGTTTGATGCGCGCGAGTTCGAGCCGGTAGGCGTTGGCGAGGCGGTTCTTCTCCTCGGCCTCGGCGCCGGAAAGGGGAGGCTCGCGCGCATCGATGCGGCGGGTCTCTCCCGCGACCAGGGCGGCAAGCCGTTCCGTGATCGTCAACAGCTGCTCGACGCGGTGCGTGGAATCGTCAGCGACGAGCGCCATCGCCGTCTTCTCCTGGAACGGTCTGCATGTGCGCGAATTCGGCGATGATGCTCTCGGCGATGCCGACCCCGCCAGCGCGCGCGATCGCGTCGGCGTAGCGCTCCACCAGCATCGGACGGAAGATTTCCTCGCCCATGCCGCCGCCGCCGAGGCCATCGGCATCGAGGCCTTCGAACATCGGCGCCAGCATTTCGGAGATGAACACCGACTCGAATTCTTCGGCCGCGCGGCGCATTTCTTCCCCGCCAGGGGAGGGCTCGCGCGCCGGGAGCGGTGCGCCGATGGGAGGCGTTGGGATCATCACATCACTTCGATTTCAGCTTGGATCGCGCCGGCCGCTTTCAGCGCCTGCAGGATCGAGATCATGTCGCGCGGGGTGACGCCCAGCGCATTGAGGCCGTTGACCAGTTGGCGCAATGGAACCCCGCCCGGCACCACGACCAGGCCGCCGGCTTCTTCATCCACATCCACAGTGCTCGAGGGCGCCACCACGGTTTCGCCGCGGCTGAACGGCGCCGGCTGGCTGACGAATGGATCTTCCTGGATGGAAATGGTGAGGTTGCCCTGGGCGATCGCCACGGTCGACACCTTGACGCTCTCGCCCATGACCACGATGCCTGAGCTTTCGTCGATGACGATGCGCGCCGGGGTGTCGACTTCGACTTCGAGGCTCTCGATGCGCCCGACCAGCGAGACCATGTCGCCAGCAAAGCCGCTCGGCCGGCGCAGCACCACCGATCCGGGATTGGCCGCGCGCGCGGTTTGCTCCCCTACCGCGCCATTGATGGCCGCGGCGATGCGCTGCGCGGTGGTGAAATCGGGATTCCGCAGCGCGAGCCGCAATTCCTGCTGAGCCGCGATATCAAAGGCGACTTCGCGCTCGACCAGCGCGCCCGAGGCGATGCGCCCGGCGGTGGGAACCCCGCGCGTCACCGACGTGCCAGAACCGCCGGAAGCGGAAAAGCCGCCGATCGCCAGCGGCCCCTGCGCGACCGCGTACACCTGCTGGTCGGCGCCCATGAGCGGGGTCACCAGCAATTGCCCGCCGGCAAGGCTGCGTGCGTCGCCGAGTGCGGAAACGGTGACGTCGATGCGCGAGCCCTGGCTGGCGAATGGCGGCAAATTCGACGTCACCATAACGGCTGCGACATTGCGGGTATTGAGATTGCCGTTGGTGGCGTTGACGCCCAGGCGTTCGAGCATCGCGGCGAGACTCTGGCGGGTGAACGGAGAATTGCGCAAGCTGTCGCCGGTGCCGGCAAGACCGACCACCAAGCCGTAGCCGACAAGCTGGTTTTCGCGCACGCCCTCGAAATCGGCGACGTCCTTGATGCGCGGGCCGGCCCAGGCGAGCGGCGCGCCAATCGGCGCGCTGATCGCGGCGACGGAAGCGACGGCAAGCAGCGCCGACCGCGCAAGCTTGGCGGTGAAGGTCATCCAGCCACAAGGCGCCGGTTCGGTTAACAGCGCGTTCAATCCAGATCTTAAGAGATCGGAAATCGGCGCGGGCCGAAACTCGCGCGACGATGAAGATTGAAAACAATCGCCCGGTCGCACCCGTACTCGGTTTGCGCCGCAGCGGCCAAGCGGGTGCGGCCGGCTTTGCGCCGGAACTCGAAACAGGCCAGCGCGCGTCCGCCGCCAACGGGGTGAGCGGGGTGGCCAGCGTCGACGCCATTCTCGCGCTCCAGGGCGAGGAGCGCGCGCCCGGACGCAGGGCCCGCCAGACCCGCCGCGGGAGCGACGCGCTCGACGCGCTGCAGAGTTTGGAGGAGGGATTGCTGCTCGGGCGCGCGCCTGGCGCGCTGAAGACGCGGCTCGAGGCGCTGCGGCGAGCCGGCGAGGCGACCGGCGATACCGGCCTCGATGACGTGCTTCGGGAGATCGACACCCGCGTCGCGGTCGAACTCGCCAAGCTCGAACGTCAGCAGGGAAAATCTGGCTTTGTTAGTTAACCTCAGGATTCTAGACAAACTTTGGCGCCGTCCTTGCTCCATGGACGAGCCCCCGGGCGAACGCTATAAGGCGGCGCCTCAGGGGGGCGGAGGGAGCCCGGAAATGGCTACGGCGGTGAAGGAATATCGGCCCAGCGAGGACGAGGCGTTCATGAACGAACGCCAGCGCGAATATTTTCGCCGCAAGCTCCTGGCCTGGAAGGATGAGATTCACGAGGAATCGCGTTCTACCATCGCCACACTGCAGCAAGACACTGTTGCGGAGGCCGACTTGGCTGACCGCGCCACCAGCGAAACCGACCGCGCCCTGGAGCTGCGGACCAGAGACCGCCAACGCAAGCTGATCGCCAAGATCGACGACGCGCTGCGCCGCATCGAGGACGGCACCTACGGGTATTGCGAGGAAACCGGCGAGCCGATCGCGCTGTCGCGCCTGGAAGCGCGCCCCATCGCGACGCTCTCACTGGAAGCGCAGGAGCGGCACGAGCGCCGCGAGCGCGTCCATCGCGACGCCTGATTGCGGTGATCTACCACGACGCCGCGCTGTCGTTTCTGCACTTTACGTTCTTGCTAGTGCTCGTGTCGGCGCTGGGCGCCGAGGCCTTCCTGTTGCGCTTGCAGGTGGACACGCGCCTGGCCAGGCTGCTCGTGCGCATCGACGCGTTCTACGGAATCTCAGCGATCGCTTTGGTGGGCGCCGGCGCAGCGCGAGCTGTTTGGGGCGCAAGGGGCTGGGAGTTTTACGCGGGCCAGCCCTTTTTTTGGGCCAAGCTCGCGACGTTTGCGCTGATCGGGGTGATCTCCATCTGGCCGACGCTGACCTTCTTGAAATGGAACAAGGCCGCCCGCGCCGACGCCACTTTCCTGGCCGCCGACGCGGCGGTCAAGCGGGTGCGCCGCGCGGTGATGACGGAGCTCCATTTGCTGGCGCTTGTTGTACTGTTCGCCGTTCTGATGGCGCGCGGTATTGGTGGTTAGTTGTTGGCGCCAGAGGAAGCGGGCCATTCGGGTTCGGGCGCGCGCTGCTTCAGTTGGGCGATCTCTTCCGCGGCGAGCTTGCCATAAAGCGCCTGCCAACGGAAAAAGGTCGCCTCGGAAACTCCGGCGGCCTTGATGGCGAGCGAAAGCGGCGCGCCGTTTTGGCGAGCGTCGCGCACCACGGAAAGCGCCGCGGCTATTTGCTCAGGTGAATGCCAACGCCAGCCCATACCGCGCCCCACGGTCTCTTGTTACCGTCACGGTACGGGCGCTTAAATTACACCAGCATTACAGTTAAATAACGACACTGTAATTTACGCTTCACTAGGGAATGGCTCGCGGGCGACTCGCGTGAATATGGATGTTTCGCGCTTCCGGGGCCTACCACGGGCTCAGAGCGTCGCCTATCCGTTGACCCCAGCCCGGGCGCTGCACCGAGGAAATCTGCCCGCGGCCGCCATAAGAGATGCGCGCCTCGGCGATTTCGGTGTGGTTTATGGTGTTGGAGGAGGTGATGTCCTCGGGGCGGATGACGCCGGAGACAGTCAGTTCGCGCATTTCGCCATTGATGCGCACTTCCTGGCGCCCGGCGAGCACCAAATTGCCGTTGGGCAGCCGATCGACGATGACCGCCGCCACCGTCAGTTCAATTTTTTCGGCGCGGTTGATGGCGCCGGTTCCATTGTGGCTAGTGGTCGAGTCCGCGGCGACTAGGCTCTCTGTATCGGCGCCCAGCACGCTGCTGATGGTGTCTTCCAGCCCAAAGAAATTCGAAAAACCCGCCGCAGTCGAGCCCGTGCGGGTGCGGTTCGAAGTGTTCGACACTTGCGCGCTGTCATCGATTTCAATCAGCACTGTGAGAATGTCACCGATGCGCGAGGCGCGCTGATCGTTGAAAAAGCTGCGTGAGCCCGCGCGCCACAGCGAATTTGGCGCGGCGGGATCGTAAGCGGCCGGTTCCGGTTGCGGCATGCTCTGTTGGGCGCCTCCGGTCAGCGCCGCGGGCGAACCCACCGGCTGCAATTGCGGGCCGGCGAGGCTGCGGCGCGCGGCGCCATAGGCTTGGCCGGGAGCGGCAAGCGTGTCTTGGGCTATCGCGCCCGTGTTCAAACTGGCGCAGCCCGACACGCCGAGCGCGAGCGCGACAAGTACGAGTTTGGGCGCCCAATATGGACCGTCGGCGTCCTCGCCGGCAGGGTTCGCCGGCGAGACGCCGGCGGTCCATACTTTGTGTTTGCTCATGGTGTCTCCACGCGGGCGGCGCCGGGGCCAGACACCACCGCCTCGATTGTGCGTTCCCCCTGTTGCAGGCGGATCACTTGGCCGATTGCGCCGTCATCGAGCGCGCGCAGGCCGGCGCGCCTGATGTCAATTCCGGGAACACGGTAAATCACGGTGACAGCCTCGCCACGACGCACGGCCGCGTCGGCCAGAGTGCGCGTCGATGCCGCCGATTGCGCCGATTGCGCCGGCAGCGTCGCGCGCAGGCCCCCAGGACGAACCACGCGCACGCTCTCGAGGCCAGCAGGGGGCGTCCAGTCGAGCCCAGCCGCTGACGCAGCCGCCGCCAGTAGCGGCGCGGAAAGGCTGGCGATTTGTCCAGGCGGCGGCGCCGGCGCGATGGCGCGGCCTGCGGCGTCGCCTGCGCCGTCGAACACATCGCCCAGGGTGATCGCAGCGCCGCTCGCTTCGATGCGCGCCCTGAGCGTAACCGGCTCGGCAAACGCGGTGGCGATGCTGAGCAC
>JAKFYF010000213.1 GCA_021731005.1 Hyphomonadaceae bacterium
CCCCAACCCCCTCCCCGCCACGGGATCGCGAAGCGATCCCGCACACGCTGGATTCGCCGGCCGCAGAGCGGCCGGTGGGGGGAGGGGGCATAAATGCAAGGCAGACACATGAACGCCAACTGGAACTATCCCACATCGATCAAATTCGGCTCGGGTCGGGTCAAGGAATTGCCCGAGCACGCGCGCGCGCTCGGCATGAAACGGCCGCTGCTGGTGACGGATAAAGCGCTGGCGGGCTTGCCGATTACTTCAAACGCGCTGGCGCTGTTGCGCGGGGGCGGACTCGATGCGGAGATTTTCGCCGAGGTGCGCTCCAATCCGAGCGATGAGAATCTAGTGGCGGGTGTGGCCGCGTACCGCGCCGGTAAGCACGATGGCGTCATCGCGTTCGGCGGCGGCTCGGGGCTCGACCTCGGCAAGCTGGTTGCGTTCATGTCGGGGCAGTCGCGTCCGGTGTGGGATTTCGAGGACGTTGGCGATTGGTGGACGCGCGCCGATCCCGCCGGCATTGCCCCAATCGTGGCGGTTCCCACCACTGCGGGCACCGGCTCGGAAGTGGGCCGCGCCGGCGTGATCACCGACACCAAGGCGCACGTGAAAAAAGTGATCTTCCATCCCAAGATGATGCCCGCGATCGTGATCTGCGACCCCGAACTCTCCGTCGGCATGCCGCCGACAATTACCGCCGGAACCGGCCTCGACGCCTTCGCGCATTGCTTGGAAGCCTATTGCGCAGCGTCTTATCATCCGTTGGCGGAGGGTGTTGCCGTCGAGGGCATGCGGCTGGTGAAGGAATATCTGCCGCGCGCGTACAAGACGCCCGGCGACATCGAAGCGCGCGGGCACATGCTATCCGCCGCCGCCATGGGCGCGACCGCGTTCCAGAAGGGCCTCGGCGCCATCCATGCGCTCAGCCACCCGATCGGGGCGCTTTACGACACCCATCACGGCATGACCAACGCGGTGGTGATGCCTGCTGTACTCGAAGCCAACCGCGCCGCGATCGAAACCAAGATCGCGCGTCTTGCCGCTTATCTCGGAATTAGCGGGGGCTTTGACGGCTTCATGGGCTTCGTCCGCGAGCTGCGCGCGGAACTGAAGGTTCCCGATACGCTTGCCGCGTTCAACGTACCGCGCGACGATTTCGAGCGCATCGTTGCGATGTCGCTTGAAGACCCCACCGCTGGCGGCAACCCGCTCCCGCTGACGCGCGAACTGGCCGCGCGCATGCTGGATGCGGCGTTTGGGTAATCTTGAACCAGCGGTCCGAACTGCCGACCAGCTTCCGCGTTCCGTCATTCCGGGCTTGCGAAGCATGACCCGGCGCTCCGCGCGTCCGGAGAAAGACGGGGCCTACTTGTCGATGTCGCGCTTGAATGTCTCGGGCAGGAACATCAAACCGATCAAAGCTGTCATCAGCGCTACGACCACCGGGTACCAAAGTCCGTTATAGATGTTGCCGGTGGCGGCGACGATGGCGAACGCGGCGGTCGGCAGGAAGCCGCCAAACCAGCCATTGCCGATATGGTAGGGCAGCGACATCGAAGTGTAACGGATGCGCGTGGGGAACAGCTCCACCAACAGGGCCGCGATCGGCCCGTAGACCATGGTCACATAGATCACCAATAGCGCCAGGATCGCCACGACGAGCGGCCTGTTGACGGCGGCGGGATCGGCGGCGGCGGGATAGCCCACCGCGTCGAGCGCTTCACGCGCCTGGGTCTGGAAGATGGCGATCGCCTCGGCGCGCGCAGGCCCTTCGAGGCGCGCGGTGTCGGGCGCGCGCACCATTGACTGGCCGACGCGAATTTCCGCAATCGCGCCCGCTGGCGCCGCGACATTGTCGTAGCTGACGCCCGCGCGCGCGAGAAAGGCGCGCGCCACGTCGCACGATTGCGCGTCGAACTTGTTGCGCCCGACCGGGTCGAACTGGAAGGAGCACGCGCCTGGGTCGGCGATGACGACCACCGGGGCATTGCGTTGCGCCTGCGCGAGCGCGGGGTTGGCCGCCTCCGTGAGCTGATTGAACAGAGGGAAATATGTGAATGCCGCAATCAAGCAGCCAGCGATGATGATTGGCTTGCGGCCGATCTTGTCGGAAAGCCATCCGAACAAGACGAAGAAAGGCGCGCCGATGATCAGCGCCAGCGCCACCAAAGCGTTGGCGGTCAAGCCATCGAGCTTCACCAGCCGCTCGAGAAAAATCAATGCGTAGAATTGGCCTGTGTACCAGACCACAGCTTGCCCGGCGACGCCGCCAAGCAGTGCGATCACCACCAGCTTCAAATTGCTCCAGCGTCCGAACGATTCAGCGAGCGGCGCCTTGGAGGTCGCGCCTTGCTGCTGCATGCGCTGAAACACCGGGCTTTCGCTCAGTTGCAGCCGAATCCAAAGCGAAACCGCCAACAATAGAATCGACAATAGAAACGGAATGCGCCAGCCCCAGGCAGCGAAATCCTCCGGCGTCATGAGCGTGCGCGTCGCCAGGATAACGATCAGCGATAGGAACAAGCCCAGCGTAGCGGTGGTCTGAATCCAGGAGGTGTAAAGCCCGCGCTTGTGGTTTGGCGCGTGCTCGGCAACATAGGTCGCGGCGCCGCCATACTCGCCCCCAAGCGCCAAGCCCTGCAGCAGGCGCATCGCCAATAGCAGGATCGGCGCGGCGACGCCGATCTGTTGGTGCCCCGGCAGCAACCCCACGGCGAAGGTCGCAACGCCCATGATCGCCATGGTGACAAGGAACGTGTTCTTGCGCCCCACCACATCGCCGATGCGCCCAAACACCAAGGCCCCGAACGGACGCACCGCAAAGCCCGCCGCGAAGGCGGCGAGCGCGAAAATGTAGCCGGTCGTTTCGTTGACGCCGGAAAAGAAGTGCGTGCTGATCTGAGCGGTGAGCGCACCGTACAGATAGAAATCATACCATTCGAACACGGTGCCAAGCGAGGAAGCGCCGATCACTAATTTCTCGCGCGGGGTCGCCGAATGGTGCTTGGGCAGTCCCGTTGTGCTCATGTGCGTTTCCTCGCGTTCCTGGCTATCGGCGCGGAACGCTCGCCGCAACCGGCTTTCGTGCGGAGGAAGCCGGCAGGCGACAGCGGCGGCAGTTTCCGCTAGAGGCCAAGCGAAAAATGACGTCCGCAACAAACTCAGCCCCACCGCCGAGCCTGCTCGGCCGCGTCCGCGCCTTCGTTTCGAGCTTGGCGGGGCGGCTTCTGGGCTTGACGGTGCTGGCCGTCCTGGCCGGCGAGATCATCATCTTCGCCCCCGCGCTCGCCGGTTTCCACGAGAATTGGCTGCGCGAGCGCATGAACCTCTCGCAAGTGGCCGCGCTGGCGCTCGAAGATACGCCAGAGGTGGAACTCGGGTCCGAGCTGGCGTTCGAACTGCTCAACAATGCTGGCGTGCAGCGGGCTGCGCTCGAACGCGAAGGCGAGCGCGTGCTCCTGCTGGAGGCGCCCGATGCGCCCGAACCGGGCCGGCTAACAACCTACGACTACACCCGCGCCAAGGGCCTGCAGCCAATGGCGTGGGCGTTCGAGAGCTTGCTTGCCCCCCCGGGGCGCGTGCTTCTGGTTCGCGCGCGCCCACGCATCGAGGCCGGCGACTACATCGAGATCATCCTCGACGAGGCGCCGCTGAAGCGCTCGCTCGCTGCCTTCGCCGGGCGTTTCGCGCGCATTTCGATGCTGATCCTGATGGCGTTCGGCGCACTCATGTACATTGCGCTCTCAGCGGCGATTGTACGGCCGATGCAGGAGCTTTCCATCGCGCTCGAGCGTTTTCGCGACAAGCCGGACGACGTTTCGATCGCCTTCCCCCGCAGCGCGCGGCGTGATGAAATCGGCCGTGCTCAGCGCGCCGCCGCAGACATGGCCGACCAAGTGCGCACGGCGCTCAGGCAAAACGAACGCCTGGCCGCGCTTGGCGCCGCGGTCGCACGCATCGGCCACGATCTGCGCAACATGTTGGCGACGGCGCAATTGGTGGCCGACCGGCTCAAGCAATCGGAGGATCCCGCCGTGCGCCAGCTTGCGCCGCGCCTGGAACGCACCATCGATCGCGCCGCCGGACTTGCCGCCTCGACGCTGAAATACGGCCGTGCCGACGAAACGCCGCCCCGCCTGCAGCGCGTGATCGTCGCAGAGGCCGCCGAGGAAGCCGCTGCCGAGGCGCTGATCGGCTTCGGCATGGATTATCGGCCTGACATCGAAGCCGACCTCGCGTGCTTGGCCGATCCCGACCACCTGCACCGCGTGCTCGCCAATCTGGTGCGCAACGCCGCCCAGGCGATGAAGGACCATGCGCGCGGAGAAAAGCTGGTGACCGTGCGCGGCTTTCGCGTCGATGGCCGCTGCGAGATCGAAGTCGTCGATCACGGACCAGGCGTGCCCGAGAAATTGCGCGCGCGCCTGTTTGAGCCTTTCGTGTCGGCCGCGCCGGAAGCGGGCGGGGCCGGCCTTGGGCTCGCCATCGCGCGTGAATTGGCGCTGGCGATGGGCGGCAATCTCGAACTCATCCGCTCGGGCGCGGAGGGCGCGACGTTTCGCGTCACGTTGCCGGCGGGGTAGAGGAACGCGCGCAGCCTCAGCTTGTTATCGCGTTCCGAACTGAGCCCGGGAATTGTGGAGGCGAGCATTAATCGCCAAGTAAGCGTGGCAATGCCAAGCGTGTTGTCCTTAACGCCCCGGAACGAAGCCATGACGAAGATCGACCGTCGACGCCTCATCCGCGCTGCAAGCCTCGCCGGCGCGGGCGCCGCGCTTGCGGGTGCGCTTCCGGCTTGGGCGCAATCGGCATCGGCGGGCCTAAGCCGCCAGTTGGAAACTTCGACCGGCCCCGATGTGGCGCTGCGCGTCGGGCGTTCACACTGGATGATCGATGGCCGCAGCGCCCACGCGACCACAATCAACGGCGCCGTGCCCGGGCCGCTGATTCGGCTGCGCGAAGGCCAGAATGTTCGGCTATCGGTCGCTAACGAACTCGACGAGGACACCTCCATCCACTGGCACGGCCTGATCCTGCCGTTCCAGATGGATGGCGTCCCCGGCGTGAGTTTTCCGGGCATTCGCCCGCGCGAAACCTTTGTCTATGAATTTCCGGTCCGGCAGTCCGGGACCTATTGGTATCATTCCCATTCCGGGCTGCAGGAGCAGGAGGGCCATTACGGGCCGATCATTATCGATCCGGCCGGCGCCGACCCGGTTCAATACGACCGCGAATATGTGGTTGTGCTTTCCGATTTCAGCTTCATGCATGCGCACACGATATTCGAGCGGCTGAAGCAGCAGAGCGGCGCCTTCAACATGCAACGCCAAACCTTGGCCGGGTTGGCGGCGGGCCAGGATCAATCCTTCGCCGATCGCCGTGCATGGGCCGGCATGCGCATGGACCCGACCGACGTGTCGGACGTAACCGGCGCGGCCTACACCTTTCTGATCAACGGTCACGGGCCGCAGGATAATTGGACAGCGCTGTTCCGGCCTGGCGAGCGGGTGCGCCTGCGCTTCATCAACGCGTCGGCAATGACTATCTTCAATGTCCGCATCCCCGGGCTGGCGATGGATGTGGTGGCCGCTGACGGACAGAATGTCCGGCCCGTGCGCGTCGATGAATTTCAGATTTCAGTCGCTGAAACCTATGACGTGATTGTGCAGCCCGACGAGCATCGCGCGTTCACGCTGGTCGCCGAGGCCGTGGATCGCTCCGGCATGGGCCGCGCCACGCTCACGCCGCATGCCGGCATGGCGACGGAGGTTCCCGCACTGCGCTCGCGTCCGCTCGCCACCATGCGCGACATGGGCATGGACATGAGCGGCATGGATCACAGCGCCCATGGCGGCGCGGCGGGCATGGATATGTCCATGCGCAATCCGGAAAACGCGCCACAAGTGGCGATGGGGCCGGGCGTGCAGACCATCGCGCCAATGCCGGTCGATCGCATGGACGAGCCCGGGCAGGGTCTCGAAGACGTCGGCCACAGGGTTTTGGTTTACACTGACTTGCGTTCTCTGAACCCAAACCCAGATGCGCGCGCGCCGTCACGGGCGCTGCAGCTGCACCTCACCGGCAACATGGAACGTTTCATGTGGTCGTTTGACGGACAGCGTTACAGCGAGATCACCGCGCCAATTCCGTTCCGGTTGAATGAACGCGTGCGGGTGACTTTGGTGAACGACTCGATGATGTCGCATCCCATTCACCTGCACGGCCACTTCTTCGAGCTGGTGACCGGCGAGCCCGGGCACCGGCCGCGCAAGCACACGGTCAATGTGCTTCCAGGCGGCGCCGCGACATTCGATCTGACAGCGGATGCGCCCGGCGATTGGGCGTTCCATTGCCACATGCTCTATCACATGCACGCGGGCATGTTCCGTGTCGTCAGCGTTCGGCCGCTGCTGGCGGCGCGCTCATGAGGACGCTTGTGCTTTCCGCCGCCTTCGTCGTCGCGGCCGTTTCGCCTGCTTGGGCGCAAACCATGCCTGAAATGGGGGGTATGGATCACGGGGCGCACGATCAGCCGCCGCGCGCGCCGCCGCACGTCCATGCGCCCGCGGCGACTGTCGCCGAACCAGCGCCAGCGCCGGAAGAGCACGATATGGGCGCGATGGATCATGGCGCCATGGATCACAGCGGCCACGCTGTGGTCGAAGAGAATGTGGGTAACGAACCCGCTCCGTTGCCGCCTGCCGATCACGCCGCCGATCAGCTGTTCGATGCCGACGCCATGCAAGCCGCGCGCGACCAGTTGCGCCGCGAACATGGCGGATCGCTGACTTCCAAAGTGATGCTGAGCCTTGGCGAATACCAGTTTCGCGACGGTGAAGATGGCTTTCGGTGGGAGGGCGAAGCCCGCTTCGGCGGCGACATCCACCGGCTGGTGTTGAAGTCAGAGGGCGAGGGCGGCGCCGAGGGCGGTGTCGATGCCGCGGAAGTGCAGGCGCTCTATTCCCGCGCGATCACGCCGTATTTCGATTTGCAGGCGGGCATCCGGCAGGATTTCGAGCCCTCGCCGCGGCGTACCTACGCGACGCTGGGGTTGGAGGGCGTCGCGCCGTATTGGTTCGATGTGCAAGGCGCACTGTTTCTGTCCGACCATGGCGAGGCGCTCGCCCGGTTGGAAGGCGCCTACGATCTGCGGCTGACACAGCGGGTCGTCTTGCAGGCGCGCGCTGAAACAAACCTGGCCGCGCAGGATGTTGCCGAAATCGGCATCGGCGCGGGAGTGGTTGACCTCGAACTGGGCCTGCGCCTTCGCTACGAGGTGCGCCGGAATTTCGCGCCCTATGTCGGCGTTTCCTATGACAGGGAATTCGGCGACACGGCTGAGTTCGCGCGGTCCGCCGGCGAAGACCCCTCCCGCGCCAGCCTCGTGGTGGGATTGCGGGGCTGGTTCTAGCCAAGGCGATCGAGCCTGAAATTTCGCCCGTGCGCCTTCACCTGTCGCGCATGAATTTGATCGCGCTTCAGTACAGCAAGTGCGCGCGCCGCTCGCTGGCCCATGCATTTTCGTCGCGCGCCGTGAGCGCATCCAGATCGGCGGGCGCCGCGACGCTGTCGTCCACCCACTCGCGCAGCAGCGGTGAGCCGTTGATCACGTCAATGGCGAGCTTGCCGAGTTCGTACTCGTAGGGGAAGTCGCGCCACAGCTCATAGTCCGGATACAAGCGCCGGATCGCCTTGAACGCGAGCGCCTGCAGCCGCCAGGGCTTGAACGCGGCGTGATCGTAACTGGGATCCTCGACATGAATCTGCAGTCCGTTGCAGAGCTGTTTCGCGTGCTTATGGAAGGTCGGCTCGAACCAGCATTCGCGCAGCCGGCAACCTTCGAGCCAGCGCGGCGCCAGCGCGGCCATCTCCGCGAGCACGCGCCGCGCATCGATATCGGGCGCGCCGAACAGCTCCAGCGGCCGTGTTGTGCCGCGTCCTTCCGACAGCGTTGTGCCTTCCAGCATCACCGTGCCCGCGTACGCGCGCGCCATCCAGAGATTGGGGGCGTTGGGGCTGGGATTTACCCAGGTGCGTTCGTAGAGGGGCCAGCCATAACCGGGCGCGGCCTCGGGATCGTAGCCCTCCATGTCGACGACGCTGTAGTCGAGATTGAGCTTGAAGTGTTGTATGAACCAGAAGCCGAGCTCGCCGAGCGTCAGGCCGTGGCGCATTGGTAGCGGACCGGCGCCGACGAAACTCTCCCAGCCCGCACGCAGCGCCAGCCCCTCGATCGGTCGCCCGGCTGGGTTGGGGCGGTCGAGCACCCACACTTGCTTGCCATGCTGGGCGGCGGCTTCGAGCACGTAGAGCAGCGTGGTGATGAAAGTGTAGATGCGGCAGCCAAGGTCCTGCAAATCGACCAGGAGCACATCGAAGGTGGAGAGCATCTGGCCGGTAAGCCGGCGACTGTCGCCATAGAGGCTAAACACCGGGACGCCGTGCACCGGATCGGTGTAGTCGGCGCTCTCGACCATGTTGTCTTGCTTGTCGCCGCGCATGCCGTGCTGGGGGCCGAACGCGGCGGTAAGGCGCAAATCGTTACAGGCGGCGAGCGCGTCCAAGGAATGGGTGAGATCGGCGGTCACGGAAGCCGGGTGCGCCAGCAGCGCCACGCGTTTGCCCCGGAGCGGCGCGCGCAACGCGGGATCAGCGATGAGGCGGTCGACGCCGAATTTCATGGGCGTTCCGATGCCGTGATTTCCAGGGCAAAGCAATCGGAATGATGGAAGTCAGGCTGTCCAGGCGGGTGGGCGAGCGCCCAGTACGATTTCGCGCCGCTCAGTTCCTCGACGATCGCGCTCAGTCCGATGCGGACGGTGCGGCCGGCTAGTGCAACAGGCAGGCTCGCGCTTACCTCCACAACGCTATCTGGGTTGTGAAAGCCAGTGACGCGGCGGATCGCCGGCGCTTCGACGTCGACGGCGCGCATGCCCGTGCGGTAGCGGTCAAAGGCATAGGCCGCCCATTGCGCCGACGGCGAAAAATTGAATTCGTGATAGGCGTCATCGCCCTTGGCGCGCAGGAACGCTTCGAAGCAGGTGTGCTCCCAGAGTTGGTCTGTGCGCTCAGGCGCGGTCTCGGCCGGCCAAGCCACGTCGCCAACACGCCCGATGACGCGATAGCGCACATAGAGCCGACCGGCGCTTGGCCGCGTCGCTCCGACTTCGATCGCATCGATCGCACCACTTGGGAAAGCCGGGTGCGGGACGAGTACGCGGCGAAGGCTCATATGCCCCTCCCCAGTGTGTGGCGCACGGACACCGCAAGCGCCTCGGCCATGATCGCGAAACTTGCCTCGCCTTCCGCTGCCGTAGCCGCCGCCGGCGCGCCGAAATAAGCCTGCGGGCCGCCGGCTTCGGCGAAAGTCTTGGCGCCCTGCGCGAACGCTTCGGTTAGACTTGCGGGATTGTCGGCGAGCAGCGTGCGCGCGGCATCGTTTACTAGGCTTGGTTCATCGGCGAGCACGAGGCTGGTCTCGAACTGCCCGGCATGGCAGGCGCCGGATATGAATTCCGCCGTTAGAGTCGCTGCCATCGCGCGCCGGGTGAAATCTGGAAATGCAACTGGCAAGCCCATCGCGCCAATCTCGTCCGCCGCTTCGCGCAGCATTGCGACATTGGCGGGGTCGAAATGGCTGTTGGCGATGCCGATGCAGGCAAAGCCCTGCGCCTTGAGCGCGCGCGCGATGTCGAGAATGACCGCCTTGGCGGTCGCCGCGCCGATGCTGAGAGTGCCGGCGAACTCCGCCGCATACTCCGCTGGCGCGTAGGCGAGGGGAGGGAGAATGAGCGCGCGGATGCCGCCGGCCTCCAGCAGCGCCGCCGCCCGCCGCGCCACGCCCTCGCTGATAATGACATCGGTGTTGAGCGGCAGGTGCGGCCCATGCGCCTCCGTAGCCCCGCACGGCAACAGCGCCGTGACCGGCTTGCGGTAAACGAGAGCGTCGCGCACCGCGATCCAAGGGAGTTCGGCGAGCTTCATGCGTATAGCGCCTTCAACGCCTTGCGGTCGATCTTGTCGCGGTCGTTGCGCGGCAGCGCCGTCGCGGAGAACGCGATGCCGTGCGGCGCCTTGTAACGCGCAATGCGCTGCTTTGCGAAGGTAATGAGGTCGGCGGCGCTAACGTCCGCGCCTTGTTTCAGCACGACGATGGCGAACGGCTTCTCAAGCCCGGCTTCGTCGCGTCTGCCGATGACACAGCATTCGGCGACGCCGCCATGGTGCAGCAGGCAGTTCTCGACCTCGAGCGGGCTGACATAGATGCCGCCTGACTTGATCAGATCGTCGCCGCGGCCTTCGTAATACCAATAACCGTCCCCGTCCTGGCGGAACTTGTCGCCGGACACGATCCAGCCGCCGCGCAGGTGCTCTACCGATTTGTCATAGGCGCCGTGGTAATAGAGCGCCGCTGAATCCCCCTTGAGCCAGAGCGCGCCGACATCGCCTTGCGCGACAGGGGCGCCATCGTCATCGACGAGCTTGGCTTCGTAACCGGGCACAAGCTTGCCCAGGCTGCCGGGGCGAATGTCGCCGGGCCGGTTGCTGATATAGATGTGAAAGCTCTCTGCCGAGCCGATGCCGTCGATCATCGGCACGCCAAAGCGTTTGTCCCAGCGTTCGTGCAATTGCCGCGGCAACGCCTCGCCTGCGCTCCACATGAAGCGAAGCGAGGAGAGATCGGCGTTGGCGCTCGTGGGCGCTTCCAGCATCTTGTTGATCAAGGTGGGCACGGCGGTGAGCACGCTGGGGCGGTGACGGGCGATGTGCTCGAACAAGAGTTCGGCGCTCGGCTGCTTGCGAAATAGGATCGTGGTCGCGCCAACTGCGAACGGGAACATCAGATTCGTGCCGGTAGCGTAGCCGAAAAACAGGCGCGGACCGGAGATCGTCACATCGTCTTCGCGCATGCCGATGAAGCTCTTGGAATAGACTTCGGTATTGAAAGCAAAATGCGCATGGGTATGCACCGCGCCTTTGCTCTTGCCCGTCGAGCCCGAAGTGAAGAGCCACACCGCGGGATCGTCCTTGCGCGTTGGCCAGGGCAGGGCGTCCGGTTTCGGCTCGCGCGCAAGCCAGGCGTCAAACCCGGAGCCGGCCTCGACGATGTTGGCGCCGCCGCTGCAATGGCGCGAGTGCGTCGCCGCTTCTCGGAAGGCGGGCGCGCTCGCTTCGTCGATGAACGCAAATTGCGGCTTCACATAAGAGAGGTAGTACTCATAATCGCTCGCCGGCAGCAACGGGTTGATCTGCGTAACCACCGCGCCCGCCTTGATGGCGCCAAACCAAGCATAAACGAATTCCGGGCAATCGCGCATGCACACCAGTACGCGCTGTTCGGGCAGGAGGCCGTCGCTGATCAGTTGCGCGGCGACGCGGCTGACCTTCTCGGCGACTTCCCCATAGCTGATGGCGCGCTCTTCAAACAGGATGGCGGTCTTGCTGGCCCGCCCCGCCTCGATGTTGGCGAACACGAAATAATCCGCCATGTTGAAGGCGTCGGGAAAAGTCGGCGTGTGGTGCGCCATCGAACGCGCTCCGGCTTGGTGCTTGCTGGTGATATCCGGTGCGTGTACCGGGAGCCAGCAAATTGTCGCGACGACTCATGGATCATGCTAATTGGCTCCGTCATTCCGGACGCGCGGAGCGCGATCCGGAACCCAGGGGCAGCAGCTTCTACGCTCCCCTAGGTTCCGGGTATCGCTTCGCGATCCCGGAATGACGGAGTGTAGGCACGGTCAACGTTCAGGGCCGTTCTCGGTTACGCCGCGCGCGCTTCGTTTTGTCTTGCAATCGCGGGCGGGGCGGCGGCACCGATTTCCGCCTCGCTCAACAGCCGGCCGTCGGCGAGCAGGGGGCGGGCGCGATGGCGCGTGGCGAGGGCGGTGCGGTAGTGGCCCTCGTAATCGGCCGCGAGCCCGATCTCGGCTGCGTCATGATCGTATTCGGCGCCGATATCGAGATAGGCTTCGAGCCCGCGCAGGTTCGGCCGCGGCATTGCGCCAGCGCGGTATTCGTCGGCCATATGTCGGTAGAGCTGTTCGATGCCGCGCGCGAGCGCGTCAATGTCGAACAATGTGCAGCTGTCGCGATTGGCAAGCAGGCGTTCGCGGTAGGAAGCCAGCGTGACCTTGTCCGAAGTCGCCAGCGCAATGGCGCGAGTGACGAACGCGTCGGGCGTGTCGCATACAAGTTCGGGAACTCCCGCCGCGCGCACCAGTGATCCGCAGACGCGCGAAGCGAAGCTGCGCCCCGACAGCGTCAGCACGGGCACGCCCATCCACAGCGCGTCGGACGCGGTGGTGTGGGCGCCATAGGGGATGGTGTCGATGAACAGGTCGGCCAGCGGATAGCGCGCGAGATGGTGCGGGTTGGCGAGTTTCGGCGCGGGGATGAGCCGCGCGCCATCGACGCCGCGCTCGCTTGCATAGGCCGCGAGCCGCTTGTTGGTCTCCGCGCCATAATCGAGCAGCCAGAGTACGCTGTCAGGCGTCTGCCGCAAGATATCGAGCCAGCGTTCGAACGAGAACCGCGTCAGTTTGTGCGCGGCGTTGAAGCAGCAGAACACGAACGCACCTTCCGGCAAGCCAGCTTCGGAGCGCGTCTGCCCGCGCTCGGCGACGATGCGCTTGCGGTCATTGGGCTGATAGCAGGGCAGGCGCAGGACGCGTTCGGAATAGAACCGCTCCAGGTTCTCCGGTATGATCCAATCGTCGGCGATGATGTAGTGGTGGAACGGGCTGCCGATGGTTCCGGGGTAGCCCAGCCAGTTCACCTGAATTGGCGCGGGTCTGCGCGCGAACACGCCGAGGCGCGCGTCGCGGGTGTGGCCGTTGACGTCGACGAGGATGTCGATCTCGTCGGCGGCGATGCGCGCGGCCGCTTCATCGTCGCTCATGGAGCGGATGTCGATCCAATGCTCGGCCGCGCCCTTGATGCGTTGGGCGATGCCGTCCTCGGAGGGGATGCCGCAATAATAGGCGAACACTTCGATGGCGCTGGGATCGTGCGCCTCGAACAATTGCACCATCAAGTAGCCAACCGCATGGCTGCGCAGGTCGGACGACACATAACCGATGCGCAACCGTCTGCCTTCGCCGATCGGGGCGTCGCGGCGATCGGAGTTTTCATTGGCGCTGGCCGCAAGCTTGCGGACGTAGTCGTTGGCCAACCCCAGATGAAAATAAGGGTCGTCGCCGTAGGCGCAGGCGGAAAGCGGATGGAATTTCGCCACGAACTCGCCGCGCGTCATGCGCGGAGCGCCAGCTGCGATCGGCCATTTGCACTGCGCCAGGCGCACGGCGGCGAATTGCTCGCTGACGTCGCGCTGGTTCGGGTTGAGGTCGAGGCACTGGCGTAGCGCCGCCTCGGCGCTCTCGTGCTGTAGGTTGTCGGAGAACACGCGGCTGATCTGCTTCAGCAGCGTGATCTTGTACTCGATGGCGTCACCGGTCACCGTGCTCAGCCGCTCGACGCCGGTCTTCCACTGCTCGACCGCCTCCTTGGCGGCGCCGCGCCGTTCCAGCGCGCTGCCTAGGTTGATGCGCGCGGGGGCGAAATCGGGGTTCTGCGCCAGCGCTGCTTGCAACGCCGCCTCGGCGCCGGCTTCATCGCCAAGCTGGCTGAGCAGCGTCGAATAATTGAAGCTGGCGACGAAAAGGAGGGGATCCTCGCCGTTGAAATTGATCCAGACCTGGTAGAGCTGGCGGGCATAGTCGCTCTGGCCTGCCTTGGTCAGCTGCTGTGCGGCGGCGATCATTTCCGTCAGCGGCAACGCGCCCGCGGTGATTTTCTGGATTGCCGCCAGGAAGGCGTTCTGCGTCATGGGGCAGCCTCGAATCTCGCGCGTGCGCCCGCGCGAACTTCGGCCGCGTTGCTTGCGGAATGGTTAATGAGCGGACGCGTGCATGGCCCGTCGTTTTTCTCCCCGCACGCAAGGGAGGGGTTG
>JAKFYF010000370.1 GCA_021731005.1 Hyphomonadaceae bacterium
CTGGGAAACTCATACGTCGAATACATATACGGCGTACTCGCCCGGAACTCCGCCGCGCAGCTGTCGATGCGTTTGAATTGCGGACGCACGCCGAGTTTGTGGCGCGCCGCGCGCACGTCGCGCTCGCTCCTGCCGGTGAGCTTGGCCAGGCGCGCGTCGGCGAAGCCTTGCGCCTTGAGCGCGCGGAAAGCGGCGGCTTCCTCGGGCAAGCCATTGGCGCGCACCCATGTCTCGGTCTCGACGATCTCAGCGATCTGGCGCACGAACCACGGATCGTAGTGGCTGGCCGCGCAGATTTCCTCGACGCTTAAGCCGCGCCGCAACGCCTCGGCGGCAACCAGCAGCCGGTCAGCTCGCGGCGCCACCAGGCGCGCGCGCACAGCCGCGCGGCCCGCATCTTCATCGGCCGCGCCCTCGATGGCGATCTCGTCAAAGCCGGTGAGACCGGTGTCGAGCGAACGCAGCGCCTTTTGCAGGCTTTCCTGGAACGTGCGCCCGATCGCCATGGCTTCGCCGACCGATTTCATCGACGTGGTCAGCGTCGCATCGGCGCCGCGGAAGCGCTCGAACGCGAAGCGCGGAATCTTGGTGACGACATAATCGATGGTCGGCTCGAAACTCGCCGGCATCGCCCCGCCAGTAATGTCGTTGGCGATCTCGTCAAGCGTGTAGCCGATGGCGAGCTTGGCGGCGACCTTGGCGATCGGAAAGCCGGTAGCCTTGGACGCAAGCGCGGAAGAGCGCGAGACGCGCGGGTTCATCTCGATCACCACCAGGCGGCCATCTTTTGGGTTCACCGCGAATTGCACATTCGATCCGCCGGTCTCGACGCCGATTTCGCGCAGCACGGCGATCGAGGCGTTGCGCATCATCTGGTATTCGCGGTCACTCAAAGTTAGCGCCGGGGCCACGGTGATGCTGTCGCCGGTGTGCACGCCCATCGGGTCGATGTTCTCGATCGAGCAGATGATGATGCAATTGTCCGCGCGGTCGCGGACAACCTCCATCTCGTACTCTTTCCAGCCAATGATGCTTTCCTCGACCAATATCTCGGTGATCGGCGAAGCGGAAAGGCCGCGCTCGACGATTTCCTTGAACTCCTCGAGATTGTAGGCGACGCCTCCGCCGAGGCCGCCCAAAGTCAGTGACGGGCGAATGATCGATGGGAGTTGTACATAATCCAGCGCCGCCAGCGCCTCGTCCATGGAATTGGCCATGCGCGAGCGCGGGCTCTCCAATCCAATCTTGTCCATGGCGTCGCGGAATTTGAGCCGATGCTCGGCCTTCTCGATCACCTCGGCTTTCGCGCCGATCATCTCGACATTGTATTTCTTCAGCACGCCGGTGCGATCCAAGGTCAGTGCGCAATTGAGCGCGGTCTGCCCGCCCATGGTCGGCAGCAGCGCGTCGGGTTTTTCCAGCGCGATGATCTTTTCCACCATTTCGGGAGTGATCGGTTCGATATAGGTGGCGTCGGCCAGATCGGGATCGGTCATGATCGTGGCCGGGTTCGAGTTCACCAGAATGACCCGGTAGCCCTCGGCCTTCAGCGCCTTCACCGCCTGCACGCCGGAATAATCGAACTCGCAGGCCTGGCCGATAATGATCGGCCCGGCGCCGATGATCAGGATCGAGGAGATGTCGGTGCGTTTCGGCATGGCTCTCCGCCCGCGTGGCTCGCGGCTCAAGAATCGATCCGTTCGGGGGATCGAGGGTGCTTAGCGGGATCGCGGGCAGGCGACAAGCGGGGAGCGCGGGGGCTGCAATCGCCTGCGGCGGCGCATCCGGCGTCCTCGTCTCTCAGATGATCTCGACCGGATAGAGGCGATGGCCGCGCTTGATGCGATAGGTCTCGAAGTCGTTGCGATCCAGCGTGAACACCCGGCGGGTTCCCAGCGCTTCAGCGGCGGCGATGACGGATGCATCCGCGAGGTCCATGGGGGGGTCGCGATATGTGCTCATCAATTCGAAGCAGCGCATCGCTTCCTCGTGCGAGCCAAAGTGAATACTCATCCCGCCCTCGGAAACGAAACTCCGAAGCGCTTCAGAACCACGGCTTTCAGGCCCCAGGATGTGAAATGCTTCGGTGAGGACCGGCAACGTGGTCACCGTAGGCAGCCGAATTGAAGCGAGAGTCTGGCGGCAGGACGCGTGTTGCTCGTCTTTGGGATCAAACAAAGCGACGAGCGGCCCGGTATCCACCAGAATCATTTTTTGCGCTTGCGCAGAATGGCTTCGCGCGCTGCCTCCCGCGATCGCGGAGCCGGCCCGTTCGCGTAACCGCCGGGGCCCAAGTCCAATCGAGAATAAACCTCGTAGGCCGCGTTGGTCGGCGCTCTTGCGAGCGTCTCCTCCAGCAGACGCACCCCCTCTTTGAGCACGTCCGAGACGGTCCACCCGGTCTTGCGCCGGATACGCTCCAGGCGCGCCTCATCCTCGGGATCCATGCGCAGTGTTTTGGTGGCCATCTTCGCCTCAGGTGTAATACAGTAGGTATTACGGCATTGCCTCAAAATCAAGTCCAGTCCGGATTCAAGGCTCTTGCCACGCATGCCCCGGAAGGACAGGGGGGGTGATATTCGCCGAGAGCGGACACAGCGACCCTTCTCCCCTTGAGGGGAGAAGGTGGCGCGAAGCGCCGGATGGAGGGGAACGCGACGCTTCAAGCACGCGCGCGAATGCGTTTCTCTCTGCAAACACCGGGTTCCCCTCACCCGTCGCGCGCTCACGCGCGCGACACCCTCTCCCCTCGAGGGGCGAGGGGACGCTGCTTCAACGTTCGTGTCTGCGTCGGGCCATCATGCGACCCTCTAAGCTCCCTCGCCCCGCCCACGGATCGATCAGCTTCACGCCGCGGCCCGCGAAGTCGCTTACGTTGCGCGTGGCGATGGCGGCGTTGCGCGCGCAGGCGATGGATGTCCGCCATCACCGGCGCGCAGGCTTAAAGCTCGTGGATCGCCTGCGCGGTTGCGGATCAGGAGCGTGGCCACTGAGGCAACTGATAGCAATGCTATCACTCGTCAAGTTTTGCCGCCTCCGCCGCCTCCACCCGCACGCCGCGCGCGCGCAGCGCTTCGCGCAGCAGGAACTCGATCTCGGCGTTGACGCTGCGCAGATCGGCGCCGGCGAGACGCGCGATGGCCGCGAACAGCGCGGGGTCGAGGCGGAGCGCGAAGGCTTTACGGTCAGCCAAGGGGCGGATCACTCCTCCCCCGCTCGCGGGGGAGGTCCGAGCGAAGCGAGGGGAGGGGGTAAGCTGACGCCAGCGTTTCCCCCCTCAGTCAGCCCGCTGCGCGTGCTGCCAGCTCCCCCGCGGGCGGGGGAGCAGTTCGCGCGTGGTCCTCCTCCCCTCACTGATAAATCGTCCCGGCGTTCACCACCGGCTGGGCATCGCGGTCGCCGCAGAGCACCACCAGCAGGTTCGACACCATCGCCGCGCGGCGTTCGTCGTCGAGTTGGACGATGCCGCGCTCGCTCAATTGCTCCAGCGCGTGCTGCACCATTTCCACCGCGCCCTGCACGATGTAGCGGCGCGCGGCGAGTACGGCTTCGGCCTGCTGGCGGCGCAGCATGGCGCCGGCGATCTCGGGCGCGTAGGCGAGGTGGGAGAGTTTGGTTTCATCAACCACGATTCCGGCGACCGCGACGCGGTCCTGCAGCTTTTCGCGCAGCAGGCTCGACACCTGTTCCGCCGCGCCGCGCAGCGTGGGCTCGTCGTTTTCGGAATGATCGTAGGAAAAATGCGAGGCGATTTCGCGCACCGCGGTTTCGATCTGGATGTCGACGAAGCGCTGGTAAGTGTCGACATCGAACAGCGCCTGGGCGGTGTCGGTGACGCGCCAGACCACGACGGCGGCGATCTCGATCGGGTTGCCGCGCTTGTCGTTAACCTTGAGCTTTTCGCCGGTGACGTTGCGCACCCGCAGGCTGATCTTGGTGCGCTTGTACCAGGGCCAGATCCAACGCAGGCCGGGCGTGCGGTCAGTGCCCTTATAGTTTCCAAACAATGTAATAGCGGCGGCCTCGTTGGGCTGCAGCGAGTAGAAGCCGCTGACGGCGAGCAGGAAGCCCAATGTCGAGGCGCCGATGACCAGGCCGTTTAACTCGCCCTGGCTGCCGAGCAGGTCGGTGATCGAGCCGAGCATCACCGCCAGCAGCACGAACGCCGCCAGCAGCATGAGCCCGCCATTGGAGGTCGCGGCCTTGCGTTCTCTGGTGTGGCTGAGGGTGGGTGCGGTCATCGTCATGGCCCTTCGAGGTTAGATCATATCCATATGATATCATCATAATCTCACAGAAGGCTCTCCGCAAGCACGAAATTGACGTCTTCACCATGTTCCCAAATCGCCCATTAACGCCGCCCGCGTATTCATGGGAGCCTGTAAGGGTCCGTTTTTGAGGCGGAAAATGGTTATGGGGCGGTTTCTTTCCAGTGCTTCGCGGCGGTCGTTTCTGGGCGATCGGTCCGGCAATGTCGCCATGCTGTGGGGGCTGATGGGCGCGGTGCTCGTCGGTCTGCTGGGCATGTCGGTCGATTTCACCCGCGCCCAATCGCTGCGGGTGAAGCTGCAGAACGCCGCCGACGGCGCGGTGCTGGTGGCCGAGCGGCTGTCGATGCGGCCGCTGGCCGAGCGCACGACAGCCGCGCGCGCGTTCTTTGACGCCGAGATGGGCGAGGACGCCGACGAGGTGGAATTCCTGGTGTACGCGCTCGAGGACGGCGGCCACCGCGTCACCGCGCGCATGGCGATGAACGTCTCGCTGGCGCGCTTGGTGAAGAACGAGGACTGGCACATCCGCGTCGCTTCCGAAGCCATGGCCGATGCGAGTCCCCCGATCGAAGTCGTGCTCGCGCTCGACAATACCGGCTCGATGAAGGACGACATGGACACGCTGCGCGACGGGGCCGAGACGCTGGCGACTTTCCTGCTCTCGCTCGATGGCGACAGCGTCAGCGTCGGGCTGGTGCCGTTCGTGGCGCAAGTGAACATCGGCACTGCGAACCTGGACTGGATGGATCAAGGCGGGGACAACCCTCACCACGGCGAATTCTTCGAAGGCCGCTACATGGGCCGCCGTAATACCGTGAGCGGCGCCTGCACCAACCCGGCTTCGTTCCCGACAACCTACGGCGGCTTCCCCGTGACCTGGATTCAGGGCGCCGCCGCCAACCCCTCCGGCTACACCAACACTGGTCGTTGCTACGCCTTCGCAACCGGCGAAGTGAATCTGTTCGACGTCTACGCCAACCTGCCGGTGAATGCGCAATGGGGCGGGTGCGTGGAAGCGCGACCCGAGCCCTACGACATCAGCGACGACGCCCCCGGCGCAGGCGACCCTGCAACCCAGTGGGTGCCGTATTTCTCGCCCGACGAAGGTGGTGACGACGTCTCGAGCAACAATTGGATCACGTCGAGCACCTACGATCGTAGCGATGTGTTTGGCCTCGGTGGCGGCTTTACCGCCGGCGCCGACAACCGGACCCTCGGCGTCTACAAGTACCGCCCCGGCGTGACGGTCAGCGTCAGCCATGTCGGCGCCACCAGCGCCGACAAGGGCCCCAATCGCGGCTGCCCGACAGAGATCGTGCCGCTGACCTCCGACGACAGCACGGTGATCACCGCGATTCAGGGCATGAAGCATTGGTATGGCGGCGGCACCAACCAGATCGAAGGTCTGGCCTGGGCCTGGCGGGTGATTTCTCCGGGCGCGCCATTTACCGAGGGCCGCGCTTACGACGATCCGGACGATCCGGTGCGCAAGGTTATCGTGCTATTCACCGATGGCGATAACACCTCGCTCAACTCCAACAATAACGGGCTTGAATCGGACTATGCCGGCTTTGGCTCGCGCCGCACTTGGCGGGAGTTTCAATACCAGACCTGGCCCACCGTCGCCGGCTCGCCCGGCATTCCCGCAGCATATCAGCGCACCATTGCCGGTCTCAACCTTGTGAACGACGACGACGACATGGTCGATTACTTCAACGACCGCCAGGAGACCCTCTGCGACGCCGTCAAGGCCGCGGGCGTCGAGATCTACACCATCGGCTTCCGCATCACCGCGGGCGGAACCGCCGATCAGCTGCTGGAAGATTGCGCCACCCAGGACGGTACGCACTATTATCACGCCGACAACGCCAGCGAATTGCTGGAAGCGTTTGACAATATCGGCTCCGGCATCGGCGCGCTGCGGCTGACGCGTTAGGGGCAAGGTGCAATCAGGGGACGCTGGCTAAACCTCTTGGACCGCCGCCGCCCTCGCCGGCGCTCCGAACGAGCCGCTTCAGCGCCGGGCTTCGCAGCGCCAAATCAGCCTTTGCGAGGGTTCGCCCGCCGCGAACGGGGTGAGCGCGCGGTTGCGGCGCGCCACTGCTTGTGGGTCGCCACTGCAGCCCCGGCCGGCGCCCGATTCGGCGACGGCCTGGTTGGCGGCGGCGAATTGCTCGTCGCTCAGCGGATAGCGTTCGCGGCGAAACTCGCCGGTTTCAGCATCGATGGTGAGCACGTCGAGCGTGTGCGCTTCGCCCATGACGATGGTGCGGCGGAAACGGGCGCCTTCGCCTTCGCGCGCATAGAGCGTGCGCTCGTTGACGCACAATTCGCCCGACACATGGATGCTCATGTCGGAAACCCCTTGCGCGCCCTTGCTTGCTTCAGCGTCGAGCGTGCAGACGACGTCACCGGATAATTCGCGCGAAGGCGCGGGAGCGGCGGCGTCGTGGCGCAAGGAATTCAGCAGCGCCCATGCGCCCACCGCCAAGAGCGCAACGACGACGCTGGACGCCCCGGTCAGGGCGAGCCAGCCCAGGCGCGGCCGTTGCCGCTGTGCGTCCGCCTCCGTTTCCGCGGGTTGCTCCCACTCGGGTGGCGCCTGCGGCTGCGGCGGCCGGCGTTTCGACAAGACAATCGCGCTCAGCACGCACACGGCGATAAACAGCGCCAGCGTCCCCGCCACCAGGATCACCATGGCGATGCGCGTCAGCCGGTCGGCGGTATCAATCTTGGATGCAAGCTCCTGGTTCTGGGTCTGCAGCGCGTCGATGGTGGCGGCGCGCTCGGCCTCGATGCGCTCGGCGAAGGAGAGGCATTTCTCATCGCTGAGGGTCGGGGTGACGCCGGCTTCGTCGAGGAATTGCAGCAGCATGGCCGCGCGCGTGGAGACCCCGCGGGTTTCGCGCGTGTCGGTGCCGGAAACGTGCCAGGCGTTGACGCCGAGCACGCGCCCGCATTCGTCGAGCAGGGGCCCGCCCGAGGAACCCGAGGAAATCACCGCCTGATGGTTGATGGTGGGGATCTGGTCGCCGGTGGGCGCGCGGTCGCGCAGCGACGAAATCTGACCGGAGGTGCGCGAGGCCGGCGTTGGGCGCAGCAGGTCGGAACCGGTGGCCCCTTGATAATCCACATCGGGGTAGCCCAGGGCCACCACGCCGTCGCCGGGCTGAGGCTCGACTGTGGATATCGTCAGCGGCTGGGTATCGGGCCCGCGAAACTCAAGCAGCGCCAATTCCGACAGCGGAGAAAACCGTATGATCCGCGCGGGAATGAGCCCGTCGCCTTCAGGGGGAACCACGGCGACGCCGTAATCGGCCCGCTGCCGCGCCGGCTGCACCACATGGGCGGCCGTCACCACCAGATTCGGGGCGACCACGAACCCCGAGCCCGAGCCGTAAAGCATGCGCCCTTCGGGTGTTTCCAGGATCACCACTACCCGCACGATGCCGCGCTCGGCCTCGTCGACGCTGGTTTGCGCCGCGGCGGAACCGGCCAGCGCGAGCGCTAGCACCGCCGCCAGAAGCCTTAACGCCTTTGCGAACAAGAATTTCCCCCGCAGGAACCAGTCCCCGCCCTGATAATCGGGCGCCAGTGGGCCGGGGGCAAGCGCCAGCGCCAGCAAAACACCTCATTGCGGCATCTAAACAATGCGCTGCGTAGCGGCCCTTGCACCGGCATCGCGCACGCGGCAAGTCAGTGCGCGGCGGCGGACCAGCGCGATCCGTGCGGCGTTTGCCTTGAGAATTGTTAAGCTTGCGGCGCTAAGCCGGGAAAATCGGCTGATTCGGCCAAGGTCTACGAGGTTGCTCTGAGCATGTTCGGCAATGTGTTCGGTCTGGTGGCGCCAGACTTGGCGATCGATCTGGGGACGGCGAACACGCTGATCCACGTGAAGGGGCGTGGGATCGTTCTGGATGAGCCCTCGGTGGTGGCCTACGTCAACGAAGGCGGGCGCAAAGTAGTTTACGCGGTTGGCGCGGAAGCCAAGACCATGCTGGGCAAAACCCACCGCAACATGGAAGTGATCCGGCCCTTGCGCGACGGCGTCATCGCCGATTTCGACGTCGCCGAGGAAATGATCAAGCAATTCATCAAGAAGGTGCTGCCCCGCCCGGCTCTGATCAGTCCGCAGATCGTCATCTGCGTGCCGACAGGAGCAACCCCGGTCGAGCGGCGTACGATCCTGGAAAGCGCCCAGGCTTCCGGCGCGCGCCGCGTGAAATTGATCGAGGAGCCGGTCGCGGCCGCGCTTGGCGCCGGCCTGCAGATCGACGATCCGTCTGGCTGCATGGTGGTCGATATTGGCGGGGGCACCACCGAAATCGCCGTGCTTTCGCTGGGCGGGCTGGTGTGGTCGCGCTCCTTGCGCGAGGCCGGCGACAAGATGGACGAAGCCATCATCCAGTATCTGCGACGCCATGAAAATCTGATGATCGGCGATTCCACCGCCGAACGGATCAAGAAGGAGATCGGCACCGCCAAGGCCCCCGATTCCGGGCCCGGCATGTCGCTGCCGATCAAGGGGCGCGACAATCTCTCCGGCGTGCCGAAGGAAATTACCGTGACCGAGGCGATGGTGGCCGAGGCCCTGTCAGAGCCGGTTACCCGCATCGTCGACGCCGTGCGCCAGGCATTCGAACAAATGCCGCCGGAACTGGCGGCTGACATCTTCGATCATGGCCTGATGCTGACCGGTGGCGGGGCGCTGCTGCGCAATCTCGACATTGTGCTGCAGGAACGCATTTCGATCCGGGTTTCGGTGGCCGACGATCCGCTCCGATGTGTGGTCAAGGGGTGTGGAATCGCTCTCGACACCATAAATTCTTCCGATGCGCGCCGGCTCTTGAGCGAAGAAGTCTGACGTCGGTACGCGAACGAGATAGAGGCGGCTTTTGGCCAGACGCAGGAGTAAAGTGCGCCGCGCCGGCGCCGGACGGCGCATCACCCCTGGCGTGCTGATCGCCGTCGCGCTCGGGCTTGGCGCGGCGGTTTTGGTGGCGCTCCAAGCCGGCCGCGGCGGTGTGCTGCAAGCGGGCGACGACGGCGCGGCTGTCGCTGGGCGCGTCGCCACCGGCCCCGCGCGCGCAAGTGAAAACCTGGTCGATCGCATAGGCGCGATGTGGAGCGCGGCGGCGCGCGTGCAGCAGCTGGAGCGCGAGAACCGCGAATTGCAGACTTGGCGCGAATTGGCCGAGCGTCTGGCCGAGCGCAACCGCCGCTACGAGGCGTTGCTGCGCATGCCGGTGAATTCGTTCGGCGAGGGCGCCGATATCGAGCGCTCGATCGCGGCGCAACTGGTGCTCGATTCCGGCGGCCCGTTCACGCGCACCCTGGTGGCCAACGCCGGCGCCGAGCACGGCGTGCGAGTCGGCTTCGTTGCGCTTAACGAGAACGGCCTGGTCGGACGCGTCGTCTCGGTGGGGCGGCGCACTTCGCGCGTGCTGATGCTGGACGACTATACTTCCCGTATCCCGGTGCTGGGCGAGTCCTCGCGCGTGCGTGCAGTGCTGGCTGGACAGGCGACGCGTCCGCCGGAGCTGATAAGCCAGCCCTACCAGGTGCAGGCGCCGCGGCTCGACTTCATCGTCGGCGCGCAGGATTTGCGCGAGGGCGAGCGCATCATCACTTCCGGCGATGGCGGCCTGTTCCCGCGCGGCATTCCCGTCGGCGTGGCGCAAGGGGGCCGCGACGGACAATGGCGGGTTTCGCTGTCGGCGGCGCAGCGGCCGATCGATTTTGTGCGGCTGGTGCCATTCGTGGGCTTGGAAGCGCCAGAGCAAACGCTGACCGCCGATGCGGGCCCCCCGCCCGGGGTCAGTTCGTCGGTTGCGGTGGTGCGCCGCGAGGTGATGACGGCGCCGCCCACGGCGCCGACGCCAGCGCCACGGCCTCGCATCGTGCTGGCGCCGCGCACGGATGGCGCGGCACAGCCGCCGGCGCCGCCTGCTCAAATCCAGCCCGAGCCGGCGCCAAGCGGGCCGCCGCAATGAGCTGGCGCGCGCCCAGCGGCGGCGTTCTGCGCGCGTTCGGCCTGGCGCTTGCGGTTGCGAGCGTGGTGTTGCCGGCGCTGCCGCTCGGGCCCTTGTTCGCGCAGCCGCCGCTGCCGCTGGCGGTGTTGTGGGCCGCTTATGGCTGGGCGGCGGAGGATGAAATTTCGTGGACCGCCCCGGTCGTGCTCGCAGCACTTGGCTTGCTGCACGATCAATTGGCGGGCGGCCCGTATGGTTTGTTCGTTGCGCTTTATCTTTCGGCTTACCTTGCTGGACGCGTCGCCGCCGTATTGATGTCGGCGCCCAATCTGATCTCGTTATGGGGCGGCTTCATCGCCACCGCGCTCGCGACCGTGGGCGTCGCCTGGCTGCTCGCCCCGCTTGGGCTCGGGCGCAACGCGCCGCTGACGCCGTACGCGGAAACCGTGACGGTGACGGCGATCCTGTTTCCCCTGGTGCGCCCGCTCTACATGCAGGGCCAGTCACGGCAGCAAATAAGGGCGCGCACATGAAAAAGCGCGGCAAGAAAGTTGGCTCGACCCTGCCCAAGCGCGACGCCAACGTCGTGTTCAACCGGCGCGCGGCTTTGATGACCTTTGTTGGCGGAGGCGTCATGGGGACCATCCTGTTCCGCATGGCGCAGCTTCAAACCACCAATCTGTTCAGCCGCGAATACACCAACGCCGCCGATGAAAACCGCTTCGACACCCGCATCATCGCCCCGCCGCGCGGCGTGATCTATGACCGCTTTGGCGCCGTGCTGGCGCAAACCAGCAAGGATTATCAGGTCGCGGTGGTGCGCGACGACGTCGAGCACGTCGATGGGCGCACGCCGGCGCAGGATTTGCGCGCCACGCTCGACCGCATCGGCGCCATTTTGGGCCTCAGCCCGGAATGGGCGCGCCGCGCGCAAATCAAGGTCGAGGGCGGCTCGCGCTACGAGCCGATGCCGGTCCACGAAGGCCTGACCTGGGAAGAGTTCAACGCCATCAATGTGCGCCTGCCGGAATTGCGCGGCGTGGTCGCGGTTTCCGCCGATGTGCGCGCCTATCCCTACCGCGTCGTTTATGCGCACCCGATCGGTTATGTACAAAAACCCACCCAGCGCGACATCGATCGCGCGCTTGAGGCGCCGGAAGGGGAGAGCCGGGCGGTCTATTTGCGCAATCCCCATGTTCGCGTTGGCAAAGCCGGGCTTGAATCGCGGCTGGAGGACACCCTCCACGGCCAGGCCGGCTGGCGCAAAGTGGTGGTCAATGCCCGCGGCGTCGAAATGGGCGAGGATATCGAAGAGCGGCGCGAGCCGGTGCGCGGCTCCGGCGTGGTGCTGACGCTCGACCATGAACTGCAGCGCACGGCGATGCAGAATTTCGGCGAACAATCCGGCGCCGCCATCGTCATGGATATCTACAATGGCGATCTGCTGGTTTTGGCCTCGGCCCCGGGTTTCGATCCCAATCTGTTCGTCAACGGCATTGGCCGCGAGCCCTTCCGTCTGCTGAACGAGGACGAGAAGAAGCCACTGTTCCACAAGGCGGTCACCGGGGCTTACGCGCCGGGCTCGACCTTCAAGATGATCGTCGGCATCGCCGCCAAGCAAGCAGGCGTGGAGGACGATTGGTCGGTCTCGTGCCCTGGTTACTTCCCGTATGGCGGGCGCAATTTCCATTGCTGGGAGCGACGCGGGCATGGCCGCGTCAGTCTGCACAACGCGATCAAGCATTCCTGCGACGTGTATTTCTATCAGGCCGCCTTGCGCGCGGGGCCCGAACGCATCGCCAATGTGGCGCGGAAGTTCGGCCTCGGGCAGCATTTCGATATCGGCGTGCCAAACATTGTCGATGGCCTGGTTCCCGATCCGACCTGGTGGCGCGAACACCGCGGCGAGGGTTGGACCGGGGGCCTTACCCTCAATTACGGCATCGGCCAGGGCGCGATGCTGGTGACGCCGTTGCAGCTGGCGGTGATGGCCGCACGGCTCGGCAACAATGGGCGCGCGGTCGTTCCTCGGCTGGTGCGCGAGGCGCCAGGCGTGAGCGAATCGCCGCCGCCAGCGCCGATCGCCGGCATTGAGGCCGAATTTCTGACACGCGTGCGTGACGGCATGTTCGGGGTTTGCAACGAACCCGGCGGCACGGCGGTGCGCGCGGGAAACCTCGAGCTTATGCGCGATCCCGTCAGCGGAGCAGCGACCGCTCGGACGTTGGAAAACGCCGCGTGGCAGCCGGTGCAGATTGCCGGCAAAACCGGCACCGCGCAGGTGCGCATCATCAGCGCGGCCGAACGCGTCACCGGCGTGCGCTCCAACGCCTCGCTCGATTGGCGCCTGCGCGACAACGCTTTGTTCTGCTGCTTTGGGCCGTGGCACGAGCCGCGCTACGCGTGCGCGGTCGTGGTCGAGCATGGCGGCGGCGGCTCGGCGGTCGCCGGCCCGATCGCGCGCGAGATCATGAAAGCGACGCTTTCGCGCGATCCGGCGCGGCGCGAGGCGGCGCGGCTGGCGACGCTGGAGCCGCAAACACCGGTGCGCGCATGACTATCCTTCCCGTCGCCAGCCCCAATTCGATGCGCGAGCGGTTCCTGCGGCTCAATTGGGGCATCATCAACATTCTGGTGGCGCTCGCGGCGATCGGCGTGGCCATGCATTTCTCGGTGTCCTCCGGGCAATGGACCGACATGCCGCTGACCCATGGCAGCCGCTTCGGCGTGCTGCTCATTCTCGCGATCCTGGCGGCGATGTTGCTCGATATGCGGTTCTGGAGTTTCATCGCTTATCCGCTGTATGCGGGCGCACTCTTGCTTCTGCTCGCGGTTGAGGTGGCCGGCGAGACGCGCATGGGCGCGACGCGCTGGCTTTCGCTGGGGCCGGTTTCACTGCAGCCTTCCGAGTTCATGAAGATCGGCATCGTGCTGGCGCTGGCGCGCTATTATCACCAGCTCGATCCCAGAAAGCTCGGAACGATTCTGTGGAGCATTCCCCCGTTCGTGATGATCGCGGCGCCGGTGGCGCTGGTTATGCACCAGCCCGATCTGGGCACGGCGATGCTGATCATGTTCGCCGGAATCACCACCATGTTCCTGGCTGGGCTTTCATGGTGGATTGTTGGCGGCGGCGCGGCGCTCGGCGCGGCGGGGGCGGTGTATGCCTACACTTTTCTGTTGCACGATTACCAGCGCGACCGCGTCAATGTATTCCTCGGCCTGGCCGACGATCCGCTTGGCGCGGGCTATCACGTGCTGCAATCGAAAATCGCCATCGGCTCGGCGGGCTTGTTTGGGCGCGGCTTCGGCGAAGGCACCCAGGCCCAGCTCGATTTTTTGCCCGAGAAGCACACCGACTTCATCTTCACCATGATCGTGGAGGAGTTCGGCCTGGTCGGCGGCGCGCTGGTGCTTGGATTGTTTGGCGCGCTGATGTGGCTTGCGGTCCAGGTTTCGCTGCGTGCGCGCTCGCTGTTTTCAAAACTCGCAGCCGCGAGCGTCGCGGCCACCTTGGCGAGCTACGTGCTGATCAACACCGCCATGGTGATTGGGCTCGTGCCGGTCGTGGGCATTCCCCTGCCGATCATCTCCTTCGGCGGCACCGCTATGATGACGCTGATGGTGGGCTTTTCCATCGTGCTTTCGGTGGATTTGCATCGGAGTTAGGGATTGGGGATTGGGGAT
>JAKFYF010000034.1 GCA_021731005.1 Hyphomonadaceae bacterium
GATGAAATCGACGCGGTGCATGACCCCGTCGCGCTCGGCGACGCCGCCCCCGGTGGCGCCGTAGAGGCCAACGCCGTGCACTTCGTCGAGATAGGTCATGGCGCCGTAGGCTTCGGCGATGGCGCAGATGGCTTCGATCGGGGCGGTGTCGCCGTCCATCGAATAGACGCTCTCGAACGCGATCAGCTTCGGCACATCGGCTGGCGCTTCGTTGATCAGGGCTTCCAGATGCTGCAAATCGTTATGGCGGAAAATGCGCCGCTCGCACTTGGCGCGCTTGATGCCTTCGATCATCGAGGCGTGGTTGGAGGCGTCCGAGAAAATCCACAAATCCGGAAACAGCTTCGCCAGCGTCGAGAGCGTCGCGTCGTTCGACACATAACCCGAGGTGAACAGCAGCGCTGCTTCCTTGCCGTGCAGCGAGGCGAGTTCGCTCTCGAGATCGACGTGATAAGAAGTGGTGCCTGAAATGTTGCGCGTGCCGCCCGCGCCCGCGCCTACCTTATCCAGCGCCGCGTGGGCGGCATCGATCACTTCCGGGCTCTGGCCCTGGCCCAGATAATCGTTCGAGCACCACACCACGATGTCGCGGTAGCCGCCCTCGGGCAGGCGCAGCCGCGCCCGGGGAAACTGGCCGCGCGCGCGCATGATGTCGGCAAACACCCGGTAGCGGCCTTCCTCGCGGATGGCGGCCACGGCGTCCTCGAAAACCTGTTTGTCCTCTTCTCGCAAGCTTGCCGCCTCGGTTCGGCTTTCGCCGCCCCTATTATAGGATGTTTCCACCGAACAAGGTAACTGGGACGCGTGCGCGCACTAAACCGATAGAAAGTTGCGAACGATTCGCATGAATTACGCTGGAAAATACCCCGCCGCCCGCCCGCGCCGGCTGCGCCAGAGCGAGTGGGTGCGCCGCCTGGTGCGTGAACACTGTCTGGGCGTCGACGACCTGATCTGGGCGATGATTGTCCATGATGGACCAGAGCCTGCAATTCCCGTGACAGCGATGCCCGGCGTGGCGCGGCTTTCGGTGGCGGGCGCCGCTGAAGCGGCCAAGCGGGCGGCCAAGCTGGGCATCCCAGCGATCGCCGTGTTTCCCCATATCGACGCCGTCAAAAAGGATGCCGAGGGCCGCGAGGCGCTTAATCCAGGCGGCCTGGTCTGCACCGCCGTGCGCGCCATGAAGGACGCCGCCCCCGAGGTCGGGATCATGGTCGATGTAGCGCTCGATCCGTTTACCGACCATGGCCATGACGGACTCCTGCGCGACGGCCGCATCGTCAACGACGAGACGGTAAAAGTGCTGGCCGAGCAGGCCTTGATCCAAGTCAAGGCCGGCGCCGACATCGTCGCGCCCTCGGACATGATGGACGGGCGCGTCGGCGCCATCCGCGCCGCCCTGGATGGCGAAGGCTGCCAAGACGCGCTGATCATGTCCTACGCGGCGAAATACGCCTCCGGCTTCTATGGCCCCTATCGCGAAGCCATCGGCTCGGGAAAGCTCGGCGGCGGCTCGGTCGCCAACCCGGGCGACAAACGCACCTACCAGATGGATCCGGGCAATAGCGACGAAGCGCTGCGCGAAGTCTCCATGGACGTGGCCGAAGGCGCCGACATGTTGTTGGTGAAACCAGGCCTGCCATATCTAGACATCGTGCGCCGCGTGAAGGACGCTTTCGCGCTGCCGACCTTCGCGTTCCAGGTGTCGGGCGAATACGCGATGATCAAGGCGGCGGCTGCAAACGGCTGGATCGAAGAAGAGCGCGTGATGCTGGAGACGCTGCTCGCGTTCAAACGCGCTGGCGCCGATGGGATCGTGACGTACTTCGCGCCGGTGGCGGCGGAGACATTGGTGTGAACTGGGCGGCCGACGACGAAGAACGCGCGCGCCGGGATCGGGTGCGGATCAAGCTGCTCTCGTCAATACTGACAACGTATGGGTATGCCGTACTGGCCGGCTCCTTTTGGACACCGCTGACCGAGGGGGATCTTCACTCCGTCAATCTTGGGTTTGGGGCGTTCGGGATTGTTTTGCACGCTGCCGCGCTCTACATTGCCCCAAGAGGCGAGCTATGAGCGGATACGTAGCGGCAATGACGATGTTGGTGGCCTTCGGCGGGTTACTGGCCGTTTACGGCCTGCTGACAGTCCGCAATCTCGATCGCCTCGAGCGCCGGATCGCCAAGCGCAAAGCCGCCCAGCACGCCGCCGAGTAGCTCACGCCGCGCGCTGGGGCGCGCCGCCGGGCGCGGGAGGCTTGCGGCCGAGGCGCTTGTCCACCACCATGACCAACCCACGCACCAATTCCTCGCGCTCGGTCTGGTATTCCGAGGTCAGCACGCAAAGCTTTTGTAGCGCGTCGATATGTGTTGAGAGCACGTCCTGCTCGACCGCGCCGGACCCGCCTATTGCGGTGATGTAGCGCGCTAGCGAACGCGCAGCGTCACCCATGAACTGATCGCGTACGTCGTCGGCCAATTGCTCGGCGTCACGCACCGCGCTGAAAACCTCGCGCAGCTTGCGCCGGTCCCCGGGCGAAAGGTCAGTCGCCAGTTCGCTGATTCGCGCCACGCATTTGCGCACCAATTCGCGATTTCCCTCCGCTTCCCACAACGGCTTTTCGGCGGCGTCCAGCGGATCGGTGAAGCGCCGCAACGGGCCTTCATATTCTTCGAGCATGCGCCGGCGCCGGCAGGGGCCGACATAGCTCACGCTCTCGACGAAGCGCCGCGGCCGCAGCAGCACTGCTTCGACACGCGACAACAAAGCCGCACCGTTGAACGGGCGCACCAACAATTCATCGGCGCCCGCTTCGCGCGCCGCGTCGATAAACCTCTGCGTCGGCGTGTCGGTCATCACGATAATGGAGAGCGCCCGGTCCACCCCCCGAAAGCCGGCGCGTATCGTGCGGGTGTAATCCAAGCCGGAAACACCCGGTACGCGCGAGGTGGTTATGACAATGCGCGGTTGAAACTCGATCGTGAGCTTCAACAACTCAATGCCGTCATTGGCGAACTGCACTTTCTCAAAGCCCGCGCCCGCGAGCACATCGGCCACCAACCGGCGCGTGTGCGGGTTCTCGTCGCAGATCAGGAACTGGCGGTTGTTCTTGCCTTGCATGTGCTTCCCACCGCCCCGCCGCCAGCGCTAAGCCGTAGCGCTGCATGATTACAACGACATTAGGACAGTTCCGTTGACGAAGTATTGACACTGAACGCCGCGCGCTAATTTCGCGGCCGTTCCAGACGCGCGATCAGACTGGAGGTATCCCAGCGTTTGCCGCCCATGGCCTGAACGTCGGCGTAGTAACTGTCGATCAGCTTTGCCAGCTCCAGCTTCGCCCCGTTGCGCTCGGCCTCCTCAAGCACCAGCCCCAGATCCTTGCGCATCCAATCGACCGCAAAGCCGAAGTCGAAACGGCCTGCGAGCATGGATTTCCAGCGATTCTCCATCTGCCAGCTTTGAGCGGCGCCCTTGGAGATTGCGGCAATCACCTTCTCGACGTCGAGATCGGCGCGCTTGGCGAAATGCAGGCCTTCGGCAAGCCCCTGCAGCACCCCGACGATGCAGATTTGATTAACCATCTTCGCCAGTTGCCCAGAACCGGCGCGCCCGATCAGGGTCATGTGCTTGGCGTACGCCGCCATGACCGGCTCAGCCTCCGCGAAAGCGCTCGGCTCGCCGCCCGCCATCACTGAAAGCGTCCCCGCCTCCGCGCCCGCCTGCCCGCCCGAGACCGGAGCATCGAGAAAGCCAAGCCCCCGCTCCTCGGCCTTGCCCGCCAGTTCACGGGCTATTTCAGCCGAAGTGGTGGTGTGATCGACAAATATCGCGCCCTTGCGCATCGCCGCAGAGGCGGCGTCGAACACCTCGCGCAAATCGCGGTCATCGCCAACGCACGAGAACACGATGTCGGCGCCCTGCACGGCGGCCGCGACGCTGGTGTAGGTCCGCCCCTGGTGGCGCTGGGCCCAGTCGCGCGCTTTCTCCTCGGTGCGGTTATAGACGGCGACATCGCAGCCCACGCGCGCCAGATGGCCCGCCATCGGCGAGCCCATTACCCCCAATCCAATAAAAGCGGCCTTAGTCATGTGTTTCCTCGTGTCCGAACCCAAGAATTGCGCAACATCATCTTAACCTCATATGGGCATTAATGCGCGCCATTTCCTCCACACCGGTTGGATCATGGCAGCCGCGAGCAACCAGCGCCCGATCATCATCAAGAAGGTGAAGAAGATTTCCGGCGGCGGCCATCATGGCGGCGCCTGGAAGGTCGCTTACGCCGATTTCGTGACAGCCATGATGGCGTTTTTCCTACTGATGTGGTTGATCAACACCACCAGCCCCGAGCAACGCCGCGGCATCGCCGAATTCTTCGCGCCAGCCAGCGTTAGCCGCGTCTCGTCCGGCTCGGGCGGCCTGCTCGCCGGCACCAGCTTCGCCGAGGAAGGCGCCCGCCACGGCCATTCCGCCCCGGTTTCCCAATCCTCGCAGCCGCAATACACCTCCAACGCCGACGACCAGAGCCAATCGGACAGCCAGGCCGAAAAGGGCGGTGAACAGAACCCCAACGAAGATTCGCTCTCGCGGGCGCGAACCTTGCGCGAAAACGCCGAGTTCGCGCGCGCCGAGATCGCCATCCGCCAGGCCATGCAGGACATGCCCGATGTCGCCGAATTGTCGCGCAACGTCATCGTTGAACAGACGCCCGAGGGCTTGCGCATTCAGATCGTCGACCAGGAAGGCCGCTCGATGTTCAACGCGGGCGAAGCCCAACCCAACGAGCGCGCGCGCCGCCTGCTTTCAGCCCTCGCGCCGGTGATCGATCAATTGCCCAACCGTCTAACCATTTCCGGCCACACCGACGGCTCGGCGCCAGGCGGACGCTATGCGTCGAATTTCGAGCTTTCCTCGGCGCGCGCTAACGAGGCGCGCAAGGTGCTGATGGCGCAGGGCATTGGCCCAGACCGCATCTACGAAGTGGCTGGCCGCGCCGACAGCGAGCCGATGTTCGCCGACGATCCGACCCTGCCCGGCAACCGCCGCATCGCCATCACGCTGCTGCGCGAGGCGCCGCCCTTGCCCGCCGAGCACGGGCTTTAATTCTTGCTTGTTTGCTGGCGCCCGCTAGCGGCGGCATAAGGAGCCCATGAAGCTCGCCTTCACCGCCAGCGCGCGCCCGCAAGCGCAGGAAGCCCTCCGCCGGCTGCGCGGGCTCTATGGCGAAACCAGCCAGGCCGAGGCCGATATCATCGTCGCGCTCGGCGGCGACGGCCACATGCTCGACACCTTGCGCAGGCGGCTTGCCGACAGAAAGCCGGTCTACGGCATGAACCAGGGCACGGTCGGGTTCCTGATGAACGATTACGACGAGGCCGCGCTCCCGGAGCGCTTGAGCAAGGCCACCGCGATCGAGGTTCGCCCGCTGGTGGCGCGCTGCGAAACCCTGAACGGGAGGATCGTAACCGAGCGCGCGTTCAACGAGGTGTCGCTGCTGCGCCAAACCGCGCAATCGGCGCGGCTCAAGATATTGGTCGACGGCGCCGAGCGCATGTCCGACCTGCTATGCGATGGCGTGCTGGTGTCCACGCCCGCCGGCTCCACCGCCTACAATCTCTCCGCTCACGGACCCATTCTCCCGATCAATGCGCGGCTCCTGGCATTGACCCCGATCAGCGCCTTCCGGCCGCGGCGCTGGCGCGGCGCGCTCTTGCCCGACACCGCGCAGGTGCGCATCGAGGTGCTCGAGCCGGAGCGGCGCGGGGTCAGCGCCTCCGCCGACAACCTTGAAACTCGCGACGTCATGGCCGTCGATATCCGCGAAGACCCCGACAATGCGCAGACCTTGCTGTTCGATCATGGGCATGCGCTCGACGAGCGCATCCTGCGCGAACAATTCAAAGTGTGAACAAGGCGGCAACCCTAACGCGCGTTCACCCAAGACCGGGGCGGCAATTTTAACGGGCCTCGGCGATAGTGGCGGTTCGCGCGCATGACCGTCATCCCCTTCCCCGTCCCCCGCCCCGAGGTTGAGCCGCTTTCGTTCACGATTGGCGCGCGCGTGGACTTGCGCATTGGCGCGTTGGCCGCTGGCGTCGTTCGCCCGCGCGACGGGGCGGAGGCGTTTTCGTATTCCAAGCTCGCACGGCTCCTGCGCGGCGCGCGCATGGCGTGGCGCGAGCGCGGCGCGCATGCGGGCCTGGCGCTCGCCCTTCCCGCTGAAGCGCAGCCCGGAATGGAGGCGCAATTCCTGAGCGAGGCGGCGCAGGAAGCGGGCTGCACAAGAGGGCTTTTCGGCTTCGAACTCGACGAACGCGAAATCGTCCGCGCCGGCCCAGGTCTGGCTGAAGGCCTGCGCGCCCGCGGCTGGGGCGTGATCCTGCGTGGCGACCCGGCTTGTCCGCTGCCGTTCGGCGCTCGCGCGCGCGCGCTCTACACCGAATTGGTGCTCGATGTTTCCGCCGCGGCCGATCCATTCCTAGCGCTTGAGGGCGGCGACCGCACGCCGCTCGGCCAACGGGTGCTTGCCGCGCGAGCGGCAGGCCTCATCCTCACCGCCGAGACGGTGCGCAACGCCACGGAAGCGCGTCAGCTTGCCATTGCTGGATTCGACCGCGGCGGCGGCCCGTTCGCCGAAGCGGGCCTGCGCTAACCCGCGGCGGCGCGGGCCGCTTCAATGCCGGGCACGTCCAGCTTGTCGAGCAGATAGTCCAGATCGTCCTTCGGGATCGACTGGAACAAAGTCAGCGTGCGCTCCAGCATGCGGCGGCGGAACACCGCGCGATCATCCGCGCCGCCTTCGCGCTCGATGCCATGATACACCTCGATCGCGGCGCGGAACGAGGGAAACAGCCGCGGCGGCAATCCCGCGCGCTCGAACGCCGCTTTGAGCCCCAGCGGGCCGCCATCGTGCAGAAGCAGCCACATTCTCTGGTGCGGCATCCCGGCAAGTTCAGCCAAAGCGTGCTCGACAAACTCCAAATGCCCAACACACATGCCTCTCATCAGCAGCGAAGGCGTCAGCCGTCCGTTCAGGTTGAGTTGCTGTACGAAGCGGGCGAGGTCTCTTTGCATGCCGGCTTGCTCGACGATGTCGATGGTCGCGCGCTCGCGCGAGCCGAGCGCCAGATCGATGGCGATCTGGGGAGGCAATTCGTGGTGGTTGACCAGGTGGTCGAACAATTCTCCCGACACCATGGTGACGAGTTTCTCCGTCACCGAAACCGGCAATTCGTTGCGGTGCACCATCGCGGCCGTGATCGAGGAGATTCCGGCAAAACGCTGCAACGTCGTGTCGAGGCCGGCGGCGTCGAATTTGGCGTTGTCGTTGGCGAGCGCGCGTTCGACCGCCTCTGGAACGGCGAAACTCGCGAGCGCTCCTGTCACCGCGGTGGAAATCGTCTCCCGGCTGGCGACCGCGATCTGCTTGGCGGGCGGACAAGCGCGCACGATCGCGACCAGATCGGAATCGGTCAGCATCGGCGAGTTGAGAATGACCGGCAGCGCGATGGAATCCAGATCCTGCGCCAGCTTGTTGGCGATCTCGCGCGGCAATTTCGGCGAATTCTTCAGCGCCACCGCAAGCGATCGGCGCACCAAGGCCGCTGCATCCTGCGCCATGATGGTCATGATATGGCGCGCATGCTCGCGCTCTTCGGAACTGAGTTCAGCGTCGTCAATGCAACGGCAGATCTTGTGCGCGGCGTGCGCGCGATCCTCTTCGGTGGGGCCCTTGATCAGGGTGCGGATGTCGCTATCGGTGAGGTGGGAGCGCATGGTTACGATCGTCATCAGCCTCTCGCGCCATTGGACGGGCGCCCGAGTCGCCTCGCCGCCTGAGGAGGCAGAGTCCCGCGCGGGTCTTAACGAAGCCTTGAGCTTCTTCGTTACCGGAGTGAAACGATGTTGGAGGGGATCAGGATCGTCGAGTATGCGACCTACATCGCCGCACCCGGCGCCGGCGGAATCATGGCCGACTGGGGCGCCGATGTGATCAAGGTCGAGCCGCCCGGGGGCGATCCGATCCGGCTGTTCTTCGCCTCGGTCGGCGTCGAGGCGAGCATCAATCCGGTGTTCGACATGGACAATCGCGGCAAGCGCGCAATAGTCCTCGACACCGCGCAGGCTGGCGGGCGCGAAGCCTTGGTCCGCCTCGTTGAGCGCGCCGACGTGTTCTTGACCAATGTGCGCCCCGGCGGGCTGAAGCGCGCCGGCCTCGATCATGAGGCTCTGCTCGCACGCAATCCGAAGCTCGTATACGCCAGCGTTTCCGGGTACGGACTCGACGGCCCCGACGCCGACCGTCCGGGCATGGACGGCGCCGCATTCTGGGCGCGCTCCGGTTTGGCGGCGATGTTCAGTCCCAAGGGCGGCGAGCCGATTCCGCTGCGCACGGCGTTCGGCGACCACGTCGCCTCGATGGCGGCGGTCGCGGGCGTTTGCGCCGCTTTGGTCGAACGCGCCCACACCGGCAGGGGACGGCTGGTGGAGGCTTCGCTGCTGCGCGCGGCGCACTATGCGGGCTCGTCCGATCTGGCGCTTCAGCACGCGATAGGGCGGGTCGCCTCCAGCAAACCGCGCCAGGACGCGCCTCTGCCCTTGATCAACTTCTTCCAGACTTCCGACGGCCATTGGATCAGCCTGCTGACGCGGCAGGGCGAGAAGGATTGGCCCCGCCTTACGCGCGCGCTGGGCGCCGCGCAGCTGGCGAACGACGCGCGCTTCGCCAGCGCCAAAACACGGCGCGAAAACCGCCATGCGCTGGTAGCGGCGCTCGATGCCGCGTTTGGCGCGCGTACATTGGCCGCACTCGGCCCCGCGCTCGACGCCGAAGCGGTGATCTGGTCGCCGGTGCTGGCGCCGCGCGAGGCCGCCGCCGACGCGCAAGCGCTCGCCGCTGGTTGCGTGGTGCGGACGCCGACCCACGATGGCGGGTTTGTGAATGCCCCCGCAGGCCCGGTGCGCTTTCCAGGCGCCGACGATGGCCCAAAGGGGCCCGCGCCACGCATGGGTCAACACACCCGCGCGGTGCTCGCGGAACTGGGATACGAAGCAGGCGAAATCGAAACCCTGCTCGCCTGCGGCGCCGCGGCTTAGGGAGCGGGCAGGAGCGTGTTGAGAGGCGGTGCGAGCGCGGCGGCTTCAGCCTCGCTTAGGGCGTAGGCCCATGCCGAGACCCGGTCATTGATCGCCAGCGCGGCGGGCGCCTGCTCGGGCGCGGCCGCACGCGCCACCAGCTTGAGCCAGAGTTTGTCGTCCGCGGCGATGACTTCGCCATCGATCGTGATCCCGGTGAAGGTGCTCGCGCGCACCCGCGCTCGCGGCTGCCCCTGCACCGCTGGCGCCTCGAGCACGTCGCTTGGCGCGAGTTGCACGAGCTTCTCGGCCGCAGCGGTCACAATAGCCTGCGACCCGGCCGCCAGAGCCGGCGCCGCGATCCGCCAAGGCTGGTCCGAATCGTCGCGCGCCAGCACGTAAGCGCGCCCTTCCGCGGGCATGATCTCCACGCGCGCAAGCTGTGCGGCTGGAAGGGAAAGCGGCGTCAGTTCAAGCCAGGCCGCCGCCTCGCGCAGCGGCGGCAGATCGGGAGACTCGGCCTGCCACACCTGGTCCTCGCCGGAGCGGCGCACATAAAGCCGCCCGCCCGGCTCCACGCCCAAGATCAAATCCACCAGCAACGCGGTGTTGCTGTTCTCGACCCGCAACAGCACGCCGCGCCCCCCCTCGCGCGGATCGGTGACGCCGAGACGCTCATGCTTGGAGGCGTCGCTGGTCATGCGCCGCACAGTGCGCATTTGGGCAAGCGCCGCGCTCAGCTGCGCGATCCGTCCGCGCTCGACTGGATAGTCGCCGCGGTCGCGCATCGCCCAACCGCGCTCGGTGCGCTCAATGCGGTAGTTTGCATCGGCGCTGAACACCTCGATGCGCTGCGCGCTTGCCAATGCGGCCTCGACGCCGGGCAAGACCGGACCCGAAACCACGCTCGCGCTGGTGGCGCGCATCTCGATGCCGCTGGTGACCGCCGCGATGGCGATGAGCGCGGCGGCGACGATGTACAAGCGCAGGAGCCCGGCCCTGCGCCGCTCGGCCAATTCGGTAATCATCGGCGCGCCTCCCCGCGACGCTGGCGTCGCCACAGAAAGTACAGCCCCAAGCCCGCGATCAGGAGCGGCGCCAACCACACATTGACGAACACGATCAGCGCCTTGAGCCGGTCGATGTCGGCGCGCAAATTGCGCTCAACGCCGCGCAGCGCGGTGCGCGCTTCCAGGACGCTGCCGCGGAAGCGCTCCATTTCCTGACTTTCCTCCGGCGTGAGTTCGGCGCCCAGATTGCCGGTGAAATAGCCCGAACCGCGCCCACGCTGCTGCAGCTCCGCCAAGCGGCGCTGGGCGTCCTGCAACTCGCCTTGAAGCCGCTGCTGCTCGCCCTCGATGCGCCGTTGCGCGTCGCGTTCCATGTCTTCAAGCCGCTTCATCGGCCGTTGCGATGGCGCGCGCGAGCGCAGCGAGACCAGATCGTTCGATCCGCCCAGCACGTCGATGGCGTTGAGGGCGAAGGCTGCGTTGTCGGCGGCGGGCGCGCCGCTGCTGTCGAGGTAGAAATCGTCGGTCAAGAAGTCGGTGTCCGCTACGATCACGATTTCGGCGGGCGTCGCTGAGCGCGCCAGCCGCTCAGCTGCGGGCGGCGGGACCTCGGTGGCGACGGCCTGGGCGGGCGCCGCCGGGGCCCCATCGGGAAACGCGGTCTCGAATTCGCCGGACAGACGCAGCGCCACCGTCTCGCGCCGGCCGCCCATTGGCTGCCACATGGCCCGGATCTCCGCCGGGGCTGGACGCATCAGCGCGGCTTGCGCCGGCAAACGCATGGTTTGTCCGCTGGTGCGCGCCAGCACGGTGGCTTCAACGCCCTCGCGCCCATTCCAATTCAATCCGCCCGCCAAGCCAAAATTGATGCCGCGATTGAGCCAGGCGGTCATCAGATCCACACGGTCCAGCCCCTCCGGCGTGACCATGAAGAACAACGGCTGCACATCACGCGCGGGCTGTCCGCGCTCGTCCTGCACCTGCACTTCCAAGGGATTCTCGGCGTCGAGCACAACCGTTGACGCCATGGCGACGCCCCAGCGCGCTAGCAGCGGCTCTAACGACGATGACGTGGGCGCCGAGGGAATGCCGCTGAAAGGATCGTACCCGCCGCCGGCCTGCTGCGCGGCGAGCGATGCGGGGTCGAGCGCAACGAACGCGCGGCCCTTGCGCAGCACGAACTGATCGACAGCGTAGCTCTGCTCCGGCGAGAGCGGCCAGGGGTGAATGATGGCGAGCACATCGACGTCGGGGATCGCGGTAAAGTCAGGCGCCAGCTTCACCACGTCCATCATGCGGCCCATCTCGGTGGCGAACGCCGATTGTCCGCTCGGGAAGGTCGGATCGGAGGCGGCTGCGGGGTCGAGCGGCAGCGATGTGATCAGCGCCACGCGCGTGCGCTGGGTGCGCTCCAGCTCAAAGACGAGCCGCGTCAACTCGTATTCCAGAAACGGCTCGCGCTGGGGATCGAACGCGGGAATGACGCGCTGCTCATCAATCGCGTTGGAAGCTGTCAGTCCGAAATAGATCGGGTCGGCGCCCTGATAGGGACGAGCCGGCTCGATGCCGGCCTCGACCGCGGCATCTTCCGCTTCGCTGAACGCCTCGACATCGACCTCCACCAGACGCACGCGTCCTCGCGACTGGGCGGCGAAGCTTTGCAGCATTTCGCGGACACGCGCTGCGTAGACCTGCACTTGGGGAAACGGCGCGGCGGCGTCGCGCGAATAATAGAATTTGAACTCCACCGGTTCGCTCAGCGCGTCGAGCGTGTGCTTGGCGCCTGAACTCAAAGTGTAGAGGCGATCCTCGGTCAGATCCAAACGCCAGGAGCGAAACCAGGAATTGGCGATCAAATTGCCGCCAACGAACATCAGCGTAAACGCCAAAGCGGCGAGCAACGCGAAACGGCGTCCGCTCATGGCTCAGCCTCCCCGCCGCGCGTCAACCGCGAGCGCGGTGAAGCTCAAACACAAGCCGATCAGCGAAACGAAATAGAACACCGAGCGGAACTCCACGACCCCGCGCTGGGCGGCGTCGAAATGATGCAGGATGGAAAAACGCGCCAGCGCTTCGGCAACGCCCCCGCCCACGAAAGAAGAGAAGAAGTCGAGCACCAAAGGCAAACCCAGCGCCGTCAACAAGAACGACGCCAGCACCGCCAGAACAAACGCCACAATTTGCGCAGGCGTCAACGCCGACATGGCCGAGCCAATGGCGATATAGGCGCCCGCCATCAGCAGGCTGCCAAGGTAGGCGGTGAAGATCGCGGCGTTGTCGGCCGCGCCCAGGAAATTCACTGTCATCCAGAGCGGGGTGGTCAGCAACAGCGCCGCGGCGGCGATAGTCCAGGCGGCGAGAAATTTTCCAAGCACCAAGGACCAGGTCGGCGCCGGCAGCGTCAGCAGCAATTCAATTGCGCCGGAGCGTGTCTCCTCCGCCCAGAGCCGCATCGCCACCGCCGGCAGGAACACCATGAAGAGCCAAGGATGAAAAGAGAAGAAGGCACTCGAGAGTTCGGCGCGGCGCTGCTCGAAAAAGCCGCCCACCTGGAAGGTGAACAAACCGATTGCAAACAGAAACACGGCGATGAACACGTAGGCGGTGGGCGTGGTGAGATAGGACAGAAGCTCGCGGCGATACACCGCAATCATGCTGGCAAGGCCTGGACGTTTTTTCACGCGCGCTCCTCCCCGCGGGTCAGCGTCTCGAAGGCCTTCTCCAGCGAGCCGTGTTGCTCCCGCAGGGCCGCCGGCGTTTGGTCGGCCACGATGCGTCCCTGATCGATGATGATGGCGCGAGTGCACACGGCATCGACTTCCTCAAGGCTGTGGGTGGAGAGGATGAGGCCGCGATCTTCGCCAAGCTTGCGGATAAGGTCGCGCACGGCGTGGCGCTGATTCGGGTCGAGGCCGTCGGTGGGCTCGTCGAGCACCAGCAGCAACGGATCGTGCAGCAGCGCCGACGCAAGGCCCACGCGGCGGCGGTACCCTTTCGAGAGCGTATCGATCGGGCGGTTGATGCTGTCGCCAAGGCGCGCATCCTGGGCCGCGCGCCGCACCGCATGGCGCGCGGCTTCCTTGGCCATGCCGCGCGTTTCGGCGACGAAGCGCAGAAAGCTCCATGGCGTCATCTCGCCGTAAAGCGGCGCGCCTTCCGGCAGATAGCCGAGGCGTTCCTGCGCGCGCCTTCGCTCACGCGCAATGTCGATGTTGAAAATCTTGGCCGCGCCCTCATCGGGCTCGAGATACCCGGCGATCATGCGCATGGTGGTGGTCTTGCCGGCGCCATTGGGGCCGAGGAAGCCGACGATCTCGCCGACATCGAGGGAAAAGCCCACCCCATCCACGGCGACGCGCCGGCCGAAGGTCTTTCGTAGGCCGTCGACCTGCAGCAACATGTGGATATCGCCTCCCCGAAAAAACGAGCGCGCCTCTTAGGGCGGATTGAACGAAAACACCACCGCTACTTATCCACTGCGACGCCGAATCGCGGAGCCGGTGATTCCACTCGGTGATTGTGAATTTGCTAACGCCGCGGGCTCGAATATCGCGCCTGATCGCCATCCCAAACCGAAGGCGCAACGCGAACCCCGCCTCGGGCGCTTGGCGATGGAAGCTTGAAGCCCTTGTTTTGCGGAGAGTTTACAGCCCTCAAAGACAAAGCCCGCGCAGAGCGCGGGCTTTGAAAACTGAAGTGGCCGACCGAAGCGCGCACCCCGGGGGGCTGGGGGGGCTGATGGAAACCGGAGTACGAGCCTTTCTCCGGCCGGCCACGTGACTAAGTTCGCTCCCGAATGCGGCGGAGGCAAGTCCAAAATGGCGCGAGAACCGATCTTT
>JAKFYF010000091.1 GCA_021731005.1 Hyphomonadaceae bacterium
CCCACGAAGCACCCCATGACCGCAAATCAGGTGCTCGACAATGAATCACAACAGATTCATCCGATTCAAGTTTTTCTTTGGCCCAGGCCCAATCGAATCGGTTGCGAAATGCGGGTAATTGAAAGCCGCCGAGAGCCGCCTTGCGGGGGCTGGCTTGATCGCGGCCATGTCCGGGGAAGGACCAGTCTGGGAGCGAACTCTTAGACTGGTTGTTGCCGGAGGCGCTGGGCGTGGAGATCATTCTTGGCAAAGAGCGGCGGCGCTGGTTGCGGGCGCAGAAGGTTGCGATCGCGGCTGAGACGTTCGCGCCGGATGTGGTGATCTTGGACATCGCTAAGCGCCATCAGATTTCCTCGGGGCAAATCCACACTTGGCGCAAGCACTTCCGCGCCGAGCTTGGCTTTCCCGCGCCGCCCGAGCCGCCGCCGCGCTTCATGCCGCTGGCCGTCGCCGCGGATTGCGCGCCGACGACGATCGAAGCGGAGCTGGCGGGCGGGGCGCGCTTGCGGATAACCGGGGCGCTGGATGCGTCGGTGATGACAGCGCTGGTGAAGGCGCTGGCGCAAAGGCCGCGCTGATGCAGCTGCCGGCGGGTACGAAAATCTGGCTGGCGCTGGGACGCACCGATATGCGCCGCGGCATGGCGGGGCTGGCGCTGCAAATCCAGGAGACTGTGAAGCTCGATCCGCACTCGGGGCATGTGTTTGTTTTTCGCGGGCGCAGCGGCGATCTGATCAAGGCGATCTGGCACGACGGCCAGGGCGCGTGCCTGTTCGCCAAGCGTTTGGAGAAAGGCAAATTCCAATGGCCGAATGCGGCCGAGGGCGCCCACCAGATCAGTCCGGCGCAATTGTCGATGCTGCTTGAGGCGCTCGACTGGCGGGCGCCGCGGCCGACCTGGCGGCCAGAAGCAGCGGGCTGAAATAGCTGCGGCCAATTGAATCGGAGCGCCGATTCAGGCGCCTCAAACGCGCCGCTGCATGGCATAATGGCGTCATGGAATCGGGCGACGATATCGCGAGCCTGAGAGCGGCGCTGACCGCCATGACGGCGCGGGCGATTGCGGCGGAGGCCAACGCTGCAAGTGCAAGGGCGGACGCGATAAACGCCAAGGCCGATGCGGCAAACGCCCAAGCCGACGCTGCCCTTGCCAAGGCGCGGCTCACCACCACGGCCGTGCTGATCGAGAGCTTGAAGCTGGAGATCGCGCGCCTGCGCCGCGAGCATTTCGGGCAGACCTCGGAGCGCGGCGCGCGCCTGATCGATCAGCTTGAATTTCAGCTTGAGGATTTGGAGGCCGATCGCGCCGAGGACGAGATCGCCGCCGATGCAGCGGCTAGAAAAGCCGGCCGCCCCGAAATCGAGCGCCGCTTGCGCCGTCACCCGGTAAAGAAGCCGTTTCCTGCGCACCTGCCGCGCGAGCGCATCGTCGTGTCGGCGCCGATTGCTTGCACCTGCTGCGGCTCGCAGCTTCTGGCCAAGCTAGGCGAAGACATCACCGAGACGCTGGAAGCGATGCCGCGCCGCTACAGAGTGATCCAGACCGTGCGCGAGAAATTCACTTGCCGCGATTGCGAGAAGATTTCCCAGGCCCCAGCGCCGTTTCACGTCATCGCCCGCGGCCATGTCGGGGCTTCGCTCTTGGCCATGGTGCTCTACGACAAATACGCCCTGCATCAGCCGCTCAACCGCCAGAGCGGCGAATTCGCACGCGCCGGCATCGATCTCCCGGTCTCAACCTTGGCCGATCATGTCGGGGCGGCGGCGCTGGCGCTTGCGCCGCTGCATGCGCTGATCGAAGCCCACGTCTTCGCCGGCGAGCGCGTGCACGGCGATGACACCACCGTGCCGCTCCTGGCCAAGGGCAAGACGATTGTTGCGCGGCTGTGGACCTATGTGCGCGACGACAAACCCTTCGCCGGTCCGGAGCCCCCGGCGGCACTCTATTATTTCTCCCCCGATCGCGAGGGCGTCCATCCCCAAGCCCATCTCGCGCACTATCATGGCGTGCTGCAAGCCGACGCCTATGGCGGCTACAACGCGCTCTATGCGCACGATCGCGTCGGCGGGCCGATCACCGAAGCCGCCTGTTGGGCCCACGGCAGGCGCAAATTCTATGTGCTCGCCGATCTCGCCGCCAAGGCGCGCGATCCGCGCGTGGCGATCTCGCCGATCGCGCTCGAAGCCGTTGCCCGCATCGACGCGATCTTCGAAATCGAGCGCGAGATCAATGGCGCCAGCGCCGAAACCCGGCGCGCCGTGCGGCAAGCGCTGTCAAAGCCGCTGGTCGACGATTTGCAGGACTGGATGAAACAACAACGCGAGCGCGTGTCCGGCAAAACCCCGCTCGGCAAAGCGCTCGCCTACATGCTCAAACGCTGGCGCGCCTTCGCCCGCTTCCTCGACGACGGGCGCATCTGCCTGACCAACAATGCCGCCGAGCGCGCCCTGCGCGGCGTCGCCATCGGACGAAAATCCTGGCTGTTCGCCGGCTCCGAGCGCGGCGGCGCCCGCGCGGCGGCGATCTACACGCTGATCATGACCGCCAAGCTCAACGGCGTCGATCCGTACGCCTGGCTTGCCGACGTGCTCGCCAGCATCGCCGATCATCCCGCGCAGCTTCTGTGCGATCTGCTGCCCTGGAACTGGCGGCCCGCCGCCGCCGCGCTCACACAAGCGGCTTGATCAAGCCAAAATTCCCACATCGCCGCGGCGCCCGGCGGATGGGTACCCAGGCGCTGAGTCAGCGCCGATTCCAGCCAAACTGCCGATTCCAGTTTTCATCCCGCGCGCGAATTGTGACGGTGGGCCATTGCGGGACAATAAGGGCTAAGGGTGGGCGACGAGGGATTTTGTGAGACAGCTTGATCCGCGCCGGAAACGAAAGGAAACGATCCCTCGTCGTCGCCGCCAAATCAGGTTTTCAAACGTCGGCAGAAAGCGCTGGTGGGAACGCGTTGTCGACGTTTTCCTTAACGCACGCAGGCATCGAAATGGATGCCGCATGCGACAAGGAGAAGCCGATGTCCGCCGAAATTCTGCTCACTGTTGAAGAAGCCGCGCTGCGTTTGAAAATCTCAAAGCACACCCTCAATCGCTGGCGCGTCACCGGCGAAGGCCCGCCGTTCGTGAAATATGGGCCCCGCCTGGTGCGCTACATCGACCGCGTGCTCGACGACTGGGCCGCAGGCCGAGCGCATCGTTCCACCAGCGAATATGGCCGGGAATCGCGGTAGCACAGCTGGCTGACTACGGCGCCGGCGGCGGCCGTCGTTGCAATCCAGGGCTTGCCGTTTATATAGATACTTGTATATAGGTGGAACGTGCCAAAGGCGGCAAAGCCAATCGAGTTTCGAGGAACCGCTTTGGACGACCTTCGCGCCTTTCCCCAGGGGGCGAGGCGCGAAGCCGGTTTCCAGCTTTACCGCGTCCAGAACGGCCATGACCCGGACGATTGGAAACCCATGAAGACAATCGGCCCGGGCGTGCGCGAAATACGCATACGGGATGGGCGTGGAGCGTTTCGGGTGATCTATGTGGCGAAATTCGCGCAGGCGATCTTTGTGTTGCACTGCTTTCAGAAGAAATCGCAGCGGACCAGCCGCGAAGACATCGCCCTGGCCGCCGAACGGTACAAAAATCTGGTGAAGGAAATGCGGTCATGAGCGGCAAGAGGTATGCAAGCGTGTGGGACGCCATTGAGGCGAGCCCGGCTGCGGCTGAGAACATGAAGCTGCGGTCCGAGCTGATGACGGCGGTGCGCGATCACATCGAGGGCGCGGGGCTGAGCCAGGCCCAGGCCGCGAAGCTGTTCAACGTAACCCAACCGCGCATTTCCGACCTTGTGCGTGGCAAGATCGATTTGTTCAGTATCGACACGCTGGTCAACATGGCTTCGGCGGCGGGTCTGCATATCGATGTGAAGATTGGCCGAGCAGCACCGGCCCGGCCGAGCCGGCGCCGGGCCTAAATGGGGACAGACCGGCGTCATTATGTGACGTAAGTAGGAAGTCGATGGCGATGCAGGACGCGCTTGGAGATCGGATGAAGAGCTACGAGGCGGCCGAGACCGCCCGGCGCTTCGACCCCGAACTTCCTCTCGTTGCGCGCCTCGATGGGCGCGCATTCTCGACCTTCACGCGCGGCCTCGACAAACCGTTTGACGCGCGCTTGTCGCAGATCATGCAGGAGGTGACCGCGCATCTGGTCGAACAGACCGGGGCGCTGGTCGGTTACACGCAGAGCGATGAAATCACGCTCATCGTTGCGCGACAATCAGCCGAGGAGGAGCCCCTGTTTGGGGGGCGGGTGTTTAAGCTCACCTCGGTTCTCGCGTCTATGGCCGCCGCCAAGTTCACCTTGTTGGCGTTGCCGTTATGGCCCGAGCGCGTGGCGCGGTTCGTGCCGTCATTTGACTGCCGCGCATTCTCCGCGCCCTCGCGCATTGAGGCCGTGAACGCCTTGGTGTGGCGCGAACGCGACGCCTCCCGCAACGCCCTGCAGGCGGTGGCGCAGTCGCGTTTTGCGCCTGATGAAATACATGGAAAATCATCGGATGAGCTTGAGGCCATGCTCGGCGCGATCGATGTCAACATGCAAGATTATCCGCTCCCCTATCGCTTCGGCCGATATTTGGCGCGCCGCCGCGTTGAGGCGAACCCGTCCGAGGAAGAGCTGTCGCGCATCCCGGAACAATATCGCCCGCCAGGGTCGATTGTACGTTCGCGCGTTGTGGACCTCGATATCGCACCGCTCGCTAGGCGCGCTGACCGGCTTGATCTGGTGTTTGGGGCGGCAGAGCGCGAGCGTCCGCTGACATCGGTTGCGCCTTGAGTTTGCAAGTGGGCAGCGCCTCCAGCAGCAAAGCCTGACAGCGTGCTCGCCGCGTTCAAGGACAGGCCCTGCGGGCCGCGCTTCGCGCGGTCCTTGAGCGCGCCTGTGCGCGCTGTCGGATCGGAAGCGTCGCGGCGAGGGACGTCTGAAAAAAGCACAACGGCCTGCGGCGCGTCGTGCAAGGGACAAGGTTATTGCCTAAGCGAAACCACCCCGTCAGACGCCCTCGTTGCGGCTTCGTCCCAGGTCGCCCGCGTTGCTTCATCCTTAAGGTGTACTAAACGTGGGGTGATGACCGAAGCTGATCCGAGACTGTCCTCGTAGAAATTTCCGGGGCGCGACCGCCTCGCGTAGATGAATCAGCTGGGGCGCCTTATATCGCTCCGATGCAGATCGACTCGGAGACCGCGCTGCGCGCTGCTGTTGCCGCCCCGTCAGAAGACGAAGGGCTCGAGTTTAAACTCGCCGCCACTTCCTTCAACAAAGACAAGCTCTGCGAATATGTGAGTGCGATCGCAAACAGCGGCGGGGGCTCGCTTGTCCTCGGCGTATCCGATGCGCCGCCGCGCCAGTTCGCTGGCACGCAAGCCTTCGGGAATCTCGCCGGGTTGCGCGACCACGTCTACACGGCCATGCGCTGGAAGATCGAGACGCGGGAATTCAACCCTGATGGCAAACGGATCCTGGTGATCTCCACCAACGCCGCGCCGCGCGGCCGCCCGCTGGGCTTCGGCGGCAAATTCTTCCAACGTACTGGCGGCTCGCTGCGCGCGATGGGCGCAGACGAGTTGCGCGCAGCGCTCGCAGGCGCGACCCTAGACTTCAGTTCTGATCTCTGTCCCGCCGCGGTTGTCGGCGATCTCGACCAAATTGCCATCAACCGTTTCCGCGATCTCTGGACCAAGCGCGAGCCATCGGTCGCCGGCCACGCCTGGAGCGATGCACAATTGCTGGAGGCTGCGGAACTCACCATCGACGGCGCGCTCACCAATGCGGCGCTCCTCTTGTTGGGATCAGCGCCCGCGCTAGGGCGACGGCTGGCGCACGCTGAACTTGTCTTTGAGTATCGCGCGCGGGACGCCGATGTCGGATTCGCCGAGCGGCGCGAATTTCGCGCAGGCCTTCTACTCTGGCTTGACGATGCCTGGGCGCGCATCAACGCCCGCAACACCGTCCAGCAATTGCGCATGGGGCTGTTCCGCGAAGACATCGTCGCGTTCGATGAAAACTCGCTTCGCGAAGCGATCCTGAACGCTGTGTGCCATCGCGATTATGAGGATCCATCGTCGTGCTGGATCAGGATGTACCCGGCGCGCATCGAGATCATCAGCCCAGGCGGATTCCCGCGCGGTATTACCGCGGAGAACATCTTGGACCGGCAGCGCCCACGCAACCGGCGTTTGGCTGAAGCCCTGAAGCGCTGTGGCCTGGTCGAACGCTCAGGGCAAGGCGCCGATCTCATGTTCAGGCGTTGCATTGAAACCTCGAAGCCGTTGCCGGACTACTCAAGCTCGGACGCGTATGCTGTCGTTTTGGAGCTGCGCGGCGAGGCAGCCGATCCGGCTTTCATCCGTTTCCTTGAGGAATTAGGAGAAGAGCGCGGGCAGGCGTTCACCACCGCCGACCTCCTCGTGCTTGATTTGGCGCGGCGTGGGCAAGCCATCGGCGCGCAGATAAAGGACCGGGCCGTGCTGTTGGTAGACGCCGGCGCGTTGGAGCGTACGGGCCGGGGAAAGTTCATTCTTTCGCAGCGCTATCGCGCGTTCGCCGGCGAGCGGCCCCAATACACCCGCGAAAAGGGGCTAGCGCGCGGGGCGGAAAAGGCGTTGCTACTGCAGCACCTTGAACACGCCGGCGGCGCCGGCGCGGCGATGCAGGAGCTGCTTCAAGTCCTGCCTGGCCGATCGCGTGACTACGTGAAAAGTCGTCTTGAAGAGCTTCGGGACTCCGCCGCGGCAGAGGTCCGCGGCGAGCGTAAGAAGGCCCGCTGGTATGCCGCGCGCGCGCCCGTTTGAGGGGGAATTGGGGAGGCCCCCAAAATCCACCCCAAAGGCCCAGGTAATACATTGTTTTTACTAAGTTTTTATTTGAGGTGGAATGGCGTCAATGAGTTGGGTGCCCCCATAAGCGCGCTAAACTCAGACTCGGCAGAGCGGCCCGGAATCTGCTTCCTTCGAAACCGCTGAGGACCCAAGGCAAGAAGAAGGCCTGCGGCGCGTCGTGCAAGGGACAAGGCTAGGATGCTGAGACGCGCCCGCGCATGGCGGCGGCCACCTGTTCGGCCAACTCCTCGACGACATGGCGTACTGGCGCATCCGACAAGTGCGCGTAGCGTTGCGTGGTCTTGGTGTCGGCGTGGCCCAAGATGCGCGCGATCATCGGCAGGGATGCGCCGTTGGCGACGGCGACGCTCGCCGCCGTATGCCTGAGATCATGCAGCCGCACGTCCAGCAGTTTGGCCTTGGAGCGTACCCGGTACCAGATCGCGTCGATCCCCTGGAAATGGGTCCGCGCGGCGCCTTTGCGCCCGAGTTTGTCCGCCGGAAATACCAGTCCGGAATCAGCAGTCCGCGATTGCGAAGCGAGGATGGCCAGCGCCGATTTGCCGATCGGGATGATTTTCTGGCCGGTCTTGGAATCGCGCAAGCGCAGCATGCCTTTATCGAAATCTACTTCGTCCCAAGCGAGCCTGATGATCTCGCCTCTGCGCGCGCCAGTGAGCGCGAGCATCCGAATGATGGCGATAGCCTTTGGGTTTTCGCCGGCGGCTTCGGCCTCCAACAGAGCGTCACCCAGGCGTTCGAGTTCTTCCTGACTGAGATAGCGGCCCAGGCGGCGGTCTTGCCAGCGCTTGACCATGCGCACCGGATTGTCTGGAATCATGCCTTCTCGCACGGCAAAGGTAAAAATGCCCCCCAGCATGCCAATGGTGCGGCTCGCCGTGCCTTTGCCGCCGCGCACTATGGCGCGCCCACGCGGGCGCGTTTTCACGTCGGCTTTGGTTTTGCCGTCGGCGATCTGGCGCATCAGCCACTGAATGTCGCCCCGCGTGACCGAAGAAATCCGTTTCGTGCCGATCATCGGTTTGATGTGGCGATCGATGCGCCCGCGATCCGTCGCCAGCGTCGAGGCTTTCTTTGTCGGACAGCCCTCGCGCAGATAGAGTTCGCATAGCTCCGACACCGTCAGGTCTTGGCGCTTCGAATGGCGTTCGGCTCCCGGGTCAGCGCCTGTCGCCACTGCGCCCAACAGCTTCTTGGCCTCTATTCGCGCTTGGTCCGGCGTCATCACGCCGTATGCCCCGATCGTAACAAGCCGATGCGGTGCATTGCGCCCCCCGCCATCAGCGCGATAGCGAATGATGAAAGACTTGCGGCCGGAAACCTCAACGCGCAGACCGAACCCGGATAGCTCAGAGTCCCAAATCTGATAGCGCGCGGCCCGAGGTTCGGCGGCGTCCACGACGCGCTTTGTAAGGCGCACCGAAGGCGCCAACGGCTGCTTTTTCGAGAGGGCAGAGGTCATCTTGGTCCGCACCTGGTCCGCACCGAAATCGCAAACACGAGACCAGCCTCAATCAGAGAAGGCAAGAGAATTCATTGATTCAAATGGCCTTTTGCAAGCTCTGACAAATTGCGACGAGCCCGAAAAACACCCAAAAATCCACTCCGAAGGCAGAGGTCACAGGTTCGAATCCTGTCGGGTGCGCCAGTCCTGTGCAAAAGTGGGCACTTGGGCCGCTGGGATGGGGTTGTTGGCGGCGAGTTGGTTGGCGAGGGCGGCTTTGGGGCCGGCGATGCGGATGGCGTCGGCAGAGACCACGACTTCGCTCAGCATTAGCCGCAGATAGGCTCGCCGGAAAGCCGGGTTGGAATCGTCACGCAGGCGTTCGCGCAGCGCTGTGGCGAAGGCTTGCGTTTGCGCGGGCGAGACCTCGCCGATGGGCGCGTCGAGTTCGCGGCGCTTGTAGACGATCAGGCGGCCGAGCGCATCGAGTTCTGCTTGACGGGTTTGGAGGCGCTCCTGCACCGCTTTGGCCCCAGCAAGCCCTCCGCTCTCGATCACGTCGATGAGGTTGCGGACCTGGGCTGCAAGCGCGCGCTGCTTGCCGGTGAGCTGGCGCAATTCGGCGCGCTGGGCTTCGCGGCGGCTGGCGCTGCGTGCGATCAGGGCGGCGAGCATGGCGTTGAGCCGTGTCGGCTCAAGCACGCGCTCGCACACGGCCTCGATCACCAAAGCATCGAGCGCCGGCATCGGTATGGCGCAGCCGACGCAAGCGGTTTCACCGATATCGGCCTTGCGGGCGCAGGCGTAATACCAATAGCGCCCGCTCTTGCCGGTGCGGGAGCGCATCGGCCCGTTACAGCACCCGCACCTGGCCACGCCGCTCAACGGGATGTCGCTCTTGGTCAGTCGCGGAGGTGTGTTGAGCGGGTGGCGTGCATGCAGCTGCGCCTGCACGGCGTGAAAGCTTTCGTCGTCGACGATGCGCGGGACATCGATCGCCACCCAGTCCTCGCGCACGCGCGGCTTGCCGGTGCGGCTGTCGCGGCGATTGAAAAAATGCACGCCGGCGTAAGCCGAACGGGTCAGCAGCAAATGCACGCTCTGGACCCGGAATGGAAGCCCGCTTCTCTGGCGATGACCCGCGGCGTTGAGCGCGGAAGTCACCGCTTTGATCCCCAACGGGCCTGAAGCGCCGTCGCCATAGAGATAAAGCTGAAACGCGCGCCGCACGATCTCGGCTTCGGCGGGCTCTATGACGAGTTTCTTCTTGTCCTTGCCGCCGTAACGTTCGGCCACGTAAGTGCGATAGCCGAACGGTGGCGTAGACCCGTTCCAGAAACCGCGCCGCGCGTTTTCCAGCATCGAGCGGCGCACGTGTTTGGCGGTTTCCTGGCTGGAATATTCGTCGAACGCCGACAACATGGTGCGCATCAACTCGCCGCTGGAATCCTCGCCCACTTCTTGCGTTGCTGAAATCACTCGTACGCCGTGTTTGGCCAGTTCGCGGCCATAGAAAGCAAAGCCGTAGGATTCGCGGAAGAAGCGCGAAAAGCTGTGCACCAGCAGCACATCGGCGATCACCCTTGCAACGCATGCTGCAGGCGAACTTGCGCCCAGTTACCGTAGTTTTGAGCATCTCGAACGCGATAAGGTGCACGCCGCGCTCAAAAGGCCGCTGTTTGTGGCCAGGGGTCAAGAGCGGGTCGATTACGATCACAGGACAAGCGCCGAATTCCTGGGCGCGGCCTGGATCGCTGATGCGGTCCGCAAGGGCTTGCCGATTGCTCGCGTTACGGCGCTCATTTGCGTTGACGGGCATCCGGCTTCGGAATTGCGCGGCTTGCACGCGTGGCTGCCGGTGTTTCTTCCGGAACACGCGGAACGCTTCATCCGCGCCGATCCCCTCGGGGTGCTCGAATACGGCGATGCAAGCTCGCTTCCGCTGGGATCGCGGCGCGCGCTGCTTGACGCCATTGGCAAGCTCGCGGCCGAAAACCCTTGGTTCTTATCTTTCCAGCGGCATCCCGGCGGCTTGGGCGCGCTTGTTCAAGATGACAGCGTCGATGACCTCTGCACCATCTTGGCAGATCGCAATGCCCCGCGCGATTTGCGCATGGTGGCGCTCGAAGCGTTTGCAGCGGCGCCGCCCAAGCCAGCGGCGTTTGCGGCGTTGCGCGACGTGTTCGTCGATGCATCGCGAAACTGGTTCGAGCGATCGATCGCGCTCAAGGCATTGTTGGCGTTCGGCGACCCCGGCGAAGATGCGGTCGTCGCCGCTTTGCCCTCGCTCGCCGGAAACGCAGAGGATGCGTTGCGCCTTCGCGGGCAAGCGATCGAATGGCTCTACGGCCGCGGGCTCGGCCAAGAAGCGGTGGTCGCCCTCATGGGTGATCTCATCGCCACAGAGTTAGAGAGCAGCGTCGGCCTGCTCTGGAGCCTCGCGGATAGCCTGCCGGTCGCCGACATTCCCCCAATCCTGGACCAGTTCCTGTCCGTCGTGCCCTCCCGCGTGTTGGCGGATTATCGACGCTCCGCGTGGGGCGCTTCGTCTTTCGTCAGCAAACTCGTGGTGCGCGTTGGCAAAGAAGCTGCTGACGCAATCACGCCAACACGAGTGATCGCGTGGATGGAGTTGCGCCAGCGACTGAAGCGCCTCGGCGCTGATGACCGGGACCAGGAATTTCTGCACACCCTTGGCGCGGCCCCCGACGCGATGCCTGCCGCCTTCGATCTGTTCGTTGATCGCTTTCAAACCGATGAAGACGAGCGGCCGGGGCAGCCGTTCCGGAGCTTTGTCGAAGTGATCGGGTCACTCGCCAATGCCGACGACATTTGCGAGTGGTGCCTGGCGCGCCTCGCACGTGAAACCGACCTGCCTCGGCGCTCGTAGGTGTTCGAACTGGCGCTGCAATACGCGCGCAACATTTCACCATCGCGATCGGTCGAATGCTTCGAGACGCTTTACGCGATCGGCGGTGCGGACTCCGCGCTCAAACCTGTACTACAACCATATTTGCTGTGCGATTTGGACTGGTGGCACAGCGACCACAGGCAACGCCGCGCCGAGGAGAAGCGCGGGCGCCAAGGCCGGCAAGACCAGAACCGTGCACGATTTGCAGCGAACGCGCACTTGATCCGCGAAGGCAAGCACTGGGGTTGGCTTGGATTTGCGGCAGAAGTCTATTTCGATCACTATCACGATCTCGACAGCACCGCAGCGCCGCGTGACCGCCTGTCTTCGTATTTGGGGGAGGACAACGCCGCCGCCGCAATCGATGGCTTTCGGGCCTTGGTGGACGATCACCCCTCGCCGACCATCGACGAAATCCTGGAATCCTTTGGTCGCAAGAAAATATTCTTGTGGTGGCTAGCGCTCGTTGCGGGCGCGGATGCGCGCCTGCGGGCGGGCGAGAATTTGTCGGGCCTTCGCGTTGAGGTCGTTGAAGCGGTCATCACCATTGATCTATTTCAAATGCTCTCGCAACGAATCGCATGCGGAAGAGGGAGTGGCTCTTCCCTGCTGGAGGCGCTCCGAGTCCTCTACCCCGATGTGGCCGCGCGCATCCATGTCTGCGCCATCGAGCATGAGCTTGGCCTCGGCGCCCAGCATCCAACGGGCCTCTATCCATTCTTGGACGAAGATGTCTTTCGCGCGGCGCGCACCGAAGCATTGCCGAGGTTGCTCAGCGCTTTTCCTGCCGCCGATCCCCATGCCTTGGAGCAATTGCTTCGGGCGGCGCTGCGGGAGAAGGCGCTGCATGCTGGGCTGCTCGAACAGGCTCGCGCGGCCCTAACAACGGAAGGTATCGGCGCTGACCGCCTGCGGCTTTGGCGCGCCACCGCTTTCGTTCTGTCCCCGCTGGAGTTCAAAAATGACGTGCGCGCCGCCCTGACATCCGACCGCAACGAGATTTGGGCGCTGCGCGATTTTTTGGGCAATGAGGGGAGATCAAGGGCGCGCGCATGGCCGCTGGATGTACCAGACCTTCAATTTCTGATCGCGACGATGGGGCCTTGTGGCCTCCGGCGGGCCATCCGAGCGGGGGTTGGTCGGGCAACACCAATGCCTGGGACGCCGCCGAGTTCATCCGCAGCCTTGTCAACAGGCTATCGGCTACCACAACGGCTGTCGCGACAGACGCCTTGACCTTGCTGGTCGCAGATCAGGCGCTGGGCGCGTACTGTGATAGCCTCAAGCATTGCCCTGGCGCAGCATCGCGTCGCGCGACGGGAGGCCGAGTTTAGTCGGCCGGATTGGGCCCAGACATTGCGCGCATTGGCGAACGAGGCGCCCGCCAATGCAGCCGACCTGCACGCCCTGGTCGCCGAACACCTCTCCGACTTGGCGCGCGAGATCGATGGCGCCAATGTCGATCTGTTCAAGCAATTCTGGAATGAGACCGGACATGGCGCGCCGAGCACGCCAAAACCAGAGGAAAGCTGTCGCGATGTTCTCGTGAATTTGCTGCGACCTCGGCTTTTTCCGTTGGGCTTAACGGTTGAGCCAGAAGGCCACATGTCCGCCAACAAGCGCGTGGACATCGTGGTGGCCCGTCCCGGTCTCAAGCTGGTGGTTGAGGTGAAACTCGCCCACTCGCGCGACCTCTGGGAGGCGGTGGCGAACCAACTGGATCACCTTTACACGCGCGATCCCGACACCAACGGTTTTGGCATCCTGCTTGCCATTTGGTTCGGCGCAAAGAGCGGCAAGTCGGTGACCGCCAACCCCGACACAAACGCTTCCCCGTCAACGCCCCAAGCACTTGCCGCGGAACTCGGTTGCACCACAACCCGCCAGTCTGCTCGCATCGCCGCGCTGGTCGTCGATGTTTCCGGCAAGCGTTAGCCTCTTGGTGTGGTCGCGTTGAAGCGCTGGCGCCGGTGGCGGCGGCAGTCCGGCTCGCCACTCGCTCTGCCACATGACTCCGCGCCGGCAATTTGACTTTTCCGCCGCAAGCAATGCACTAGGCGGCCAGCGGTGGGAACAAGCGCATGTCGCATGCCGATGCTGCCGAGCAAGGCGCGCCCGATTCTGGGCTTGCGTGCCTGGTGTTGTTGCTTGGCTTCCATCAGATCGCCGCTGACGTGGATCAATTGAAACATGACATTGGGAAAAACGCGCCAGCGGACGCCGACGATCTCGTGCGGTTGGCCAAGCGCGCGGGCGCGCGCGCCAAGCGTGCGCGGCTTCCCATCGATCAGATCGAGGCGGCGCCGGCGCCGTTCATGGCGTGCGACGCGGACGGTAACTTCTTTCTGGTTGCCGGCGTTCGCGGGCCAGGCGCCAAGCCTTGTCGGTTTGGAAGAATTGGCGGCGGC
>JAKFYF010000229.1 GCA_021731005.1 Hyphomonadaceae bacterium
ACCGGGATCAGCACGATCGCGAACGGCAGCAGGCCGGCGATGACAGTGATGATGGCGGCAAAGCCCATCACCACGACGCCGAGGAAACCCGCGAGCGCATCGCCCAGCGGGCGGAAGGTGTCGCCGCGCAGCGGCTTGGGCGCGGATTGGTAGGAAAGCGTCAGTTCCGACATCGCCACCCGCGTCCGCATCACTGCGAGGGACGATTGCAGCGCGTCGATCTCGCCTTGCACGCGGGCGAGTTCGCGCTCGGTTTCCAGAATATCCGAGAGCCGCCCGCTGCGATTGCGCAGCAAATCCTGCAGGCGATCGCGCAATGTGGTCTGGGCGCGCTGGCGCGCTTCGCTGTCGACGATGGCGCGGGTCAGGTCTTCGGTGTTGGTGGTTTCCTGCAGGATGCGGCCATCGGCGGCGTCCGCTTCTGCTTCCAGCCCGCGCATGAAGGCGGCCAGCCACGCCGGCTCTCCGCGCAGCGAGACGTAGCCGTTCATGCTGCTCTCTGGATCGCCGCTGACGTTGGAGCCGATCAGCTGACACAGCCGCGGCCCCGCGCCCTGGCACGCCTGCACATGGCGCTCGACCATCGCGGAAAGCGACTGCGCTGGCAGTTCGATGCCGACATTGTAGGAATAAGCGAGGTACAGCACCGGCGCCGGGCCCGCCGTCTGGCTGGGCTGGGCCTGGACGCCGCCGCCCGCGCCTTCGCCTGCAGCGCTCGCCGGTTGATCCGATGGCGCCTGCGCGGCGCGGCCGGACTGCGCCTCCTCGGCCACGACCGCCATGTCCATCGCCATCGGAGCGCTTGCTTCCATCGGCGCGCTCTTGTTCGCCTGGCCACAGGCGGCCAACGTCAACGTAAGCACCAAAGCCGCAAGTGTGCGCATGCTATGTTCTCCCCTCCGCCTTGGCGGCAGCTGCAACTCTCCCTAGAAGAGCGGCGGCATTATGGAGTCGGGACGCGCGGCGGCATACCGGCAATTCCGCATAACCAGGGATGAGGAATGAGTGTTCGCCTGATCGCAAAGTCTCTGGAACTTGCGCGGGGCGGGCGCACGCTGTTCCGTGACCTGAGCTTCACGGCGGAGCAGGGCTCGTTCGTGGAAATTCGCGGGCCCAATGGCGCTGGAAAGACCAGCCTGTTACGCGCGCTGGCTGGGTTTCTTCGGCTCTCGGCGGGCGTCCTCCGTTTTGAGGGCGCAGAGGAGCCTTTCCTGACGCTTCACTTTCTCGGGCACCAGAACGGGCTCAAAGGCGCTGCGAGCGCCGATGCCCACGTGCGCTATTGGGCGGGTCTGTTCGGCGGGGCAGGGGGCGGCGTCCTGGAGCGGGTCGGTCTCGCGCGCGCCAAGGATTTGCCGGCTCGAGTTCTAAGCCAGGGACAAGCGCGCCGGCTGGCGCTGGCGCGACTTGTCACCGCGCGGCGCCCGGTGTGGCTGCTCGACGAACCCGCCGCCGCGCTCGATGGCAACGGGCGCGGCCTGCTGGCCGAACTTATTGCGGACCACTGCAATACTGGCGGGCTGGCGTTCGCCGCCGTGCACGAGCCGCTCGGGGTGGCGTCGTCCCTTACCGTCAGCCTAGGAGGCGGCTGATGCGGTGCGAAGCCAAGGCGCTCCCCCTCGCGGGGAGGGGGAGATGAACCCCTTCCTCGCCACCTTCCGCCGCGATTTCGCACTGCACTGGGCAGGCGGGGGCGTGCTTGCGCCGCTGGGTTATTTCCTGGGCGCGACCTTGCTCGTGCCGCTGGCGATGGGGCCGGAGCGCACTCTGTTGGCGGCCGCCGGTCCGCCGTTGATCTGGATCGCGGCTGCGCTGGCTGTGCTGGCCACCTTGGAACGTGTGTTTCAAGCCGACCTCGAAGACGGCTCGCTCGACCAGATGCTGCTTTCGCCTGCGCCTTTGGAGGCGCTGGTCCTGGCCAAGGGCGCGGCGTTGTGGATCGCTGTCGGCGTTCCAATCGTTCTGGCGGGCGCGCCGGCTGCAGTCGCGTTGCAGGCGCCGCCCGAACGCGTGGCGGCGATTGTGGCTAGCTTGGGACTGGGCCTTGCCGCCTTCATTGGCGCGGGATTGGTCGGCGCGGCGGTGACAGCCGGCGTGAAGCGCGGCGGCGTTCTGATCGCGCTCATCGTGGTGCCGTTCTTCGCTCCGCCCATCATCTTCGGATCGGCGGTGGCCTCCGGGGACGACATCGACGCAGCGCTCTCTGTCCTGGCGGGATGCGCACTGGGGGCGGTCGCGCTGGGACCCATCGCGGCTGCCGCGGCTTTGCGTCTCCAGGCGGAGTGAGCCAGTGTCGGATATACATCGGCCGACCTCATGATCTCCTACCTCGCCAACCCCGCGCGTTTCATGGCGCTCTCAGCCTGGGCCGCGCCGCTTTGCGCGGTCATCGCCGCGATACTGTTCGCCGCGGGCGCGCCCTGGGGCCTCTTCTATTCGCCCGCCGAGCAATTCCAGGGCGAGACCGTGCGCATCATGTACGTGCATGTGCCGGCCGCTTGGTGGTCGCTGGGGATCTACGCCTTCATGGGCGGGGCGAGCCTCGTCAGCCTGGTGTGGCGCCACGCGCTCGCCGACATCGCCGCGCGCGCGGCCGCTCCGATCGGCGCTGTTTTCGCCGGCGTGTGCCTGGTCACTGGTTCCATCTGGGGCGCGCCGACTTGGGGCACATGGTGGGAGTGGGACGGCAGGCTCACCTCGATGCTGGTGTTGTTCGTGATTTATCTCGGCTATATCGCGCTGTGGGCCGCGATCGAGGATGAGGAGCGCGCCGGCAAACTCGCGGCGATCTTGTGCCTCGCCGGGCTCATCAATCTTCCGATCATCAAATTCTCCGTCGATTGGTGGAGCACGCTGCACCAGCCGGCCAGCGTGTTTCGCGCCGGCGGCTCTTCGATCGCGCCCGCCATGATGGGGCCGCTCCTGACCATGGCTGGTGCGTATTTGTTCCTGTTTGGCGCGCTGGCGCTTTCCAACATGCGCGCCTCAATTCAGCGCCGGCGCGTGGAGCGTTCGCGCATGGAGGGCGGCGCATGATCGAAGGCGGATGGGCTTATGTTTACGCGGCTTACGCAGTAACGGGCTTGGCGCTTGCGGGCGCGGCGCTGGTGGTGGCGTTGCGGGCGCGGCATTGGGCAAAGCAGGCGCGGAAGCTGGATACGACAGCGAACCGCCCCAACCCCGGCCCAGCTTCAAATCCATGACTCCGTCATTCCGGACGTTGGCGTTAATCGTTCACCACAACCAGCCGCGGGCCGCTTGGCGTTTGGGCGGCCGGTGGATGCACCGAGGTGAGCTTGAGCCAGCGGATCGGGCGCTCGGCCAGGAACGACTGGCCCCCTAGCGCCTGAAACATGGCTAGGAAGCGGCTACCCAGGGCGATGTCGGTCTTAAGCGGGGTGATCAGGACTTCGGCGCCGAAGCTGCGGCCGTCGGCGGCTTCGGCGATCACACGGGCCACTGCCGGCGCCGCGGCGGCGGCGCAGGCATCGATCATGGCGTAGAGCAGCGCGCGGTCCGGCGCGAGGAAGAGCGAGGCGAAATCGTGTTCGCGCAGATCGCGTCCCAGCACGCCAACAAGTTCGCGCCCAAAGCTGCGAATCGGAACGCGCCCGTCCTTGGCGCGCTCGATCACGAACAGGCGCTCGATCACATGATCGGCGCCGCCCTTGCGCGGCGGGGCGCCCGAGCCGGCAAGCGCGCGGCCGTACACAAGCAGCGCTTTGGTGTCGGGGTGAAAAGTCTCTTCGCCAGTCATGTCGGCGGGGGTGACGCAAGCCTCACGCCGGGACAGGGCAGGCGAATCTTGTGCCCGGGCTCTCAATCGCTCCCGCGCAGCGCGAACGTTGGCCTTGGGTTTGCACTCTCATTCTCGTATTTCGGGAAGCGGTGCGATGCGCGTCTCACTTCGGCACACTCTCGCTGTCTTGGCCTTTGGCCTGGCGGCGCTCGGTTATTTCCTGCTTCCAGTCGGCGGCTGACGGCGCCGATCGTACAGTCTCCTCCCAACTGCCCCCGCCTCGAGCGGGGGTTCTTTTTGAGGGTCGCTAGTCCATCAGCCGCTGCATCAGATAAGTATACTCGAGCGCGCGCTGGCGGGCGACTTCTTCCTGATTGGCGGTAGCAGAATGGCCGCCGTCGATGTTCTCGTAATAGAGCACCGGCATGCCGAGTTCCTGCATGCGCGCGACGTATTTGCGGGCGTGGCCAGGATGGACGCGGTCGTCTTTGGTCGAGGCGTAGACGAACGGCGTCGGAAAATCTGCGCGCGCATGCAGGTTCTGGTAAGGCGAAATGCGGCGCAGGAAGCGCCGTTCGCGTCCGTTCGAGGGCGAGCCGTATTCGTCCACCCAGGAAGCGCCCGCGAGCAGGCGATCATAGCGCAGCATGTCCAAGAGCGGCGAACCGACGATTGCCGCATGCGCCATTTCGGGGTGCTGGTTGAGCATCACGCCCATCAACAAGCCGCCATTGGAGCGGCCGCTGATGCCGAGCCGGCGCGGGCTGGTGATGTTGCGCGCCACCAGATCCTGCTCAATCGCGTAGAAGTCGTCATAGATGCGCTGACGGTTGGTGCGCAGTCCAGCCTGGTGCCAGGCCGGCCCGAACTCGCCGCCGCCCCTGATGTTGGCGAGCACATAAACGCCGCCACGCTCGAGCCAGAGCTTGCCGACATAGGGGCTGTACACCGGCGGATACGAATTCTGGAAGCCGCCATAGGCCCAGAGCAGGGTCGGGTTCTGGCCGTTGAGCGCCACGTCGCGGCGGTGGACCACGAAGTACGGCACGCGGGTTCCGTCGCGGCTGGTTGCTTCGAATTGCTCGGCGACGAAATCCTGCGCGCCGAACAACGCCGGCAATGCGCGGATGGCGCGCGCGCGAGTGGCGCGCTCATCGAGCGCATAGAGCGTGTCGGGCGTGATGAAATCTTCGTAGATTGCGAAGGCGGTTTGCTCGCCGGGGGAAGCGCCGGCGAAGGAGATCGAGCCAGTGGCGGGTAGGGTGACCTGTCCTTCCACCCAGGCGCGCCCGTCATAGGAAAAGCGCAGCAGCCGACCGCGCACATTTTCATAGCCGGCCACCAGAACCGCGTCGCGGGTAATGGCCACGGACTCGATCGATTGCCGCGCGCTGGGCGTGTACAGCACCGAGACCGTCGGCGCGGGCCCGGCCACGCTGTCGAGCGCAATGGCGATCAGCGACCCGCTTGGGATGGCGCCGCCAGCGCCGGGCGCTGCGCCCTGGGGCGTCCATTCCTGCTCCAGCGTCGCGATCAGAAAACCCTTGTGCAGCCCCTGGACGGTGGAGCGCGGCGGCAGCGCCAGGCGTTGCGGCGTTGGCGCATCAAGGCGCCAGAACGTTGACTCGAAAAAGGTGTCGCTCTCGAACGCGACCGGCACGCGCGCGCCGTCGACATCTTCGAGAATGCCCGCGAACACGCCCACGTCAGTGTTTTGCCCGCGAAGAATCTCCGTCGCGCCTGCGAGCGGGGTTCCGCGCGTCCAGCGTTTCAGCACGAAGGCGTAACCGGACTCGGTCATTGTGCCTGGACCCCAGTCGCTCCCGACCAGGAGCGTGTTCTCGTCGAGCCAGGCGGCCGATGACTTCGCCTCCGGCATGACAAACCCGCCTGCCACGAAGGCTCGGCGGGCCATGTCGTATTCACGCTCCGTAGTCGCGTCCTTACCCCCCTCCGAGAGCGAGATCATACAAAGCGACGAGCCGCTGAGGCAGGTCGCGCCTTTCCACACCCAATTCGCATTCTCCGCGCGCGCCAGCGCATCGAGGTCGAGCAGCGTTTCCCAGAGCGGCGCGTTCTGCGCGTAGGCGGCGAGCGGCGAGCGGCGCCAGATGCCGCGCACATGCGCCTCGTCCTGCCAGAAATTGTAGTAATAGCCCTCGCGCACTTCCCCGGTGGGGAGCCGGTCGCGATTGTTGGCAATTGCGAGCGCGTCGGCGCGCAACTGCGCAAACCGCGGGTCGCCCTCCAATTGCGCTAGCGAGCGCGAGTTCTGCTCGCGCACCCAGGCGAGCGCGCGTTCGCCTTCAACCTCCTCAAGCCACAAATAGGGATCCTGCTCGGATTCGAGCGCGGGCAGGCGCGAGGTAAGCTGCGAAGGAACCCAGTCCGGCATGCTGCTGCACGACCCCAATGCCAATACCGCCAACGCGGCGGCCACAACGCCCGTCAAGCGCATGGTGCCTCCCTTTTCGGCATCTCCCGTGCCGCGGCGCAACCAAGCAGAACCAAAAGCTGGAAGGAAGAGGCGAATGCTCCTAACCTGGCGGGCATGCGCTATTTCAAGATGAACGGCTGCGGCAATGATTTCGTCATCATTGACGCCCGCTCGCGCGGGGCGCTGCCCTTGTCGCCGGCGCAAGCGCGCGCCATTGCCGACCGAGGAACCGGGCTTGGCTGCGACCAAGTGATCGCCGTCGAGCGCTCGATGCGCGGCGACGCCTTCATGCGCATCTGGAACGCCGACGGCGAAGAGGTTGACGCCTGCGGTAATGGCGCGCGCTGCGTCGCCTGGTTGCTGCTCGAAGAAGGCGGCGCTGCTTGGCGGCGCATCGAGACCGGCGCCGGGCTGCTCTATGCGCTACGGGCTGGCGATGCGGCGATCACCGTCGATATGGGCTCGCCTCTGCTGCGGTGGGAGGAAATCCCCTTGGCGCACGCCATGGACACGGTGCGGCTCGATTTCAGCGCCGGTGGCCTGGAAGCTCCGGGCGCGGTCAACATGGGCAATCCCCATGTCGTGTTCTTTGTCGAGGATGGGGCCAAGGCGGCGGTCAGGGAGATCGGGCCGCGCGTGGAGGTCGATTCGCTGTTTCCAGAGAAGGTCAATGTCGGCTTCGCCGAGGTGCGATCGCGCGAACAAATCAGGCTGCGCGTTTGGGAACGCGGGGCCGGGCTGACCAAGGCGTGCGGCACCGGAGCGTGCGCGGCGCTGGTGGCGGCCCACCGCCAGGGACGCGCTGGGCGCAATGCAGAGCTGATTTTGGACGGCGGATCACTTCAGATTGAATGGCGCACCGCCGACGACCGCGTATTGATGACCGGACCGGTCGAACTTGAGCATTCCGGAGAAATCCCGGCGCCATGAGAAGTCTCGCCGCCTGCCTCGCGCTCGCCGCCTGCGCGACCGCTCCGGAGCCCCCGCCTGGCGCGCGCCTCGAGGGGTGCTGGATCAATCGCCAGGCCGGCCAGACCATGCGCTGGACCCCGCCCCCCGGCCAACCCGGCGTGTTGAACGGCGTACGCCTCGGCGGGAACACCGCGCGCTTCGTCCTGCGCCCGAGCGATCAGGGTTGGCGCTTCTGCGAACTCAACGCTGAAAGCGAGCGCTGCTGGATCGTGGCTGAGGGCCGCGACGGGTCGCTCGAAGGCGGACGCGCATTTGTGGACGGCCAGGGCGAACGCCTGCGCATCGAGATCGTCGGCGACGGGCCAAGCCGGGTGATCTTCCACGGGCGGCGAGACGGGTGCGATTGAACTAATGCCAGCAGCCCAAGACTCTGACTGATGGGATCCGGACGCGAGGAGCGCGATCCGGAACCCAGGGGCGACAAGCACCGCTTGCTGCGATCCCATGGGAGCCCCGGAACGACGGAGCTGTTCATAATCGTCCACTGGCAGTAAGGAATGCGCTCAGTTCCCTGTCGCCGCGTACGCGTCGGCCACTTTTGCCGCGAACTGGCGGATGGCGCGGCGCGCTTCCGACCAGGTGGTGCTGGCGCCGAGAGCGACGTCCTGGATGTCGGTGTTGTAGCGGCGGTGGGTTACTTCGCTGATCACCGCGCCGTCGGCGCCGCGGATCACGGCGCTGAGTTCGGCGCCGCCGACCGAAAGCGAACGCCCGTAGTCGAGCCCGGGCCTGTGAACGAGCTGTTGCATGGTCGGGCGATTGGGGTCGGCGTCGATGATGGAAATCTCCACCACGATCCCGCCAGGGCCAAGATCCGCTCCGCGCCGCGCCAGCGCTTGGCTGACCGCCTCAGTCACCGCCTCGCGCAGAATCTCGCCTTCGCGCACGCCAATATCTTCATCGAGCGAAGTCTGAAATCCCGCAGAAAACGACACCGGCGCCAAGGTTACCGGCCCAGCCAAAGCCGCTGGCGCCAAAGCGGTGAAAGCCAGGCTGGCCAGGAGTAAACGCAGACGCATGGACGGACTCCAGAGCAAGAGAAGGGTGTCAACATACCCGGCTTCGTACGCGGGCTCCATTCACTTTCGTGTCATGGGGAGCATCAATCGTCCTCGTCCTTATCTTCCTTCTTGTCCGGAACCACCGCGTCGACCACTGCGCCGGTTGTATTCACCGCCGCGCCGACTACGGTTCCGGTTACATCCACTGCGGCGCCCACTACGGCGGCGGCTACACAACCCGTAAGCGCGCCCGCCGTGGCCAGCGCTGCGATCAGTTTGAGCATGTCACTTCTCCCGCGCGCACATTGAGCGCGTGCGCCGCCGGTGCAAGCGTGCTGCGCAGCGCTTAGGGCGCTTCCACCAGCACGATCTCCGCCTCGGTGCGTGCAACGATCGCGATTTCGGTTTCGGCGTGAATGGCCGCGCCGTCGCGCGGGCCCAGCACCAGTCCATTCACTTCCGCTTCGCCCTTGGCCAATGCGAGATAGGTGTAGCGGCCGGGGTCGAGCTGATGGGTGAGCGTCTGGCCTGGCTGCACCGTCGCGGCCAGCACGCGCGCATCCTGACGGATCGGCAATGCGCCTGCCTGTTGATCCTGGGCAAAGCCGGAAGCCAAGGTCACCAGCGCGCCGGCGCGATCGGACTTGGGAAATTTCGCCGCGCCCCAATAGGGTTTGCCGCCGCGCTCTTTGGGCATGATCCAGATCTGGTAAAGCGTGGTGGCTTCGTCCTCGAGATTGTACTCCGCGTGCGTCACCCCGCTTCCCGCGCTCATGACTTGTACGTCACCGGCAGCGGTGCGGCCTTTGTTGCCCATGCTGTCTTCATGGGTGATGGCGCCGGTGCGGACATAGGTGATGATTTCCATATCCGAATGCGGGTGCGGGGGAAAGCCGGACTTGGGCTGGATGGTGTCGTCGTTCCAGACCCGTAGCGCGCCCCAGTGCATACGTTTGCGGTCGCGGTAGTCCGAGAATGAGAAATGATAGCGGGCGTCGAGCCAGCCGGCCTGGTGCTGGCCGAGGCTGGCGAAAGAGCGATGTTCAATCATGGCGAGCATCTTGGGCCCCACGACGCGGTTTTCAACCGGGCGGCTCCCGTCGAAGGCTTGACGGAGGCGTTTATTGGGCGTGCAAGTGGCGGTGGAGGGTATTCTCATGCGATTGACAGTGTTGGCCGCGCTCGCCGCGTTGGCCCTTGCCGCTTGCGGCCAAGCCGAGGCGCCCAAGCAGGAGGCGCCGACCGCCCCGCAATCGCTGATGGACGAGATCCTGGCGCAAGCGCCGGAAATGCAGCCCGTCGTCGGCTACCAACAATTGGTCGCACACCTCACCGCGCACCCGGAAATGGAGGCGGCGTGCACCGGCCCGCGCAGCGCCGAATCGCGCGGCATCGTGCCCGAGGATGTCGCGCCCGACAGCATCTACGCCGCTCACAAGGGCGCGCTGGTGCTTTCGGTGCAATGCGGCCAGCAATTGACCACGGTGCGCGACAATCCGCGCGAGCATTGGCTGGTGATCGCAGCACCCGGCGCGGCGGAAGCGGTGTTCGTCAATTGCGCCGATGCGCAAGGCCGCGACCAGTGCCCCCACGCGATCCCGCGCGCAGCGGCTGCTCCCGCGCCGTGATCACTCAGCGATGAAGCGCGCGGCCTGCGCGCCAGCTCCGTCAAGCAGCACCAGTTCGCCGCCTTCGAGGCGGTAGGCGCGCGTGCGTTTCAGCGCGCCCAGCATGTTGCGCTCCGTCGCCATGCTGGATTCCGCACATGCCATGCGCGTGGCGCCGATCGCGGAGAAACGGAGGCGCGCGCCATCGCTGGCGACCTGAGCGAAGAAAGTGTTGCAGCCGCCGTAACCCGAAGCGCGTTCGCCTTCGATGCGCAGCCGCGCGAAGTGCGGCGAAGCGTCTTCGTCGTCGACGCGTATCCATTCGATTCCAGCAATTTCTACCGGCGCGCCCGCCAATTTCGCCGCGCAGGCGGTGAGCGCCATGAGCGCCACGAGCGCGCCTGTCCTCACACCGGGTCCCACGGGAACACGCTCATGCTCGCGCCGAGATCGGTGAAATTGGCGCGCAGCGCGGGCAGGGCGTGCTCGACCACGCTTTCGGGGGTCCAGCCTTCCAGCCGCGCCATGCCGCGCACCGGGCGGGGTTGGTCGAACAGGAAAATCTCGTTGCCGCGCACCGCGAAAATCTGCCCCGACACGTCGCGCGCGCCATCGGCGCAGAGCGCGATCGCCATCTGCGCGACCTGGTCGGCGCGCATGTTCTGCTCGAACTTCGCCACCCGCGCGGCCGAGGCTTCATCCTTGATCGGAATAGTGGCGATCATCCGCGTCCAGGCGAACGGGGCGATGATGTTGGCGCGTACGTTTTTCGACTGCCCCTCCATGGCGATTATGCGCGAGAGCCCCATGACGCCGAGCTTGGCCGCCGCGTAATTGGCCTGGCCGATATTGCCGATCAGGCCGGAGGTGGACGTGAACAACACATAGGAGCCGTTTTGCTGTTCGCGAAAGTGCTCGATCGAAGCGCGGCAGACGTTGAAGGCGCCGTGCAGATGCACGTCGATCACCGCTTTCCAATCCGCGGGATCCATCTTGTGGAACATGCCGTCGCGCAGGATGCCGGCGGGATTGATAATCGCGTGGAGGCCGCCGAATTCCTTTCTTGCCTGCGCCACCATCGCCGCCACCGCGTCGTACTCGGCGACGCTGTCGGAGTTGGAGATCGCGGTCCCGCCGGCAGCGCGGATCTGCTGGGCCACCAGTTCGGCCGGCCCCGCCGAGCCCGCGCCTTCGCCTTTGACGCTGGCGCCCAGGTCGTTGACCAGCACCGCAGCGCCCGCGCGGCCCGCCAGCAGCGCGCATTCCTTGCCGATGCCGTTGCCGCCGCCGGTGACGATGACGACTTTTCCGTCCAGCACACCCATGTCCGCTCCCTTACAGTACGCCGCGTTATGGACTAGCAGCGCTCCCACCGGCAATTGGCGCCGGCATACTTTCCTCCCTCGCAGAGCCCAGAGGGGCTGTGCTTGTGTAACTTGTCAGAGCCGTTCTAACGTTCGACGTAGGCCGCCGACAGCACGGGTCCCCCCGAGGGTGTTTGCACGATCACAGCGCAATTGGGGGTGCAGCGCGGCCGCTCGTACCAGGCGGACACTCCGTTCCAGGCCGCGAGGCGTTCGATGGAGCGCACTAAGTTGTAGTGCGTCACCGTACGGTTCATGTTGAGCCCACCGCGGATGGAGACGTCGAGCGGGCCGGGATCGTAGGCGATCAACCAGATGTCGGCGTTGGCGCCGGGAGCGCCGGCCCCGATCGTAACCCGCACGCGGCCATTGCGCAGACGGATGATGGATAGATCCGGCGCATTAGCGGGCGCGGCCGCGCTCCTTGCTCGATCAATCATGGCGCGGGCGGCGTCCCAATCCGCGGCGCTGATCTGGTTGGCGCCGTCGACCACCAATTGCGGCGTGAAGCGCCCGCGCACGCGGAGCGCCCCGCTGTAGGCGCGTTGGCGGTCGCCGAACTCGGGGCGGGCGAAGGTATCGCGCCAGCCCAGATAATCCCAGATTCCGACCGGAAAGGTCAGCGCGAGCACGCTCTCCTCGCGCGCGAACATGCCCAGCAGCCGGTTGGCGCGCGGGCATTGGTGGCAACCCTGGCTGGTGTACAGCTCCACCACCATGGCGGCGCGCCGGCCAGGCGTCTGAGCGGCGGCGTCGGCCATCACCGCCGCCAGCGCCATCAGCGCCGCCGCGAGAAATCGGGCGATCATCGCCGCCATATTGTGTGCGCCCCCGCCGCGGTCCTAATCAAACCGGCGTTACGGGCGCGCTTACCCCTCTCGGGCGAGCCCGCGCAGCACATAATGGAGAATACCTCCGTTGCGGAAGTATTCCACCTCGTTGTCGGTGTCGATGCGGCAGAGGACGCTCGCCTCCCGAACCCCGCCCGAACCAGCGATCCGTACGCTGACGCGCCGGCGGGGTCCAAGGTCCGCCACGCCTTCGATCGTGACCGTTTCCGCGCCAGTCAGCCCAAGCGTCTGCCAGGAGGCCCCGTCCACGAATTGCAGCGGCAGCACGCCCATGCCGATCAGATTGGAGCGATGGATGCGCTCGAAGCTCTCTGCGATCACAGCCCGCACGCCGAGGAGCTTGGTCCCCTTGGCCGCCCAATCGCGCGAAGAGCCGGTTCCGTATTCCTTGCCTGCGAAAACGACCAGATCGCGCCCTTCGCTCTGGTAGCGCATGGCGGCGTCGTACATGGCCATGCGTTCGCCCGAGGGTTGATGGATGGTGTCGGGCGCTTCGGCCGGGTTGCCCCTCTCGTCGCGCACCATGGCGTTCTTGATGCGGATATTGGCGAAGGTGCCGCGCATCATCACTTCGTGGTTGCCGCGCCGGGCGCCATAGGAATTGAAGTCGCCTTGCGCGACTTGATGTTCGGAGAGATAGCGCCCGGCGGGGGAGGCTTTCTTGATCGCGCCGGCGGGGCTGATGTGGTCGGTGGTGATGCTGTCGCCGAACAGCGCTAGGATGCGCGCGGCCTTGATGTCGGTGATCGGCGCGGGCGTCATCGTCATCCCCTCGAAATAGGGTGGGTTCTTCACGTAGGTGGAGCTGATCGGCCACTCGTACGTGCGCCCGCCGGAAACCTTGATCGCCTGCCAGTTCGGGTCGCCCTTGAACACGTCGCCGTAGCGCGATGCAAACATGTCGCGCGTGACCGCAGTGCGCACCACCGCTTCGATGTCGGCATTGCTCGGCCAGATATCGCGCAGATAGACCGGGCGGGCATCCTTGCCCATGCCGAGCGGTTCGGTTTCGAGATTGGCGTACACAGAGCCGGCCAGCGCATACGCCACCACCAGCGGCGGCGAAGCGAGGTAATTGGCGCGCACGTCCTGATTGACGCGGCCCTCGAAATTGCGGTTGCCCGAGAGCACCGAGGCGACCACGAGATCGCTTTCGCTCACCGCCGCGGAGATCGCCGGCGGCAGGGGCCCCGAATTGCCGATGCAGGTGGTGCAGCCATAGCCGACGAGATTGAAGCCGAGCGCGTTGAGATCGTCGCTGAGGCCGGCCTTGTCGAGATAATCGGTGACCACCTGGCTACCGGGCGCGAGTGAAGTCTTCACCCAGGGCTTGGGCTTCAACCCCTTGGCGATGGCGTTGCGCGCGAGCAGGCCCGCCGCGATCAGCACCGAGGGGTTTGAGGTATTGGTGCATGAGGTGATCGCCGCGATCACCACGTCGCCATGGCCGAGATCGTGGGTAGCGCCCTCCACGCTAGCGCGCTTTTTCAGCTCCGCGCCCTTCTTGAACTCGTCG
>JAKFYF010000321.1 GCA_021731005.1 Hyphomonadaceae bacterium
TACTCGCACTATACACCCTGCGCTCAAGCGCGCTCACATATGTTCGATCAATGCCAGCGTCGGCAGCCAAAGCCTCCTGAGAAAGCCCTGCCTCCAAGCGGCATTTGCGCAAATTGCGCGCGAAGACGTCTCGAAGCGACATCCCCGCAAGCCCACAGTCTTGAGGTGCATTTCACCACGGAGTATACTCGACAATCGTATTTTCCCCGGCGAGCGAAATGACAGTCACGAGGTCTACCCAGGAGTGCGATCTGTCTGCGGTCGGTGCCGTTCGCGCATTGCTCGCGGGGCCCGGCCTACATTTGGTGGCGCAGGTTAAGGAGCGCGATAACACTTTTGACCTCGCGCTCGAAGGAGCCAACAACCGCCGCATCGTCGTTCGTTGCACGATTCTCGCTCAGAGCACCGATTATCGCGACCTCGCAACGATGCTCGCAGAGGGCGATTTCGACCGGGCGGTGTTGGTCTATTGCGAAAAGGAGGGCTCGGTCCTCTCCGATGAGATCGAGACCTGGTTTGTGGGGGATGTGGAGAGGCTTGCCGCCTCCTTGGCGAGGGAGGCGCCATGAGCGCGTCCTGGGATTGGGTGAGCCTGTTTCGGAGCGAGGCCCCGCGCCTGGTGCGCTTCCTCTCCCGGTTCGGGCCTGCGGTGTCGCCCGAGGACGTCGCCCAGGAGAGTTTCGCCCGGCTCTATGCGGCTGAACCCAAGAATGTGGCCTCGCCGCGGGCGTTCTTGTTCCAGACCGCGCGCAATCTGGCCATCGACCAGGTGCGGCGCGGGCGCGCCTCTCCCGTGCGGGCAGTGGCGGATTTGTCGGGGCCGGCTTCAGCCGATCCGCTGCCCTCTCCTGAACAGGCGTGCATCATCGAAGAAGAGCGCCGGGTGCTGGAGGCCGCGATCGCGGGCTTGTCGGAGGTGCAGCGGACCGCCTTGGTGTTGCGCCGGGTTGAAGGATTGGCGCCCTCCGTGATCGCCCAGCGCCTTGGGGTGAGCGAACGCCAGGTGCGCCGGCTCATCGTGCAGGCGCTGGCGCGCTGCCAGGCGCAAGTCCGCGCCTCGCGCGACAATGAGCCCGGTCCGGGCTAAGCTTTCCCCCCATGGCTCATCCCGCGCCCACTGAGGCCGAACGCGAGGCGAGCGAGTGGCTGGTGCTGCTCGATCACCCAGACGTCCCTCGCTTGGAGATCGCGCGCTTCCAGGCCTGGCTTGCCGCATCGGCGGACAATAAGACCGCCTGGGCGGAGGTTTCAGCCACCTGGGACAAATTGGGCGGCGTGCTCGCCCGCCTGCCGCCGCCGCTGCTTAAGGAAAGGCCCGGCTTTGGCGCGGCCAATGACGCGGGCGCGCGCTTGCCGAGACCCCGGCTCAACGCGGCCAGATTGGGGCTTGGCGCCATCGCGGCGGCTGCCGCGGCGGCCGTATTTGTGTTTGCGCCCATCCTGACCCCAGCGCCCTTGGGCGATGGCGGCGGAACCGCGTATGCGACCGAGGTCAGCGAAATCCGCCCGCTGCTCTTAGCCGATGGCTCGCGCGCGGAATTGGGGCCGTCAGCGGAGATGAACGTTCTCTTTGACCCCAGCGCGCGCCGCGTTGTGCTCGAAGACGGGGTTGGTTTTTTTGAAGTGGCCCCAGACCCGGCGCGGCCCTTCATTGTCGCCAGCCGCTACGGCGAGGTGCGCATCGCCTCGGGGAGCGTAAGTGTACGCGTCACTGACGCGGGCATGATCGCCAGCGTGGTCGAGGGCGCAGCATCGTGTCAGTCCACTCCGGGGCGCTCGCTGTGGTCGCGGCTGGTGGCGCCACAACCCGCGCTCGATGCGGGAGCGGGCCAGGAATTTGTGTTGAACACCGCAGGGGGCGCGGCGGTGAATGCGCTCGGCCCCCAGGGCCTCGATCAACGCCTGGCTTGGCGGCGGCGCATCGTCGCCGGCGCCGACATGCCGCTCTCGGAAGCAGCCGCTGAGCTGACGCGCTTTTCGGGCGTCTCCTTTGCCTTCTCCGATCGCGCGCTCGCGCAAGAACGCGTCAGCGTCCATCTCGACGGCGCCGATGTCGAGGGCTTCATCGCCCTGGTCGAAGCCAATCTCGGCGCGCGCGCTGAACGCGACGCCTCAGGTCAGGTCTTGTTCCGGCGGCAGTAAAGCCTGTGTTGAGGCGCGTCGGCGATTGCGGGGTTGAGCTGACCTCCGAGCGATGTCCTTCGCAACGCCAACTGTCCTGGCCTGACTTGGGCGCCTGATTCTGGTCCGCAGAAATTTTCCTCCCCCGCCGAGCCCGGCTCTGTCGCGCGCGCCAGAGGTAATCCCAGAATCAATCGACGAAAAATCCTTTGCGCCGGAGGTCCGCTTTTCGAACCCCGTTCGTCTTGCCTGTCGACGCCCGCCAATAAGGGCGAACGGGAGAGGTTTCATGGGGTTTTCCAAGCGCCATGAGCGCGCCGGGCCGTCCGCGCGCCTTGTTGTGTCGGTCTTGCTCGCCGGGGCTTCGGCGAGCGCAATGCTGGCCGCCGCGCCGGCGCAGGCGCAGACGCAGACGACCACGCCAACGGGCGCCGCAGCCGCCGCAGCGACCGCGGATGATCGTGTTAGCTACGCCATCGCCGCCCAGCCTTTGGCCGAAGCGCTCACCGAATATGCGCGCCAATCGGGCTTGAGCCTGCTTGTTCCGAGCGCACGCCTGCAAGGCTTGCGCGCGCCGGCGCTGCAAGGGTCGTTCACGCGCCAGGGTGCGCTCGATCGTCTATTGTCCGAAGCCCCGTTTTCAGGCCGCATCAATGCGGATGGCGCTATCGTCTTGGACCAGGCCGTGCGCCTGGAGGGCGGCGCTGACGGCGATCCGAGCGCACCGGCAGAGGACGAGATCATCGTCACCGGCACGCGTCTGCCCGGACAAGGCCCCTCCCCTGTCATTACGCTTGGGCGCGGCGAGATCGCCGAAAGCGGCGCCGCCAATGTCAGCCAGCTGATGGCCACGCTGCCGCAGAATTTCGGCGGCGGCCCCAACGAGACCACCCGCACCGGCGACGGCGCCAACAATCTGCTGGCGGGATCGAGCATCAATCTGCGCGGCCTAGGCGCGGATTCCACGTTGGTGTTGATCAATGGGCGCCGCATTAGCAGCACCGGCACCTCGAACGGCTTGTTCGTGGATGTGTCGGCGATACCGCTCTCGGCGCTCGACCGCGTCGAGGTTTTGACCGACGGCGCTTCGGCCATTTACGGCTCCGACGCCATTGGCGGGGTGGTCAATTTCATCCTGCGCGATGATTTTGACGGCGCCGAAACCAGCGCGCGCTATGGCGCAGCCTATGACGGGGCCGCGGCCGAACGTGGCTTTTCCCAAGTGTTCGGGCGCGCGGGAGCGCATGCGCGCCTGTTCGGCGTCTATGATTATTCCGAACGCGATCCCCTCGCCAACGCCGAGCGCGATTTTGCCGCCAATAGCGATCTGACGCGCTTTGGCGGCTCGGATTTCAGCCTCACCGCCGCCAATCCCGCCACCGTGATCGACCCTGTCTTCGCCGCGGCGCCAAGAGGCCAAGACGGCACGGCCCTCACTGCCGGCGATTTCATTTTGGGCGAGCCCAATCTTCACAACAACAATGAAGGCCAAGATCTCTTGGGCAGGCAAGAACGCCAGAGCCTTTATCTGACGGGCGCGCTTAAGCTCGGTTCCGTTGTTGAGCTCTTCGGTGAAGCGCGCGGCGCCGACCGCAGCTACCGGCGCAATAGCGGCGGTGCGACCAGCTTCTTCATGATTGTGCCTTCCACCCATCCAGGCTTTGTGGAACTGGCGCCTGGGGCGACCTCGCTCGTCCTGCAATACAATTTCATCGACGATCTGGGCCCCGTGGTTTCAAGCGGAGGTAATGAAAGCGTGGGTCTCACCGGCGGACTGCGCGCCGATCTCGGCGAAACCTGGAGGACGGAGCTCACGGCTCTTTACGGCCGCGAGCGCGGGCTCTTTCGCATCGATAACGCCGTCAACAGCGCCCGCCTCGATGAAGCGCTGGGGCTCATTGATGACGCGCCTGATTTCGATCCCGCCATCGATGGCTATTTCAATCCCTTCGGCGACGGCGCCAACACGGCGGCAAGTGTGCTGGGCTTCATCCGAGGCTGGGCCGAAACACGCTACATATCCGAGATGGAAGGCTTCACCGTCCAAGCCGACGGCGAGGTCTTCAATCTGCCGGCGGGCCCGCTGCGCCTCGCCGTCGGGGCTGAATATCGCCAAGAAACCTTCGGCTCGCGCACCATCGAGTTCACCTCCGCTCTAAGCCCAACGCTGCGCCAATCGCCCGACGAGAGCCGAGACGTCAGCGCCTATTTCGTAGAGGCGCGCGTTCCCCTGATTGCGCCCGAGCAGAATGTGTTTGCGGCCCACCGCCTTGAGCTGACGCTCGCGGGCCGGCGCGAGGACACCAGCAATGGCGGCGCCGACACTACGCCCAAGCTCGGCCTGGTGTGGGCGCCGGTCGAGGGCTTGGCGCTGCGCACCGCTTGGGGTCGCTCGTTCAAATCGCCCTCGCTCACCGAAACGGTGGCCGGATCGCAGGCGGCCTTGGTGTTTCCCATCGCCGATCCGGCCTCGCCGAGCGGAGTGACCACCACCTTGATCCTGCAAGGCACCAATCCAGGCCTTGCTTCTGAGACCGCGGAAACCTGGACGGCGGGCTTCAGCCTGCGCCCGCCAGCTTGGGAGGGCTTTGGCTTCGAGCTCAATTGGTTTCGCATCGATTTCGCCGACCGCATCGCCTCACCGGCGAACCCCTTTACCGTGCTCAGCGAGCCTTTGCTCTATGCCCCGATCATAGTCCGCGACCCCGACGACGGCTTGGTGCAGAGCTATTTCGACGCGCCCTTCTTCATTCCGATCGGTCCCACCCCGCCCGCCTCGGAAGTGGGCGCCATCGTCGATGCGCGGCTGCGCAATCTCTCGCGCTCGCTGGTGAGCGGGCTCGACTTCGATCTGTCGCAGCGTTTTGCGGGCTTTGGCGGGGAGTTCACCGCCTCGCTCAGCGGCTCTTATCTTTTCACCTTCGAACAAGCCTTCAGCGAAAGCGGGCCAACGATTGATCTTGTGGACACCGCCAACAACCCGATCGATCTGCGCCTGCGCGCCACTCTTGGCTGGCGGCGCGAAAACTTGAGCGGCGCTATGGCGATCAATCATGCCGACGATTATCGCGACAGCGCCAACAATCGCAGCGTCGATGCCTGGACCAGCGCGGACTTTTCATTTGCCTATTTGTTTGACACAGCAGACGTCGAGGCCAGGCTCAACGTCCGCAATCTCTTCAACCAAGACCCGCCTTTCCTCAATAATCCGATCGGGGTTGGCTACGACCCCGAGAATGCCGATCCGGTCGGACGCTTTGTGTCCTTTGCACTCACCAAGACCTGGTGATGGGCATACGGAGATGTGCGACGGCGCTCGCCTGCTGGGCGCTGCTGGGCGGGCTCGGCGGCGCACGCGCTGAAGGTTCAGCGGGGCCAGACGTCGACGCATTGGCGCGGGCGCTGGTGGAACTGCGCGAGGCCGCGGGCTTGAGCGTCTCGCCCAGCGGCGACCGCGTCGTGTTCGAAGTGCGCCGCGCCGATGCGGGCGCCAATCTCTATCGCTCGCACTGGCTGGCGCTCGATCTTGCGCGCCCGAGCGAGCCGGTGGTTATCGCTTCGGGCGGGGAGATGCCGTTTGGGCGCACGCCGCGCAGCGAACGGCCGATGAGCGTGTGGATGAGCCTTGCGCCGCGCTGGTCGCCCGATGAGACCGCCATCGCCTATCTGCGCCGCGACGGCGAAGCGACCCAGATTTGGCGCGCGCGCAGCGACGGCGGGGGACAAGAAAAGATCACCGACACCGACGGCGACGTCGTCGATTTTGTCTGGTCGGCCGATGGGCGCGCGATCATTTATGATGCGGGTCCAGCGCGGGCCGCGCTTGACGCCAGTCGCGCAGCCGAGGCGCGGCTTGGCTTCTTGCTCGACGATCGCTTCGATCCGGTTTCCTCGTGGGCGCCCGTGCGCACGCATGGGGAAGTTCCAGACCCACCCTGCTGTCAGGCGATCGAACTCGCCAGCCGCGCGGTGCGCGCCGCCTCCGCTTTGGAGATCGCGCGCTACCGAGCCATGCGCCCGCCAAGCGGCTACAATGGCGCGCCCGGCATGGCCCATATGTGGACCGTTCGACACCAGGGCGAGGCGCCAATGGTGGCGCCCTTCGCGGGAGAACCTCACCTTGTCCGTTGGCGAAAACCGTTCGCCAACGGCGCCGCCGCCGTGCTTGCGCTGGCGAACCCCCAGCTGCGCGGCGGCGGCGCACCGGTCACGCTTTATGCGCGCGACCGCCCGCGCGCGCCGTTCACTGCATGCGCCGCGCCCTCCTGCAGCGGATGGATCATCGATGCCTGGCGGCTTGCCGATGGCGATATCGTCTTCCTGCGCCGCGAGGGCTGGGCCTTCTCGCGCTTTGCCTTCTATCGCTGGCGCCCGTCCACCGGAGCGGTGCGCCAACTCATCGCCACCGAGGCTATCTGGTATGATTGCGACCTGGCTGACATCGGCCTTGTCTGCTTCACAGAAAGCGCGTTCGCGCCCCAGACTCTGGTGGCCCTTAACCTCGACAGCGGCGCTGTCACCACGCTCCATGATCTCAACCCCGATTTCGAACGCGCGGCGCTCGCGTCCGCCGAACGGCTCGAATGGCGCTCGCCGCTGGGCTTTCCCGATTTCGGCTATTTTGTCCGCCCACGCACGCCCCGTCCCGCCGCGGGCTTTCCTTTGGTCGTCGTGCATTATCGCGCCCGCGGCTTCCTGCGCGGGGGCACCGGCGATTTCAGTCCCGTGCAAGCTTATGCCGCCGCCGGCATCGCCGTCCTGGCTATCGACCGCCCCGAAGATTGGGATCTCGACGCGCGCGAACCTGACGAAGACGAGATCGAACGGCAGAGCTTTGAGAATCTGCGCCAGCGCCAAGACATCTTTGGCGCGCTTGAAACAGGACTTGAGCCGTTGATCGCGCGCGGCGATGTCGATCCCAGTCGCATCGGCCTCAGCGGCCTCAGCGATGGCTCGGCCTCGACCGCCTACGCCATCGCCCATTCCAACCGCTTCCGCGCCGCCTCGATCTCCGGCGGCGCCTGGGAGCCGATCTTGTTTACGATGTCCTCGCCGCAGCAACGGGCCTTCTACACCAGGCTGGGCCTGGGCGCGCCCGGCGGGGTCGATGACCGCCATTGGTCGGGTTTGTCGATCGCGCGCAATGCAGCTCGCATCACAACGCCGCTGCTCATCCAAACCGCCGACCGGGAACTTGCCATGGCGCTTGAGCCGCTGGCAGCGCTGCAGACCCACGGCAAAGCCGTCGAGGCTTATGTGTTTGCCGATGAAGACCATGTGATGTGGCAGCCCGCCCATCGCTTGGCTCTCTATCGGCGTAATCTCGATTGGTTCAGATTCTGGCTGCAGGACTTTCAATCGCCCTCCCCGATCGAGCGAGATCAATACGCCCGCTGGCGGGCTATGCGCGCGCCGCTTACGCACTGAGTGCTTGAGTTACTGCGGCAGCGTCCGCGCAACTCAGGCATTGTAGCTGTGGACTTGACCGGAATGTCATAACGTAATACTATTTGTATTACGTCGTTGAGATCGAAGATGGCCACAAAAACCCTACGTATGGATCCCGAGGATGAGGCGCGCCTCAAACGTATCCAGCATAAAACCGGCTGGACTGTCTCAGACGCGCTCAAGGAGGGCGTGCGCCTGCTTGAAGAAACGCTTGCAAGGGCGCCGACCAGCGCGGCGTTCGAAATCTATTCTCGGCAGGAGTTGGGCCCTGGCGGCTATGCGAGCGGGCCAGCTTCGCGATCGCGGGAAGCCGCACGTGAAGCCATTGTGCGTAAGCGAAAAAGATGATTCTGGTGGATACTGGGCCGCTCGTCGCCCTGTTTGATCCCAAAGAGGAAGAGCATGCGTCTTGCCGCCAGACTCTATCTGCGATTCGGCTGCCCACGGTGACGACGCTGCTGGTTCTCACTGAAGCCTTTCATATCTTGGCGCCCCAGAGCCGTGGTTCTGAAGCTCTAAGGACCTTCATTGCCGATGGCGGCATGGCTGTTCATTTTAGTTCGCAAGAGGAAACGTTGCGCGCTTTCGAATTGATGGACACCTACCGAGACCATCCCATGGATCTCGCCGATGCGACCGTTATCGCCGCCGCTGAAACGCTGGGTACACGCCGGGTGTTCACACTCGATCACAACGACTTCGCGACCTACCGCATCAAGCGCGGGCATCGCCTCTACCCGGTCGAGATCATTTGAGAGACGAGCAGCCTGCTGAAAAACCTCGCGGTGGGGCGGCGAGCGCGCCTCACTTGAGTGGATCGCGCGGGGCGAGGTTTGCCCTTGTAAGGATGCAGCAAGACCCGCCCCTCGGAGCCGCCGCGCCGTGCGCAGCGCTGCTTTATGCGCCGCTCACGTCACGCCTCAGAGCGCCCGCTCCGGTAAGGCGCTCGTGAGGCGCGCAGGCGTTCGAACGCGCCTAGCAGAGCCGCGCTCCGCTCTCGACAAAGACGCCGTCGCGCAGTTCGACGATGCGATCAGCGCCGGCCAAAGCGCTTGCTCGATGCGCGATCACCAGTAGCGAGGAGACGCCCCGCACCGCCTTGGCCACTCGCGCCATCACTTCTTGTTCGGCTGCGGGGTCCAAGGCGCTTGTCGCCTCGTCGAGCAGATAAAGAGAGGCGGGCTTTAGAAGCGCGCGCGCCAACGCCACGCGCTGGCGCTCGCCTCCCGACAAGAGCGCGCCGCGTTCGCCCACGCGCGTGTTCAAACCTTGCGGCAGGCCGGCGATGAGGCGCTCAAGCCCCGCGCACGCGATCGCGCGCTCCATCTCTTCGCTGTTGAAGCTTCGCCCGAAGGCGATATTGGCGGCGATGGTGTCGTCGACCAGCAGCGGTTCTTGCAGCGCCGCCGACAATCTCACACAAGCATTGGCCGAAGCGCCAAATCGGATGCGCCCGCTCTGGGGGAGAAGCGCGCCGCTCACCAGCCGCAGCAATGTCGACTTGCCCGCGCCGCTTTCGCCCAAAACACCGACAAATTGGCCCCGCGCTACAACAAGACTCGCTCCGCGCAGAATGGGGCCGCGCCCAGGATAGGCAAACGTGACAGCGTCCAATTCCACAGCGGCTCCCTCCCCTTCCCTGGCCGGCATAGCTAAGGGCTCGCCAGCACCCATGAGCCATCCGAGCGGGGCCACCAGCGCGCGGGCCCAGATCAGGTCGCGCACGGCTTGCGCACAAAACTCAAGCGGGGCGAGTAAACTCATGAGGCTCACCTGCGCCAAAACGATCGCGCGCACGCGCGCGCTTTCATCGTGGGCCCCGCTCCAGGCAAGCCAAAACGAGGTCAGCAACGCCGCGGCAAAGACCGCGATTGCCGCAAGGCTGGCCTGCGCCCGCAAGCCCGAGAGAAGATTGGAGACGCGCTCGGTCGCGACGAGCGCACGGCGCAAGCCGGCCGCGAGGAAGCCTTGCGCCATGAACACATTGATCGCCTCACGATTGACGAAGCCGTCGCCAAACCGTCCCGCCGCTTTGAGCCGCACGGCGGCGACGCGCGTGCTGGCCACGGTGAGGCGCCTGGCGGTGACAAGCGAGGCTGCGACATAGGCCGGCGCAAACAGGACAATGACCAAGGCCAAGCCGGCATGACCGATCGCGGCGATCACGAACGCCGCCGCCAGCGCCCCGATCAAGGCCGACGGCGCGGTGAAGACCCCGTGCTGAAACATGAGCCGGCAGCCCACCAGCGCATCGGCCAAGGCTTGCATCTGCGCGCCTACGCTCGCGCCCGCACTTGTGTTGAGCCCGGCGGTGAAGAGCTTCTCGGTGAGCGCGCGCTCCAAGGCCTGTTCGGCGCGCGCGTGCAGGCGCCATTTGATTACCTCAAGGCCTTGTGCGCCGGCGCCCAAGAGGGCTGCAGCGCAGAGGTGGGCGAGACCGGCCTTGCCCCCTGCTCCGCTCACCGCGAACGCGAACGCCGCTGCAGCGAGCGCAGCGCAGACCGCGCCAACGATCAGGGCAGCGACGCCAAGGAGGGCGTTGCCGGCCGCGCGGCGATCGAGCGCTAAGGCGATGGCGCGCGCGGTCAGAGCGAGCGGACGCGCCGCACGGCTTTGGGTCTTTTTTTCCTGCCTCACCGTTTGGCCCAGGCGTCCGCCCACATTTCAGCGTCGAGGAGATGCAAGAGCGCCATCTCGCATCCATCGCGAGGCTCGCCCCGCTGCGGCAGATCGCGTTCGATTGTGGCGCGGTCCAGCAGACCTTCGCGTATCAATACGCCATCCAACAGGCGCTCACGTATGTACTGGGCGTTGCTGGCGCAGAGCTGCGCATAATACCCGTCCATCGCGCCTTTGCTGGAGCGGGCTACAATCTCACCCGGCACGCGTCCTGAAAATGCTTCGCGCAGCAGCGCGCGATCTTGTCCCCCGCTGGTCAAGACATAAGAGGGAATAGCGAGCACGGTTTCGATCAGCTTTTGGCTGATCAGGGGAAATTCCGTGGGCGCGTCTTCGGCGTGTGCGAACGGGTAGCAGAGATTAAGGCAATCGAGCACGGCCCAAAGATGGAGCCGCTTGCCTGGCGAGAGAGCGCCCTCAAACCAGGGATGGCCGGCAAGCCAATCTGCACCGCAAGCGCCTATATCGGGGGAAAGACAAGGATTGCGCGCTGCGGCCTCGGGCGCGAAGGCTTCGCGGCCGTAGGCAAGCGCACACGTCTCGCGCAGGATCGTCCACACCGACACGCGCGCCAGGCGCGCATTATCCAGAGCGACCTGGAAAGCGCCCGGCATCGGCCCATGGCGCAGCACATAATCGGCGCAGAAGATTTTCGCCCGCAATTGATAGAAGAGGCCATCCCCGCCGGCGGCGGAAAAGCACGCCGTCGCGCGCCAATCGCGCGCGGCGGCGGCTTCGGCGGCGTCGGTCTCGATCGAAAACACATAATTCTGCGGGCGCGGCGCCGCTGCGTAGGCGCCTGCCCGCTCCAGGCGCACGCGCGCAGGATCGAGGTGCGCCTCTTGCAAATCCACGCTCGCCGCCGCGGCAGCCGCGCGAGCGTAGCGGGTCTCGTCGAGTTCGCTTGCCGCGCCTTGTGTAAAGGTGAGGCAGGTTGTCTTCTCGCTTGCTTGCGCCCCTGCCAAGCACGCCAACATCACCGAGGAATCAAGGCCGCCCGACAGCAAGTGCAGGATGCGCTGCTGGCGCCTCGCCGCGTGCGCGATCGAGGCCTCGGCCGCATCGGCGAGCGCCGCGCGCGCGGCGGCGCGATCTTCGATGACGCGCTCGGTTGCAAACTTCGCGGGCGACCAGATGAGCCTACATTGGCCCGCTTCATCGACGCACTGGCCTGGCAAGAGTTCAAACACGCCCTTCAAGCCAGTGGCGCCGTTACGCAAACGCGGGGCTTGAATGAGGGCGGCGAGATTTCGCCAATCGACGCCTTCAAGACCCGCGCCGAAGGCGCGCGCGTCCTCAATGTGAGAAAACGCCACAATTCCGCGCGCGATCGGCGCGACATAACAGGGGATGCGCCCGCTCGGATCGCGCATCACGCTCCAGGCTGGCCCCTCACCGTCGCGCGCGAGCGCGACGTATCGCCCCCATGCGTTATCGACGATCCGGGAAAGCCTCTGGGAGGCGCACTCGCAGCGCCTGGCGACGATCGCGCCCTTCTTTTCGTAGAGCTCCCCCAACAAGACGAGGCTGGTTTTCCCCGCGCAGGTATTTGTTTCAACAGGCAACGCGCATACACACGCCCAGGCCCCAGCTTCATCAAGCGCAACGCGCCAGGCGCCCTTTGGCATTGCAGGCTCAGCTGGGCGCGCCGCACCCAAACAAATGATGTAGCGGCCCATCACACAGCCAGGATCGGGTTGAAGGCGCCGACATTGTCGGGATCGTCATTGAGCGCCAGGCCCTCGCTTTCGAGCCAGCAATGAGCGGCAAACGGCGCCCCGCGCACGCCGAACACCCAAAGCGCGCCATAACCTCGCTGCGCCAGGTAGCGCTTCAAGGCCAAGGCTTCGAACAGGCACCCATAATCGCGCGGATAGAGCGCGCGATGGGCGAGAAAGACCCGCGCGGCGTCAAGCTTGTGGGCGCGTACGCCCTTATCGGTCCGGGGCCCCGGCGCCGCCGCCAGCACCGCCGAGAAGCACCGCGTCTTCAGAATGTAGGAAGCCCAAGCGCAGGCGCTCCACACGCCGAAAAGCTGAGCCAGATTGATCGGCGTACGCGCAAACGAGATCGCCGGCGAGGTCTCCTTGCGCAGTGCGTCCGAGCGCGCGGCGCGGATCAAACCCTTGGCCTCTAAGTGCGCGCATGCACGCGCCGCCGCTGGCGAAAGAGAGCCAGTCGCGCTCAAGGCCGCCGAACGCTCGCTATCGAGCCTGAAATAGCGGTCGCGCAAGACATCGAGAAAAATGAGTCTGCCGTCCGCCCACGCCGCGTGAACGCCCGGCGCCAGCGCGGCGGGAAGGAAGCGGGCGCCGACGCCGGCGTCCGCTTCCAGTGGCGCGATCACATCCACTGCAGCGGATGGCCGTTCATCTCGGTGAAACGATTGCCGATCGCACGCGTCAGCTCGCTCGCGGCGCCCAATTCGTCCACATCCGTTTCAAGGGTCGCATCGTCGTTGTGTTCAAGCATGGCGTTTCTCCTCTTGTCCGGCCGCGAGATTTGCAGCCGCGTCGACCATCGCGCGCGCGGGAAAAATAGAACACTCAATTGAAGTGAACATTTGCAGCAAGCACCCAATCCGCGCACAGCCGTCCGCGCGCAGCCGTCCACGCGCACGCAAAGGTGCGCCGCGAACGAGCCTCGCGGCGCACCTCAAGGTTCAGCGAAGGGCTTTGCCTATTTGAAGAAGAGCGGCTGTCCGTTCGGCTCGACGCGGGTGTTGCCGATCGCCTGGGTGAGCTCGCTTGCGGCGCCGATCTCGGTCAGCTCTTCGCGCTCGTCGTTTGTGTTGTCTTGCATGATTTCTCTCCATTTCGTCGATCAACTCGACCGCGGGAGGCTGCGCGCGCGGCGTTTCATATCCCACTCAATAAGCCTAAATATTAGGTCGGTTACTCCCCGTTGGGCGCGAGCGCGCGCAACAGCGCGCGCTCGCGAATGAAGCTGGCCTCGCGCATCCTTCTGGCGTGATAGCGCTTGATCAAAGTGATGAGCGCACGCGCGGGTCCCGCGCGCGCGGCCGCCTCCAAGGCGTCAAGCTCCTCATCGCACCCGCTTAACGCCTCCCCTTCCGCGGCGCGCGCCGCGTGCAAACGATCATCGGCGTTGCCCGCGGCGCGCTTGAGTTCCGGATTGGCGCCCGCTTCGATGCTGGCGAAGATGGCCCTCGCCCGCAGGGCGTACTCGCCAGGTCTTGC